>JBBPZC010000001.1:0-11548 GCA_038199275.1 Actinomycetales bacterium
TGCCCGTCTTTTCGGGGATAATTGGACTTACCACAGCTCAATTTTCCTGAAAATGAAGGACATCTCGTAGATGTTAGTTTCCCACACCCCGGCGGCCGTGTCAGTTTCCTTTGATGAGGAGAACCTTGTGTCGTCCACGGGTCTTGTCCCGGTGATGCGGTTGGCTCAGGACGCGGGTCTGCATGCTCTTGCTGATGAGTGGCTCACGATCCCGACGGATAAGGGTGCGAATGCTGGGTTGAAGGTCGCTGCCCTGGTGGCGGGTATGGTTGCCGGGGCCGATTCCATTGATGACATGGCCGTACTGCGCCATGGCGGGATGAAGAAGGCGTTCACGGGTTGCTTTGCCCCGTCAACACTGGGTTCGTTCCTGCGCTCTTTCACCTTTGGGCATGTGAAGCAACTCGATGCTGTGGCCTCCCGGTTCCTGGTCAATCTGGCCCGGACGGCGCCCCTGTTCGGGACACCGTCCGGGGAAGACTTCGTCTTCGTGGATGTTGATGACACGATTATCGAAGTTCACGGCTACGCCAAGCAGGGCTCCGCTTATGGCTATTCCAAGGTCCGGGGCCTGAACGCCGTCCTTGCCACCGCCTCGAGGGAAGACACCGCCCCGGTGATCATCGCCCAGCGCCTGCGTAAAGGGGCCGCGAACTCCGCCCGCGGTGCGAACAAGTTCGTCACCGAAGCGCTCGGGACACTCAAACGCACCAACACGCCCGGGCCGGTGGTATGTCGTTTCGACTCGGCCTACTACGGGTACCCGTCCGTGAGCGCAGCGGTGGCCGGCGGGGCCGATGTCACGGTCACGGTGCCGATGAACAAGGCCGTCAAACGCGCGATCACAGCGATCGGGACGGATGCGTGGACTCCGATCAAATACACCAATGCCATCTACGACGAGGACACACAAACATGGGTGTCAGTGGCAGAAGTCGCCGAGATTCCGTTCACCGCGTTCTCCTCCCGGAAGAAGGCCGAGCGTGTCCCCGGGCGCCTGGTCGTGCGCCGCATTCCCGAGTTGAACCCGAAGGCCGTCCCGGGGCAGCCGACGCTCTTTGACACGTACCGTTTCCATTCCTTCTTCACCACGATCGCCACAGAGACACTGGACGCGGTTACTGCCGACAAGGTTCATCGCAAGCACGCCCGGATCGAGCAAGTCAACGCAGATCTGAAAGACAGTGCCCTGGCCCACCTGCCCTCTGGACAGTTTGCTGCGAACTCTGCCTGGCTTGTCGCCGCGGTCATGGCCTACAACCTCGCCCGCACCGCCGGGATACTCGCCGCCGGCCAATTCACCAAGGCCAGGACCGGCACGATCCGCCGCAAAATCATCAACGTCCCGGCCCGGATGGCCTCCAGCGCCCGACGCCAACAATTTCACCTGCCCCACCAGTGGCCCTGGCAAACCGAATGGGAGAACCTCTTCACCGCCACCCACGCACCACCACAAGCAGCATAAAACCCGTCAACTCAGCCGGTCCCCGGCGCAACCCAGCAACACCAAACGTGGAACACCACCGGCAGCGAGGCCGGCCCCTCGTGCTGCCCAAAAACACTAAACCGTCAAGAAATGGGAATCAGTCAATCCCCAAACCGGATCGGTGGATCAAGGCTTAGTCCGGTACAGGAATCGGTGGAGGATGCGCGCGCCACGCTGATGCAGAATTACCTGGCCTGGACCGGCGGTGCCACACTCAAGCAGACGCAGTGGTTCACCGCTTTTACCGTCGCCCAGACCAAGGCCGCGCTCGCAGCCGCCGGCGCCGTGGAATCCACCGTTGTGGATCCCGAGGGCTTGTGGATGCTGCCCTCGGATATCCGTGAAGCCGCGGACTTCGAAGCCCCACAAGAAGAGCAGGTCCAGTTGCTGGCCGGCTCCGACTCGCTCTTCCTGCTGCGCCGCAACGCCGTCGACCACATCGCCGAGGAGGATCGGGACCGCCAGATTCTCAACAACACGCTCTCGCTCCAGGCCGAGCTGCCGGACCACCCCATTGTGGATCGCGGCAGGATCATCGGGCTGTGGCAGTACGATCCCGCCAGGGAACGCATCGCCCACTGGCTCTTCAACCCGCCCACGCCTGCTGTGACCGCCCGCATTGGCGAGGTGGAGGCGTTTATCCGGGAAGACTTGGGTGACTTCCGCTCCTTCAGCCTGGACTCGCCGTCGAGCCGGCAAAAACGCATTGATGCCCTCGACGCGGCAGCCGAGGCTTGAGAACATGGCACGGGGCAAAGCGCACGCGCTACTACTCGCGGCCATCTTGGCCGGCCTGACAACAGCCTGCGGGTCGCCCGGCGCGGCGCCGTTCGGGACCGGGTGCATGCCGCCGTCGTTCTCGCTCGACGCGGAATCCGCCCGGGCCGGCGGGCCCATCACCGTCAGTGCGCCGGACGCCACCTGCGATCCTCGCTACGGCGGCGACGCGCAGATCCAGGTGGAAGTCATGGACGGTTCCGGGAGCAAGGTAATGGAGACGTTGGCCGCCATGAACGACGCCGGCGGGTTCAGTCTCACGGTAAATCTCCCCGAAACTGCCGTCCCCGGCGAGGGTGCCGTGGTTGCCTACCCGTTTGGTGTCGACTGGTGTGATGACACCGGGCGGAACAATCGCCTGAGTACCCCGGCTGGAGTTGGAACAACGGCCGAGGTGGGTATTCAGCGGGTTTCCTGTGTGATGCCCACGCAGCCGCTTCTTATTGAACCCTGACGCTTGAATCGCGGCGGACTGTGAGCGTGCTGGTGGCGTTGCTACTCGCGGTGGCTGGCGAAGAAGTCCCGCAGCAGCGCGGCGCACTCGTCCTCGCGCACGCCCGGAAAAACCTCGACCCAGTGATTGAGCCGGCGTTCGCGCAGCACATCAAACACCGACCCCGCCGCGCCCGCCTTCTCATCCCAAGCACCGAAAACAACCTTTGGAATGCGTGCCAGCACAATGGCCCCGGCGCACATGGTGCACGGCTCCAGCGTCACCACCAGAGTGCAGCCGGACAGTCGCCATTCGCCCAGTTTTGCTGCGGCTTGGCGGATTGCCACAACCTCGGCATGCGCCGTCGGATCGCCGTGTGCTTCACGCTCGTTGCGGCCCAGGCCCAGGACTTGCCCGTCCGGTCCAAGCACGACGGCGCCGATCGGCACGTCGCCGGTCGCAAGTGCGCGCCGTGCTTCAGCGAGGGCAACACCCATCCATTGGGCATAAAGTGCCGTGGCAGTCGTCTCGGTTTGGCGAAATTTCGGTGTGTTGGGCACGGCTCAATGGTAGCTTTTATTCATGCGCGTATTCGTTGCGGACCATCCGCTTATTGCCCACAAGTTGACCGTTCTACGGGACAAGAACACTCCGTCACCGGTTTTTCGTCAGTTGACCGAAGAACTCGTCACTTTGCTGGCTTACGAGGCGACACGTGAAGTGCGCGTTGAACCGGTCAACATCGAGACGCCGGTCACCAACGCCATTGGTACAGGGCTGGTCAAGCCCACGCCGCTGGTGGTGCCGATTCTGCGCGCCGGTCTCGGCATGCTCGAAGGCATGACCCGCCTGCTGCCCACCGCAGAGGTTGGCTTCCTGGGCATGGCCCGCAACGAGGAAACCCTGGAAGCGATCACTTACGCGGAGCGTCTTCCCGACGACCTGACTGGACGCCAGGTCTACGTCCTGGACCCGATGCTGGCCACCGGCTCCACCCTGATCGAGGCGTTCAAGTTCCTCTTCGACCGCGGCGCTGCGGATATTACCTGCATCTGCCTCCTCGCTGCCCCGGAAGGCCTGGCCAAGTTGGAAGCCGCCCACGGCGGGCGCGACAACGTCCACGTGGTCTTGGCTTCCATTGACGAAGGCTTGGACGAAAATTCCTACATTGTTCCCGGTCTCGGCGATGCCGGCGACCGCCTGTACGGCGTCGTCGACTAACAACGGACCAACAACCGGCGGCAGGGCCGGGCTCTCCACCTACCCAGCCGCCGAAAATACAAATCGGCCGAAAACTACAATCGACTGTTCAGTAGATGCCAATGTTTCCAAAAAACATTGGCATCTACTGAACAGTCGATTTCGTTATGCGCGGGAAGTTGTGCGCTGGATGGGAATCCGTCCAAGCTGCGGCGGTTAGTACCAGCCCACGGCGTTTGAGTGGCCCCAAGCCCCGCACGGTGAACCGTAGCGGCCCTGGATGTAGCCCATGCCCCAGCGGATCTGCGTCTGGTAGTTGGTGGCCCAATCGCCGCCCGTGCTTTCCATCTTGCTGGCTGGCAGTGACTGGGCGATGCCGTAGGCGCCGCTGGAGACGTTCTCCGCAGAGGTGAGCCATTCGGATTCGCGTTGCCACAGCTGCGTCAGGCAGCTCATCTGGTCGGCGCCCCAACCGAAGCCGGCCAGCTGCCCGGCGGCATAGGCCTGCGCGGCGGCGGGGTCGTCAACCACGGCCGGGGGAGTCACGGGATGGACGGCATCGGCTTCGGCCTTGACCTGGTCAGGGGATTTGGTGGCGGCGCTTGAGGCCACTTCCAGTCCCGGGAAGCTGATGGCAGCGTCTGCCGGTGCATGCACATCCGGCAGGGCTGCCACTGCTGCGACCGCACTGATGTCGGCGGCCGGCGCATTGATTTGCTGTACGACGGCACCCGTGGCAACGAGTGCGCCGACGACGGCAACGGCGGCCATGCATTTGGCGGTTGTGGTGGCTACGGCGGAAAAAGCCGCGGGCTGGTCCGCTGAATGTGCGCCGGAATGCGCGCCAGTGCGGGCGGCGGGGAGCCCAAAAACGGAAGTGCGACGGGTCGGTTCGGCACGGCGACGGCCGCGCTGCGGAGCAGCAGACATGGAGGAGCCTCTCTACGCCTGCGAGGTGAGCTGTCGGGAACGGACTAGAGAATCCGGCCGTCGCAGCACAAAAAACGCAGCTGCTCCGGTTTAACCCCAAGGGCTTCCATGTATGGAGGCCCGTAAAAATTGGGTCCCCCGTCTCTGCCATGGTTCTGGAGGGGATGGGCGGCGGCAGAGCTCGGCGATCCGTCCAACAATGCCAAGAACCAAAGACGGCTCGGTCAGCACCTCTGACAGCGTAACCGAACCGAAACCCTGTGTCACATTTTGGTAACGCGGTTTGTATTAGGTGAGCAAGCGGACATTTACTTAGCAATGCTAAGGATCTAGAATAAAATCTGACTATACGAAACCAATTTCTCCATGCAGCCAAGGCAGTTGAACACCATGAGCGAAACCATCCCTGATGAGCCGACGCCGGACACGGCCCCACGTGCACACCGCGCCTCAGCAGCGGGTCTTGGCCGGCGCAAAACCGGAAAGGCGATTGGGGTGGGCCCGTTGGCGGCCGAGCTCAGGATTGCCGTCATGCGCACCTCCCGGAGGTTGCGCACCGAGGCGGCCTCACGGAGCATCAGCCCCGGGCAGTACTCCGTACTGGCCGGCATCTTCGAAGCGCCGCTCACCGTTGGCCAGCTTGCTGCGCGGGAACAGATTCAAGCTCCGTCCATGACCCGGATAGTCAACGCGCTGGCTGCCGCAGAGTATGTCACTCGCGAGGAGAATCCGCTGGACAAGCGCCAGGTGCTGGTGCGCATCACCGAGGCCGGTGCCACCGCGCTGCTGCGGGCCCGCTCCAAGCGCACCGCGTGGTTGGCGAAGCAGGTGGCGGCACTGACCCCGGCACAAAGAGCCACTCTGCACGAAGCCGCGTTGATCCTGCAGGAGATGAGCGCCTAGATGAATTCAATGTTTCGGGCGTTGAAGGTTTTCAACTATCGGCTGTGGGTGACCGGGGCCTTGGTCTCGAATATTGGCACCTGGATGCAACGGGTGGCCCAGGACTGGCTGGTGCTCACCGTGCTGACCAACAACTCGGGTACCGCGGCGGGAATTGTCACGGGCCTGCAGTTCCTGCCCATCGTGTTCCTTGGTCCTTACGCCGGGCTGCTGGGCGATCGGGTCAACAAGCGCAAGCTGTTGCTGCTCACACAGACAGGCATGGGATTCTGTGCGCTGCTGTTGGGAATTCTGGTCGTCACCGACACGGTGCAGCTGTGGCATGTGTATGTCTTGGCGCTCCTACTGGGCGTGGCGAGTGCCTTTGACGCGCCGTCGCGGCAGGCGTTCGTCTCGGAAGTCGTCGCCAAGGAAGACGTGCCCAACGCCGTCGCACTTAATAGCGCCTCCTTCAACCTGGCACGTCTTGCCGGACCGGGCGTTGCCGGACTGGTCATTGCCCTGGTTGGCACGGGGCCGGCGTTCCTGATCAATGCCGCCAGCTTTGGTGCAGTGATCATCTCCCTGTGGCGCATGCGCGTGCACGAACTGGTCCCCGCCATTCATGTCCCACGGGCCAAGGGACAGATCCGCGAGGGTCTGGCTTACATCCGCCAGCGACCGGATTTGATGATGATCATGGTGCTTGTCTTTGTTGTGGGCACTTTTGGGATGAACTTCCAGATCACCAACGCCTTGATGGCAACCACCATTTTCCACCTGGGGCCGGGGGAGTACGGATTGCTGGGATCGGTCATGGCCATCGGCACGCTCGCGGCAGCGCTTCTTGCCGCACGGCGAAAAACCATGCGGATGTTGTACATCGTGGGTGGTGCGCTGGCTTTTGGCGTGACGGTGGCGATCGCGGCGTTCATGCCCACTTACTTTTGGTATGCGGTGGCCTTGGTTCCAGTGGGGCTGGCCTCGCTGACGTTCATGAATGCCTGCAACACCACGGTGCAATTGACCACTGACGCCTCCATGCGCGGGCGTGTATTGGCCGTGTACATGGTGGTGTTGCAGGGCGGCACGCCCATTGGCGCGCCGCTCGTGGGCTGGATCGCCACCGAGTACGGCGCACGGTGGTCCCTGTGGATGGGGGCAATCGCTGCGCTTGCAGCCGGCTTGGTCGCATTGTTCATGATGAACCGACGCAACAACGTACGGATGCGCGACCAGTTCCGCAGCCTGCGCACCGGCTACATGGTCCGGAGAGTGACACCGCAGTAAACAACTGTTTACTTAGCGTTATTTTCTGGGAGCAAGCTGAGGGCTTGGCGAGAGTTGCCATGCACGGTATCAGCATGCTGAAAATGAGAATGAATGGTTGTGGCAAATAACGGGTAACGGCCGAACATGTCGGAGCAAATCGACCTAACAAGCCAAATTCGTTCGGACAATCGTCGGAATTGGGCACGAAGTGAGACCAAGTTAGCAAAGTATTCTTGATCACAAAGCGGTCCAGCATCTCACATCGTGGACATCCGGGGGTTATGTTACTTGCAGGTTCGCTTTGTTACGTAGGACACTGACTAGTGTGAACACCCACTCAGTGAATTCTGCAGCAGCAAAAGTCCGTCTCGGAGCGACCGGACGATTTGTGCGTGGTTGTCGAATGCAGCCCCAGCCCACACCCAAGACCGCCGATTCCGTGCCAAACGGCAGCAGGAAGCGGCGGCCGCCAGCCTTTGGCCCCAGGCCGGTTCTTAATTAAGGACATCAAAGGTTTCGCACCGTACTCCGCGGGGCATACAGGAACCGATGGAAGCATTCGCGCCGTTGAGTACGGCCATACACATAGGTAGTTCAATGTCAGTAGCATCCGGTTACGTCCACATTTCTGTCCGCAATGCAGCCAAGGCTGTGGCCCGCACGTCAGTATCCCGCGCCACGGGACAAGGCGCCGCGGCCCGGCCTGCCTCGCTTGAACGCTCCAGCTACACCCAGCACTTTGATGGCGGCGCTGCAGCCGAGCGCCTGCGTGCCGTCTCTGACGCCAGCCCCATGACCGCGCCAACCCCGGTCATTGCCGGGGCAGGCACGGACCCGCTCCGCGGCGTTGGCACCGACAATGTTGCCCGCGGCTTCGTCCTCTACGTGGGCGTCGACGAGGACACGGCTGCGGCGGCCGGCACCTCCCTGGCGAAGCTGGCCCAAGACATTCGCGCCTACGCCCAGACGCTTGTCCCGCAGGCACAGAGCTATGCGGCGGTCGCCATTGCACCGGCTGACGCCGTTGGCAGCCCCCTGGACGTCGTTCGTTCCACCTTCGGTGACCCCACCGTTGCTGCCCGTCAGCGCGCCGAGGCCATCCGCCCGCCCGTCACCGAACACCGCCCCACCGGCGTGCTCATCGACCTGGCCCGCCGTGAAGTGCACCTCGACGGCGACACCTTGAACCTCACGTTCAAGGAATTCGAGCTCCTGAACTACCTGGTCGAAAACGGCACCCGCACCGTGGGCCGTGACGAACTCCTTGAAGGCCTCTGGGGCAACGCCGACGAGGTCCCCAACGAGCGCACCATCGACGTGCACATCCGCCGACTCCGCTCCAAGCTGGGCCGTCTTGCCAACACCGTGCGCACCGTTCGCGGCGAGGGCTACCGCTTCTACGAGCACCCCGAAGTGGTTGTCTGGGCCGCTCCGGAATACTCCATCTAGACGGACCTTATCCGCACCATTTTGCAAGCCAAGTACGACGGCGGCACCTGAGTTTGGCCTTTTGGTCCACCCGGGTGCCGCTTGTGCTTGTCCACCCGGGCCGGGACCCCCGAAGGACGACCAGGCGTCCAGCGGTTTGGGATCGCGTTGGGCGTTAGTGTCGGCGTGTATGCGCCTGGCCAGCGTCCGGCCGTGCGCGTGCCGGAAGCGACTTCCATCATGCGCGTGCCAAGAACCCAGCGTGGCGCCACTGCCCCAGCTGCGCTGTGCCAGCAGCCAACGGGGCGCATACGGGCAGTGGCAGACAGGTAGCGGCCGACATGCGCCATGGTGGACACCCCGGAGGCGCTTGAATTCACGGCCCGCCGCCATGCGCTGCGGCGGGCACTCCGGACGCGCATAGGCGTAGAGAAGGTTGTCCGTCGGTATTCGCCATGGCAGCGAAGGTGGGGTGGCCGCCGTCGTACCTGCCGAAGAGTCACTAAACTGTGCTCATGAGCGAACACCATATTAAGCGGCTGATTTTGATGCGACATGCCAAGGCGGCGTTCCCGCTCGGCGTGGAAGATCACGACCGGCCGTTGGCGCAGCGCGGGCACACCGAAGCGCCGCTGGCTGGCAAGTGGTTGGTGGAGAATTCGGTGGTGCCGGACTTCATCCTGTGTTCGTCCGCGTTGCGCACCCGCCAGACCTGCACGTGGGTATGCCAGCAGCTGGGGGAGAAGGCGCCGACACCCAAGCTGGAGAGTGCCCTCTACGCGGCCGGAGCGACCTCGATGCTCTCCGTGGTGAACCACGTGCCGGAAACCGTCAACACGTTGATGGTCATCAGCCACATGCCGGGCATCCAGTCGTTGGCGCTGCGGCTGGCCTCCCGCGATTCGAACCAAGACGCCTACATGGACCTGGCCTCGGGCTTCCCCACCAGCGCCTTCGCCGTGTTTGAGCACACCGGCGACTGGGCCACACTGGATGGGCAGGACGCCGAGCTGAAGAACTTCGTGGTGCCACGCTAAGGCCCGTGGACTGACGTGGCGCTATTTCCATGCTCGAGACGACACATATGGCCCCCAAAAGCGCCCTTTGGCGGCCATATCTGTCGACTCGAGGCGGGGACGGGGCGACGGCCACGCAAAAGGCCCCGTCCGACGTCGTAAATAACGTTCGAACGGGGCCTTTTACGTGCAAATCAGTCCTGCAGGGCGGCCTTGAACCAGCCGGTGATGGTGGAGGGGTGCGTGATGGCGGTGCCCACCACCACGGCGAATGCGCCGGCGTCCAGGGCGGCACGGGCCTGGGCGGGGGAGTGGATGCGGCCTTCGGCGATCAGCGGGGCGCCCAGTTTGGCGGCAGCGATCTCGGCGATGAGCTCCAGGTCGGGGCCATCGGTCTTGGGACGCTCGCCCGAGTAACCGGCCAAGGTGGTGCCGATCAGGTCCGCACCGGCCTCGGCGGCAGCAACGGCGTCCTCGAAGGAACCACAATCGGCCATGACCAAGGAGTTGGAGTTCTCATGGATCCCGGCAATGGTTTCGGCCAGGGTCAGCCCGTCGGGGCGGGGACGGCGGGTGCCGTCAATGGCGACAATCTGCGCACCTGCGGAGGCACAGGCCAGGGCATGGCGCAGTGTGGGGGTGATGAAGACGCCGTCGTGCCCGTCCTTCCAGAGTCCGATCACGGGAACTTCCACGGCGGCGCGCGCGAACTGGATGTCCGCGATGCCCTGAACGCGGATGGCCGCGGCACCACCGGTCACGGCCGATGCCGCAATCTGGGCCATGGTGCGAGGGTCACGCATGGGCTCGCCCGGGTACGCCTGGACGGAGACGACAAGCTGACCGGCAAGCTCATCAAGGTTGGTCAATTTCAGTGTCACTGTTGCTCCTGGGAAGGATTGGGGGAGATGGAACCAATTATGCTGCAAGGACCAGGGACGCGGCGCCGACAATCGCGGCGGTGTTGCCCAATGTGGCGCGAACCACGGGGACGGCTGCCAACGGGGCGAGCAGTTCGGCGCGCATGGCGGTTTCCATGGCGGACCACCACAGCTCGCCGGCATCGGCCAACCCGCCGGAGACCACCACCACGGCGGGATCCAGGATGTTGACCAGCCCGCCCACGGCCTGTCCGGCTGCGGCTGCCGCGTGGGCGATGACTTTCAGTGCGAGGTCGTCGCCGGCGCGGGCGGAGTCAAACACGGCGCGGGTGTCGGCCAACGAGACGCTGCCGCCGTTGCGCAGGTAGGCGGCGTGGATGGCCGGGCCTGAGGCGATGGCCTCAACGTGCCCGGAGTGCCCGCACGAGCAGGGCAGCGGCGTGCCGCGATGCGTGGCCAGTGGGGAGGCGAAGTGTCCCACGTGCCCGCCCACAAAGTGGTGGCCCAGCAAAGGCTGGCCGTTCAGCACAAAACTGCCGCCCACACCCGTGCCAAACGCCACCATGAGCGCGGTTTCCGCACCGGCACCGCCGCCCTGCCAGGCCTCGCCCAGTGCGTGGGCATGCACGTCATTGACGACGGCGCACGGCAGTCCCAGCCGTTCCGTCAGGCCCGCCGTGATGGCAGTCCCGGTCCAGCCGAGGATGGCGTCAGTGGCGGAGATGACGGTGCCCTCGACGGCGTTGATGACACCGGCAGAGCCCACACCGACGGCGTCGACGGTGATCCCTTGCGCGGCGGCACGCTCCTGCAGGGAACGGATCATGGCGGCGGTGGCGTCCAGAATGGCTGCGCCGCCGTCGCGGTTGAGGGTGGGGATCTGCTCCGTGAACAGAACCGATCCGTCGTCGCCCACAACACCGGCCGCGGTCTTGGTTCCGCCAAGGTCAACACCAACTACGTACCGCATGAAAAGTCCTTCAAGTAAAAAAGTTTGGGTCTCGACGAGCAAAGGTCTCGCTCCCCAGGTTCGACCAGCGGAGGCCGAGACCGCCGTTGGGCGAATTCCGGTGGCCTGGGAATTCGAATCAGCAAATAATGCGATGAAAATGCCGAACTCCAAGCATTATCTGCTGTTTCGATGTCTGGAATCGCATCATCTGCTGTTTCGAACACAATTGTCCGGTTCTCAGCCGTGCCTCCATCATCGACCCGTGAGCTTTGGTCGCTTTGAACATTCAAA
>JBBPZC010000002.1:0-8347 GCA_038199275.1 Actinomycetales bacterium
GCCGCCGTCGTAGACTCGGGACACCACTGCAAAATCCCGCACGCGGAAAAGCGCAGTGGCTGACCGCTGCACCCGGATGACCTGACACACCGAAGGAAACACGATGACCACCGCCGCCACCCGTGAAGAGTCCGCCTACCGCTCGGACGTGCTCAATCTCGACGGACTTCTCACCGCAGCCGAACTTGAACTGCGGGCCACCGTGCGCTCCTTTGTCGATGAACGCATCCGACCCAACGTTGCCGCCTGGTATGAGGACGCCTTGTTTCCGGTGGAAATTGTTCAGGAGATGGGGGCCTTGGGCCTGCTCGGCATGCACCTGAATGGCTATGGCTGCCCGGGCCGCACCGGCGTCGAGTACGGCATTGCCGCCATGGAGCTGGAGGCCGGCGATTCCGGCCTGCGCACGTTCGTCAGCGTGCAGGGCTCTCTTGCCATGAGTGCCATCCACAAATGGGGCTCGGAGGAGCAGAAGAACCAGTACCTGTCCGGCATGGCCAAGGGCGAGATCATTGGCTGCTTCGGTCTGACCGAACCCACTGCCGGCTCCGACCCCTCCGGCATGAAAACCTTCGCCCGCCGCGAGGGTGACGGCTGGGTGCTGACTGGTGCCAAGCGCTGGATCGGCCTCGCCTCGATCGCCCAGATCGCGGTCATTTGGGCGCAGACCTCCGACGGTGTTCGCGGTTTCCTCGTGCCCACGGACACTCCCGGGTTCACCGCCACCGCCATCGACGGGAAACTGTCCATGCGAGTCTCCATCCAATGTGATCTGGAGTTCGACGACGTTCGGCTGCCGGCAGATGCCTTGTTGCCCGGAGCCAAGGGTTTGCGCGGACCGTTCTCCTGCTTGAATGAGGCCCGCTACGGGATCCTGTGGGGAACCATGGGTGCTGCCCGTGACAGCTATGAAGCGGCGTTGGCATACTCACTGGAACGCCTGCAGTTCGACAAGCCGCTGGCCGCTTATCAAATCACGCAGCAGAAGCTCGTGAACATGCTCCTGGAAATTCAAAAGGGCACCCTGCTGGCCATCCACACCGGCCGCATGAAGGACGCCGGAACCTTGGAACCGGTGCAGATCTCGCTGGGGAAGCTGAACAACTGCCGGGAAGCCATCCAGATCTGCCGTGATGCTCGGGCGATCCTGGGCGGCAACGGCATCACCTTGGACTACTCGCCCATGCGTCACGCCAACAACCTTGAATCGGTGCGAACTTACGAGGGAACTGACGAGGTCCACACCTTGATCCTGGGCAACCACATCACCGGCATCCCCGCATTCCGGTAGGTTTCCCAACAGAGCGGCATTCACAACGAAGGAGTCAATGGTGACTGAAGCATTTTTGATCGGCGGCACCCGCACCCCCGTGGGCCGCTATGGCGGGGCCCTGTCCGGCGTGCGCCCGGATGACCTGGCTGCACTCGTGGTCAAGGAGGCCGTGCAGCGTGCCGGCGTGGACCCCGACCAGGTGGACGAGGTGATTCTCGGCAACGCCAATGGCGCCGGCGAGGAAAACCGCAATGTGGCCAGGATGGCATGGCTGCTTGCCGGCTTCGGTGACCATGTACCCGGCCTGACCGTCAACCGCCTGTGCGCCTCCGGCCTGAGTGCCGTCATCCTGGCTTCGCAAATGGTGAAGTCCGGTGCGGCCGACATTGTGGTCGCCGGGGGAGTGGAGTCGATGAGCCGGGCGCCTTGGGTGCAGGCCAAACCAACGAAGGCTTTCGCCAAGCCCGGTGGCAGCTTTGACACCTCGATTGGCTGGCGGTTCGTGAATCCTGAGTTCACCTCGGGGCCGTTGTCCCGGGGCGGGAAGATGACCTTTTCGATGCCGGAAACCGCTGAGGAAGTGGCCGACGTGTACGGCATTTCCCGCGAGGACGCTGATGCGTTTGCCGTTCAGTCCCACGAACGGGCCCTGAATGCGATTGCCGCGGGCAGGCTGCGGGATGAGATCATTCCGGTCACGGTCAAGAGCAGAAAGGGGGACACCGTGGTGGACACCGACGAGGGTCCCCGGGCCGGAACCACGATGGAGGTGCTGGCCGGACTGCGTCCGGTGGTCAGGCCGGGCGGGGTAGTGACCGCCGGGAACGCCAGCGCGCTGAACGACGGTGCCTCCGCCATTGTGGTGGCCTCGGCTGCGGCGGTGAAAAAATATGGCCTCACACCCCGGGCACGCGTGGTGGAAGGCACCTCCGCCGGCGTGGCTCCCGAAGTCATGGGCATGGGTCCCGTGTCGGCCACCAACAAGGCACTGGCCCGGGCTGGCTGGAGCCTGGACGACATTGGCGCGGTGGAGCTCAATGAGGCCTTCGCCAGCCAGTCACTTGCGGTGATGCGTGAACTCGGCCTGGACAACTCGATCACCAACAACGACGGCGGTGCCATCGCATTGGGCCACCCGTTGGGGTCCACCGGATCGCGTCTTCTGGTGACGCTGCTGGGCCGGATGGAACGCGAGAACGTCCAGCGTGGCCTGGCCACACTGTGCGTGGGTGTGGGCCAGGGCACCTCGCTGCTGATCGAAAAGCCCTAGGGCTGCGGGCGGGAACCCGCGGTTCGATCCAGACTAGATCCAGTACGGTGCCGGCGCCGCGTTGGCTATTTCGCCGCGTTCGGTACGGAGCCATTCGCTGGTGCACATCCATACGGTATCGGTGGCGGGCACGATGAGGCGTCCGGGCTTGCCGATGATCACGGCGGGATCGGGTCCCCAGTCCACGGCGTCGGATTCCGCCGGCAACGCCAGATCGTCGTCCCGGCCGACCAGGGTTTCGGCGTACTTATGCCGTACTCGCTAGAGATGGCATGAAATCCACGCTGCGCAAGCCGTGAAGCTACTGAAGAAGCAGGTCCTCGCAGGCTGATTGCACCAAACTCCTCGCCAGACAAGCGGATTCAGGCGCATTGACAAAGTGCCCGCCCCAATACGTGGACCGAGCACTAGATAAAGGAGGCGCCGAGCTCCTCTTTCAAGTCCTCACCGAACGCGAAGAGAAAGCATTCGTGACCATCACTACCAACGAGTCTTTCTCCTGATGGACGAAAACGTTCTCCGACCCACGCCTCTGCGCTGCCATCGTGGACCGACTCACCTTCAAAGGCGCCATCATCGAAACCGGCACCGACTCCTACCGCCTCGCCCACACCAAAACCCAACGAAAAACGTACGTCTAGCAAAGGCGCGTGGAGGCGGCGCCGGGCAATAGCCCGACGCCACCCTAGGCCTTACATGTGCTGTGAATTACGCTGTTTCGTCCGGTAGGAGATGGCCGCCGATAGGGCTGTGATTATGGCGGTGGCAATCAGAAATGGGGTGATGCCCTCAGGGAAGAAAAAGGGATTGCCGATGTTCAGCAGCGCCGGAATGACAGAGACCAGAATGCCGATGATCAGTAGTCCGAGAGCGCCGAGGGAGACTTTTTTGTCCTTGGTGGGGTTCACTATTCATTCTCCTGGTCTACGTCTGGTATCCGCACCACGGAACACCGGTGATATGAAGGGTAAGTCCTGTGGGTTGTCCGTCATGCTGGTTGCAAGCGAGGACTGCCAATTCCTCAGTGGATCAAGTTGCAGAAAGAATGCCTTCGGGCGCGTTGGTAACGACGCCACCAGCACCGACAAAGCCGGATGGGAATTCCGTCCGGGTCCCAGCATCAGAAATGTGGGCTTCGGTCTTGGCGTAGTCAAGAGTGACTGTGCCGTTCTCAACGAGGAGTTCACCAGCCAATGAATTTGTCTGTTCAAACAAGACAGGGCTAGGGGCCTCCTGCGGTGGTGCTGCGGCGCCAGCAAGACTGAACGAGACTACCGAGGACTGCGATGCTGGCGATGGCACGAAACGATCTTGTCTTCAATGACAGGTGGAGCTCCCTCATTTATCTCCATCACTGTGACCTGTTTGATGGAGTTTGCTCCAGGAATGGAACCTTCCTGGATCTGTCAATCAAAAGGGAACACCGATGACGCCCTGCGTCCCCTTACTAGCGACACTATGCCAGGTATCCACCGTCTGTTTCATACCTTGAGGTTTCCTAGCCAAACAGTCAGGACAGACCACTGCCCAGCCCTTACTGCTAATTCACCGGTGATGACGATGGTTGGATTCCAGCCTGCATCGGTGGGCCTGGTTGTCACGACGTATTTGGGCAGGCTGTTCATGCGAGCCGTGAAGGGATCGTTGGCATCAACTATTTCCGGCCAGTCACGGGAAAAAACATCATAGGTGCGACGGCCGAAGAGCACGCCATCGGCGTGGCTGAAAGAAGCTGCTGATTAGCGCTTCCCGCAGCCAGAGCGCGGCTTCCTCTTCCTCCCGAACACCAGCAGCACGATCCCCAGAACTGCTGCAGCGGCCAGCAACGCCGGGCCAAACCGTTTCGCCAAGACCGGCAGCATCGCCGAGCCCAGATCCAGCTCGGGTGCTGCTGCGGGCATGGGTGGGGCGATGTGCTTGGGTTTGGGATCCACCGCAGGGTCAGAAGCCTGGGGCGCGACCGGCGGGGTCGCAACCGCCCCGACCAGCGGAACGTCCTCGCTCTCGGCGGGCTCGCCCGCCGGATTCGGCTGGGCCGGCTCGACCGGCGGGGCAGCATCTTCCGGCTCCGCCGCGTTCTTGATCACGCACTGCACGAATTGCTCCAGCAGCTTGTCAGAAATGTCCTGAATCACCCCGCGGCCGAACTGCGCGGGTTTGCCCGTGACGTTCATGTCCGTGGAGACCTCTACCGTGGTCCCATCCCCGTCCGCCGCCAGCACCGCAGTGACGGTGGCCCCGGCGGTGCCGTTGCCGCGTTTGTCCTTGCCCTGCGCCCGAATCACCACGGTGTGCGTGGCCTCATCGCGTGAGAGGAACTCACCGGTTCCGGCGTACAGCATGGCGATGGGGCCCAGTTTGATCTTGACCGTGCCGGTAAAGGTGTCCCCGTCCACGCCCGTCAGCGTGGCACCGGGAAAGCACGGGGCAATCTCCTCCAGCTGGTTGAAGGAGCGCCAGGTGTCCTCGAGCGAGCTGGGCACGGTGAAATGGTGCTTGAGTTCCATTTTTGACTATCCCTTTCCGGTGTGAAGTCCGACGGCGGCCAGCACCGCACGCTTGGCCATCACCGTGGCCAGGTGGCGACGATATTCGGCGTCCCCGTTGAGATCGCTGGCCGGATCCGTTCCATCCGCGGCCCGTTCGCAGGCGGCGGCGATGGCAGCCGCGTCCACGGCACAGCCTGCCAACGCCATTTCAGTGGAGGCTGCCCGCAGCGGTGTGCTGGCCATGTTGGTCAGGCCCAGCCGGGCTTCGGCAATCACGCCTGCCTCCACCCTGACCATGGCAGCCACGGCCACAATGGACCATTGCTGCGCCACTCGGGTGAACTTCTCGTAATGCGTGACCCACCCCGGGTACTTCGGCACCGTGATGGAGGTGAGAATTTCTCCTTCCTCCACAGCCGTCGTGAAGTAGCCCTGGAAGAATGCGGCCGCCTCCACCGAACGAGTGCCGCCGGGGCCCGAGATGTTGAAAACCGCATCCATGGCCAAGGCCGGTGCCGGCATGTCACCGGCCGGATCCGCATGCACCAGCGAGCCGCCGAAGGTGCCGCGGTGGCGGACCTGCGGATCTGCCACCGTCGAAGCAGCCTGCGCCAACAGCGGCGCATGGGCAGCAACCAGGGGATCGGTGGCCATCACGTGGTGCGGTGTCATGGCACCAATGGTGAGGGATCCGCCGTCGTCCCTCACCCCGGAAAGGCTGGGGATCCGGCCCAGGTCAACCACCAGGGACGGGTCCGCCATGCGCAGCTTCATGACGGGGATCAGGCTCTGGCCACCGGCGAGCACCTTGGCCTCGTCGCCGGCGGAATCTGCGCCGGCCAAAAGGCCCAGCGCCTCCTCAACGGTGGTGGGTGCGGCGTAGTCAAATGCGCTGGGGATCATTGCACACCTCTGGTGGTTTCGGCTTCCTGCAGGGCATGCCATACACGCGAGGGCGTGCACGGCATCTTGATGTCTTTAACGCCAAGGTGCCGGACGGCGTCGAGGATGCCGTTGACAATGGCGGGGGTGGAGGCGATGGTGCCGGCCTCGCCAACACCCTTGGCGCCCAGCTGGTTGCTGGTGGCGGGGGTCTCGGTACGGCCGGTGATGTAGTGCGGCAGATCCGGGGCACTGGGGACGAGGTAGTCCACAAACGAGCCCGAGACCAGGGTCCCGGCATCGTCATACACGGCCTCTTCGTACAGTGCCTGGGCAATGCCCTGGGCCAGGCCGCCATGCACCTGGCCCTCCACGAGCATCGGGTTCACCACCACGCCCACGTCGTCCACGCACACGTATTTTCTTACTCGGACCCGACCGGTTTCCGTGTCCACCTCCATGGCCGCCAGGTGGGTGCCGTGCGGGTAGGAGAAGTTCACGGGGTCGTAGGTCGCTTCCGAATCGAGGTTGGGCTCGAAGCCGTCGGGCATGTTGTGGGCGGAGAACGCGGCAAACGCAATCTCGCCCAACGCTGTTGACTGATCGGTGCCCTTGACGTTGAAGGAGCCGTTGGTGAACTCGAGATCGTCCTCGCTGGCTTCCATCATGTGTGCGGCAATGACCTTGGCCTTGGCAATGACCTTGTCCGCCGCGGCCAGCACGGCCATGCCGCCCACCGCGAGGGAGCGGGAGCCGTAGGTGTCCATGCCGCGCTGGGACACCTGGGTGTCGCCGTGCAGCACCTCAACGTTCTCGAAGGGAACGCCCAGCCGGTCCGCCACGAGTTGGCTCCATGCCGTTTCGTGCCCCTGCCCGTGGGCGGAGGAACCGGTCACAACTTCCACGCTGCCTGTGGGCAGCACCCGCACCTGCGCATGTTCCCAGCCGCCCGCTGCGTAGCTGAGCGCGCCGAGCACGCGGGAGGGGGCGAGTCCGCACATTTCCGTGAACGTGGAAATGCCAATGCCCAACTGGACCGGATCGTTGTTGAGCCGCCGCAGTTCCTGCTCGGCCCGCAGCTCCTCGTATCCGAAGAGCCCCATTGCCTTCTCAGTTGCCGCCTCGTAGTTGCCGGTGTCGTATTCGAGCCCGGCCACCGTGGTGAACGGGAACTCGGTGTTCTTGATCCAGTTTTTCTCCCGCAACTCCATCGGGTCCATGTTCAGTTCGGTCGCCAACTCATCCATCATCCGCTCAATGGCGAACGTGGCCTCCGGCCGTCCTGCACCGCGGTACGCATCGGTCCAGGCCTTGTTGGTGAAGATGTTGTGGCATTCAAAGTGGTAGGCCGGGAACTTGTAAATGGAGTTGTACATAAACGCACCCAACACGGGGATGCCGGAGGTGATCAGGCCCAAATAAGCGCCCATGTCAGCCAACAGATCTACGTTCAGGGCCGTGACGATGCCTTCCTTCGTGGCACCGATCTTCATCCGTTGCACCTGGGCGCGGCCGTGGTGGCCCACCATCAGGGACTCGCTGCGGGTCTCGGTGAACTTGCACGGTTTTCCCATGTGCCGGGCCGCCAACAGCGTGATGACCTCCTCGGGCGTGACCTGCAGCTTGCCACCAAATGCGCCACCCACATCCGGGGCAATGACGCGCAACTTGCTCTCGGGAATGCCCAGCGTCAGGGCCAGCATGAGCCGCAGAATGTGCGGGATCTGCGTGGCGGACCACATGGTGATCTGCTCACCGGTGGGATCGACGATTGTTGAACGCGGTTCCATAAACGCCGGAATAAGTCGCTGCTGGTACAGCGTCCGCTCCACCACAACCTCGGACTGCGCCAGCGCTTCGGCCACGGACCCTCCGGTGCCGGCCACTGCCGAATCAAAGACCCAGGTGGCGGACTTGTTGGACTCCAGGGAGCTGTGCGCCAGCACCGCATCCGTTGCGGCTTCCTCCAGGTCCATCACCACGGGCAGTTCGTCATAGTCCACATCGACAAGTTCGACGGCGTCCCGGGCGGCGGCCACGCTGCGGGCTATCACCACCGCGACGATCTCACCGGCAAAGGCCACCTCGTCCACGGCAATGGAGGGGTGTACCGGTGCTTTTTGATCCGGTGTGACCGGCCAGGCGTTGGGCAGCGAGCCCTGCTGGTCCGCCACATCCGCCCCGGTCAGCACGGCCATCACGCCGGGGGAGGCTTTCGCGGCGGAGACGTCAATGGAGGTGATGCGGGCGTGGGCGAAGGGGCTGCGGACCATCGCCAAATGCAGCATCCCAGGCAGCACCATGTTGTCCGTGTAGCGGGAGCGGCCCGTGATCAGGCGCGCATCCTCCTTGCGGAGCCGGGCCTTGCCAATTTCGGCTGTGGCCGTGCCCTCTGCTGTGGCGGTCATGACACACCTGCCGTTTCCGAGTCGC
>JBBPZC010000003.1:0-24054 GCA_038199275.1 Actinomycetales bacterium
GGCAAGGAAATCGACGTGCTCATCGCGGGCATCTTGGGCATGGTCACCTACATGCTGGTCAACGGCCTCGGTGACCTTTTCGATGTCGACGGCGACGGCGATACAGACGCTGATGATATCGACGCCGAGGCCGCAAAGATCGCCAAGAAGAACAACAAGGGCGTTGGCAAGGCCGTGGGCAAGGCTGCGTTCATGCTGTTCCTCTACCTTGAAGTCATTGACGCCTCATTCTCGTTCGACGGCGTCATCGGCGCCTTCGCCATCACCTCCGACCCCATCATCATCGCCCTGGGCCTGGGTCTCATCGGTGCCATCTTCGTCCGCTCACTGACCGTTTTCCTGGTCCGCGAAGGCACGCTGGATGATTACGAATACCTTGACCACGGCGCGCACTGGGCCATCGGCGCCCTCGCCATCATCCTGCTGTTGACCATCAGCATCGAGGTCAACGAAGTTGTCACGGGCGTCATTGGCGTGGTCTTCATCGGGGCCGCCTTCATCTCCTCACTGGTGCGCAACAAGCGCGCCGCCAGCACAGCCACCCAGGATCAGCTCGTGGGTTGATCACCCCAACATTTTTCTTACACCACATATAAAAGGAGCAAGACGTAATGGGACTTAGTTTGCAAAAGGGCCAGGCCCTTTCACTGAAGAAGAACGACGGCGCTGCCCTCACCCAGGTGCGGATGGGCTTGGGCTGGGACTCTGCAGCCCCGGTCAAGCGTGGATTGTTCGGCGGCCTGAAGAAGGCAGCGGAAATCGACCTGGATGCTTCGGCCATTTTCTTCGATGCTGCCGGAAAAGCCGTGGACACCGTTTTCTTCAACCAGCTGCGCAGCAAAGACGGCTCCACCCAGCACACTGGCGACAACCTGACCGGCGAAGGTGACGGTGACGATGAAACCATCATGGTCAATCTGCCCAACGTCTCCCCCGCAGTGGCCCAGATTGTGTTTGTCATCAGCAGCTACAGCCGCCAGACCTTTGACCTGGTCGAGAATGCGTTCTGCCGCCTGGTCGATGATTCCACCCCCGGCTCCCCCGAGGTGGCCCGCTTCCAGCTGACCGATTCCGGCACCCACACGGCCATGATCATGGCCAAGGTGTCCCGTGAAGGAACCGGCTGGAGTTTCACCGCAATTGGCGACCGTGCCAACGGCCGCACCGCAATGGATCTGATCCAGCCGGCAGCAAACGCCCTGTAGCGTTTGGTCCCCAGCATTTAGTCTGTAGCGTTTGTCGTAAGCAGTTAAGTTTTAGCGGTCAGCTCGCTTCGTATATTTAGGAGTTTAGTTTTCATGGCATCTTTGACACTTTCCAAGGGCAGCAACCTCTCCCTCACCAAGGCCGACCCCGGCCTGCAACTGGCCATGGTCGGTTTGGGCTGGGATCCGCGCACCACCAGCGGCGCCGCGTTCGACCTGGACGCATCCGCCATCTTGGTGACCGGCAATGGCAAGGTCCGCAACAATGACGATTTCATCTTTTACAACCAGCTCGCCTCCAAGGACGGCTCGGTTGTGCACCAGGGTGACAACCGCACCGGTGAGGGCGACGGCGACGACGAACAGATCGTGATCAACCTCGCCACCGTCTCCCCCGAAATCGAGCGCGTGGTCATTGTTGTCTCGATCGACCAGGCAGACGCCCGCGGCCAGAACTTTGGCCAGGTACGCGACGCGTACTGCCGCGTGGTCAATCAGGACAACGACCAGGAGATTGTTCGCTACGATCTCTCCGAGGATGCGGCATCGGAGACCACCATGGTGTTCTCCGAGATTTACCGTCATGGCGCGGAGTGGAAGTTCCGCGCAGTTGGCCAGGGCTACGCAAACGGCCTGCACGGCATCGCCACGGACTTTGGCATCGTCCTGGACTAAATCCCCACGTCCTCCCCAATCCCAGCCGCTGGCGCGTCAGGGGTTGGGGCCCCGCGGACGCGTGGGCCCAGCAACCTATTTACCAACCACTGTAAGGACAAAGAATCATGGCAGGCTTGACACTTGCAAAAGGCAACAACCTTTCTCTGACCAAGACGGACCCGGGCCTGCAGAAGGCTGTGGTTGGCTTGGGTTGGGATCCCCGCACCACTTCCGGCGAGGCCTTTGACCTGGATGCTTCCGCCCTCCTGGTCTCCGCCACCGGCAAGGTCCGCTCGGCGGACGACTTCATTTTCTACAACCAGCCCGCAGCCAAGGACGGCTCCGTCACCCATCTGGGCGACAACCGCTCCGGCGAAGGTGCCGGCGATGACGAGCAGATCCTCATCGATCTGGGCAAGGTCGCTGCAGATGTTGAACGCGTTGTCATCGTGGTTTCCATCGACCAGGCCGAGGAACGCCGCCAGAACTTTGGCCAGGTGCGCGGCGCATACTGCCGCGTGGTCAACCAGGGCAACGACGCAGAGATCGTGCGCTTTGACCTCAGCGAAGACGCAGCGCCGGAAACGTCCATGCTGTTCGCAGAAATCTACCGCCACGGTGCCGAGTGGAAGTTCAAGGCCGTTGGCCAGGGCTACGCCTCAGGCCTGGCTGGCATTGCCAACGACTTTGGCGTCCCGCTGGGCTGACGCCCACGCAACCTTCACCATCCGCCCCACTTCGCCAGATACTGGAAAAGGACTTCACTATGTCTTCCCCTCTGACCCCTCCCACTGAAGCCGAATCTGCCCTTGTTCTAAAGGCCCCTGACGCCCCTGAAATTGTGGTGGCGGAAGCGGCTCCGGGCATGGTGCCCGTTCCTGCGGACCGACAGGTTGAAATCAGCCGCCAGGCCAAGGAATTCATTGCAGACATCGCAACGTTCGATGCCCGCAGCCCGGAGTTCACCAGCAAGGTGGACGGCATTTCCAAGCTTGGCGGCCACGAGATGACCTCGTCCTCTGACGCTTCCAGCCGCATGCTGGAGCGCTCCAGCACCTCGGTGTCCGGAGCCAAGAAGAGCGGCAACAGCGCACAGGCCCAGGTGGCAGGCACCCTGAACGATCTCCGCACCACGGTGGAGGACCTGACCCCGAACAACGCGGATCTGAGCGTTGGCCGGAAAATTCTCGGTTTCATCCCGGGCGGAAACAAGCTGTCCAAGTACTTCCAGAAGTACGAATCCGCCCAGACCCAGATCGATCACATCATCAAGTCCCTTATGGCCGGCCAGGACGAACTCCTGAAAGACAACGCCAGCCTTGCAGGCGAAAAGGTCAAGCTGTGGGAAACCATGCAGAGCCTGAGCGAGTACGCCGTATTCGCCAAGGCCTTGGACGCTGCCTGTGTTGAGAAGATTGACACCACCCGCGCATCAGGGCAGATTGAACAGGCGCAGAAGCTTGAAGCTGACGTCCTCTTCCCCATCCGCCAGCGCCACCAGGACATCCTGACCCAGCTGGCCGTCTCGGTGCAGGGTTACCTGGCCATGGATCTGATCCGCAAGAACAACCTTGAACTCATCAAGGGTGTTGACCGGGCGCGCACCACCACCATTTCAGCGCTGCGCACGGCTGTCATTGTGGCCCAGGCCCTCGCGAACCAGAAGATGGTCCTGGATCAGATCGACGCCATCAACACCACCACGAACAACATGATCCTGAAGACCTCCGAGATGCTCAAGGACCAGACCGTCCGCATCCACGAGCAGGCGGCCAGTTCCGGTGTCAGCGTGGAGACCCTGCAGAAGGCGTTCGACAACGTTTTCACCACGATGGATGCCATTGACACCTTCCGCGCCTCGGCCGCGAAGAACATGGAAGGCACCGTGCACGCACTCGAGGACGGATTGGCGAAGGCAAAGCCGTACCTGGAGCGCTCCCGCCAGACCGATCGCGACTAGGCTGGAAGCAACAAAACCACGCTGGAACGTCGGGCCCCAAACCCGGCGACAATACATAAGGTAAGTGCAATGATTGGCCGTTTTGTGGGAGGCAGGTTTGGCGGTTCACCGACGCCGCCGGTTCCGGAGCGCCCGGCTGTAGACCCGATCGCGGAGGAAATCGCCCAGATGGGTGCCGCGGTGGACAGCCTGCGTGCCGCCGTGCGCCGTTCGGGCAGCGTCCTGCCTCCCCTGTTGACCTCACAGTTGCGACAGCTTGGCGACTTGATGCGTGACGCCGTGATGGACATCAGCATCCGGGGCTGTTCAACGGAGCAGCGGGTGCTGCTCAACGCCATGATTTGCAGCTACGTTCCGGCGCCGCTGCAGGCCTATTTATCGCTCCCGCCGGCACACCATGACGAGGAGTCATCTGCCACGTTTATGTTTGCGGAGCAGCTGGCCACGTTGGAACAAACCCTGGCGGACCTGTTGAACCAGATCCGCATTGGCGCGGTGGAGGAACTCTCCACCCACGGGCGTTTCCTGGCGGATAAATTCTCCGCACAGGATGCGGCATTGCAGTTGCAACAACCCGTTGCAGAAAGAGATCCATTGCGTTTGGAGGGCCAACCTTGGCAACACTAGTGGCGGGGGCCAATGCGGCCCTGACCGCGGAAAATCCCGGCCTTGACCACGTAGTGGTTGGCATGGGTTGGGATTCCATTCCCAGCAACGGCCCCCAGGCCGAACTGGTCCCTTTTGCGCTCATGTGCGACGCCAGCGGAGAGGCACTCTCCAACGACCATCTGGTCTTCTTCAACCAGTTGGTCAGTGCGGATTCATCCATGGCGTTCATTGGCGACGGCGACCAGGAACAAATCGATGTCCAGTTGAGCCTGGTTCCGGACGAAGTCACGAAGATCATCTTCCTGGCCTATGTGGACCCTGAATTCCGTGGTCAGGGAACATTCGCGGCAGTTCGACGCGGTCACATCAGGGTGGCCACGGCGAACAACAACGAACTGGTCCGTTTTGACTTGAATATGGAAGCGCTGGATTCGGTCACGGCGATGATATTCGGGGAACTGTACCGGCACCGCAGTGACTGGAAGTTCCGTGCCCTCGGCCAGGGCTACAAAACGGGCTTGGCCGGAGTGGCCAAGGACTTCGGAATCGCGCTGTAGGGCCATCACGTGAAAGTTCCAACCAACATTCGCACCGACATCAGCTACCTGCGGCGACGCATCAAGCCTGGAGCTGCCCCGGCACCCGTGGCCACACCGGCTACAAGCACCGCCCCCGCTGCAGCTCCCGCTTCCGCACCCTCACTGTCGTTGTCCCAGCCCAGCTCGGCACCTGCACCGGCACGCACCACACCGACCCCAACCACGCTCACGCCCTCCGCCCCAGCCCAACCCGCCGCGGCACCGCAAGCCGGCTTGGTGCTGGGACATGGCGCCCCGGCGTCGTCCCTGAGCGGGCGGGCCAAGAAACTGGCCCAGAAACGGGAACAGTCCAAACGGGAGGACCATGAGGTCAGCCTGCTGTTCCCCGCACCCGGAATTTCCGAGGTATATGAGCTGAACCTGGTGGAACGGCTGCTGCGGTTGACGCCCCTGCAGTCGGCGGTTGGCACGCTGGTGGTCACCGGCAGCACGGCCATCGCCTGGGAAAGTGTACGGCGGGTCAGCGGTGGGCAGACCGTTGACGGGCACAAGGCCGGCACCTCCGTCATGACCGCTGGCAACCGTCCCCTCGTGGGCTACCACGGCAAGGATGCGCTGGTCACCCTGCGGCACGTGCGGCAGTTGCGGCGCGCGATCTTCATCAACCGCAGCAGCGCCACCATGGGTGTGCGGCTTTTTTCGGGCCAGAACGTTGCCCTGCCGCCGGCCGCAAACGGCACCCAGATGGTCCTGCTGGTGCACCGGGTGGGCAATGTGCTGGAGCTGCGGGCCGAGCCTATTCCGCACAACTGGCCTGACCTGCAGATTTGGCAGGAGTTCGACTTTTCCATGACCCACAGCGCCCCTGCATCCTCCTACGGGCGTTAGTGCGCTGCCAAGGCAGCACTGACCTGTCACTGCTCGACCACAGCTTGAAAGGGCCAATGCGACATTTTCGTTCCCTGACCACTTCCGCTTCGGCGACGCTGTTTCACCGCCTGCCCGTGGAACTCTCGGCACAAAGCACGCCGGAACTTTTGGCCGTGGCGTTGGGCGGAACCCTCTACACCCCGGCCAACCGACCCCACCTGGTCAAGGACGTCATCCGCCAGCGTGATCAGGGCTGTGTCTCCATGGTGTTGTGCCTGGAGGATTCCATTGCCGACGCCGAAGTGGCGGCGGCGGAGGAGAACGTCATTGGCGCGCTGGGCGAACTGGCCCGGCAGCCCGAGGCTCTGCCCCTGCTCTTTGTCCGCGTCCGCACACCGGAACAGCTGCTTTCGGTGGCCCGTCGGGCGGGTGCGGCAACCGGGGTGCTGACGGGTTTCGTCATCCCCAAGTTCGACAACGAGTCCGGGGTGGCCGCCGCATTCCTTGACGCCCTGCACACGGTCCAGTCGGAGCTGGGCCTGGACGGGAGCACAGGAACCGGTCACCGTCTGCGCATCATGCCAATCCTGGAGTCGCCGGCCGTGATTCATTTGGAAACGCGGGCCGCGGCACTGATCAACATCTACACCCTGCTCGACGCCAACCGGGAGGACGTCCTCTCCGTCCGGATTGGCGCCACCGACATGTCCAGCACCTTCGGCCTGCGCCGCTCACGCGATTTGAGCATTTACGACGTCAACGTCGTAGCCAACGTCATTGGCGACATTGTCAACGTCCTTGGCCGCCCGGACGGCGGCTTCGTCATCTCCGGCCCAGTCTGGGAGCACTATTCCAACACCGAGCGGGTGCTGCGACCGCAACTGCGCGTCACCCCGTTCGCCGGTCTGCAGGAGCAGGCATTGCGGCGGCGCATCATGACCGCCAACCTGGACACGCTCATCCGCGAGATTGAGCTTGACCTGGCCAACGGCCTGCTCGGAAAAACCGTCATCCACCCCACCCACGTGGCCCTGGTGCATGCCATGAGCGTGGTCAGCCATGAGGAATACCTCGATGCGCAGGCCATTGCCGGGAACGAACACGGAGGCGCCGCAGCCTCCCCTTACGGCAACAAGATGAACGAGATGAAACCACATCAGGCGTGGGCCCGTCGCACCCTGCTGCGCGCCGACGCCTTTGGTGTCGCCGCCGCCGGCGTCACGTTCGTGGACCTCCTCGAAGTGAGCATGGCGTGAGTGCGGCAGGTGTAAGTGAGCATGGCGTGAGTGCGGCAGGTGTAAGTACGCCGGGCGTGACCGGCCCGGGCGTGACCGGCCCGGGCGTGACCGGGCAGCGGACCGGCGCATTCGTCGCCGAGCAGCTGGATGTCACCATTCACACCTCCCCGTCCAGCGCCGTGAACGTGGCGGAGCTGGTGGGCCTGGCCCTGCGCCGCAACCCCAAGCGGGCACACCTGCTGGTCTCCACGGTCCTGGCCAAGCACATCCCCACCGAGCCGGCCCTGGTCATTGCCGCCGGTGGGCTGCTGGGCGCCTTTGTGGCCCATGAGTTCCTGACGTCCGACGCCGGATCCCGGCAACCGCCTCCCGGCCCACCTTCCGCCGGGCCCGGCCAATCCTCAACCGAGCCCGACCACCTTTCGGCAGACTTGCGCCAGGCTGCCAGTACCCTGGGCACCGTCCTTGCGTCCGCTCCCGGGCAGCGGCGGGAAGCCATCGCCACCTTCACCGAAGAGGTGGCCGCCCTGCGCACGGAGGTGCCGGACGCCGTCGTCATTGGCTACGCCGAAACCGCAACCGGGCTGGGCCGTCTGGTGGCGAACCACCTGGGCGCCTACTACATTCACTCCACCCGCCACGCCACGCCCGGCGTTGCCCCGGTGGCCGGTTTTGAGGAGGGACACTCGCACGCCACCTCGCACAGCATGGTGCCCACCGATCCGGACTGGCTCGCCGGCAGCGGTCCGGTGGTGCTCGTCGACGATGAGTTCAGCACCGGCTCCACCGTCATCAACACCATCCGCGAACTGCATGCCCTGCACCCGCACGACACCTATGTGGTGGCCGCGCTGATTGACCTGCGCAGCGCCGCCGACCGCGCCCGCTTCGACGAACTGGCCGCGGAACTGGGCTGCCGGATCTTCGTGACGGCGCTGGGCACGGGCTCGGTTGATCTGGGCGAGGACATCCTGGCGCGGGCCGCCGCATTGATTAAGGATCTCCCCCGGACCGGTTCGGCGCAGGCGCTACCCATAGCTGCACCCGCTGCGCCAACCCCGCAGGTCCCGTCCGCACCGCAGGCCGGACGGTTGTCGTTCCTGGAACTCTCTGCCAGCGCTCTCACCCCCGTGCGCAGCGACCGCTTCGGCAACGCTGGACCCCCGTCCGTGGACACCATTGCGGCTGTTGCCGGACATGTCGCCGCACAGCTGGAATCTCTTGGAGCCCAGGGTCCCGTGGTGGTTTTGGGTTGTGAGGAAAACATGTTCCTGCCGGTGGCCGTGGCGCAGGAACTCGATGTGCTGCGGCCGGACGCCAATGTGCGCTTTTCCACCACCACGCGATCACCCATCGTAGCGCTCGAGCGGGACGACTACGCCATTGCCGGGGCCCTGACCTTCGCCAGCCATGATCTCACCAACGACGGTCCGGGCGTGCGCTTCGCGTACAACCTGACTGGCACCGGCCAGCGTCCCGGCACCCTTGTGGTGTTCCCGGAACCCGGCACGGACCGCCACGCCGTGACTCACACAAACCACTTGTTACAGGACCGCAACGGGGCAGCACTGCCTTCGCTTGCCGGCGCACTGAGCGCGGCAGCCGGGGACGTCGTCGTCGTACTTCTGCCTGCCAGCACCCCGCACCCGCCCACAGAGGACACGCCATGAGCAAGTTTCCACTCCCCACTCCCCTGACCGGACCGGACTTTGGTTCCTACCCGGCCGGCGATGTTGCCTGGTTGCTGAAGGATCTGAGCCACCTGAAACTCGAGGCACCCGTTGCCGAGCGGGAGCGGGCCATCCAGTCCGGGGCCGCCAACTATGCCGAATCGCTGCCTGTGGAGTATTCCCCGAGCCCCGAGTACCAGGCCCTGTACGCCGAGGCTGTGGAGCGCGCCGGGACCCGGATCGCCACGGCCGTCGGGGTCGTGACGGAGCTGGCACTGGCGGCGCGGGAGGACGGGCCGGTGCTGGTTTCACTCGCCCGGGCCGGGACGCCCATCGGCATCCTTATGCGCCGGTGGGCAGCGCAGGTCCACGGCCTGGATCTGCCGCACTTCACCATGAGCATTGTGCGCGGAGTGGGCATGGACGCGACGGCGCTGCGCTATCTGGCCGCGAACTTTGATCCGGCACGCATCCTTTTTGTCGATGGCTGGACGGGCAAGGGGGCCATTTCGCGTGAGCTGATCGCGGCACTGGATGACTTCGCGGCCAGTGACGGCATCCGTTTCCCGCACGATCTGGCCGTCCTGGCCGACCCCGGGCACTGCGTGTCCATGTTCGGCACCCGGGAGGACTACCTGATCCCGTCGGCCTGCCTGAATTCAACGGTGTCGGGCCTGGTCTCGCGCACCGTGTACAACGTGGAGCACATTGCGCCGGGCGAGTTCCACGGGGCCAAGTTCTATTCGGAGCTGGCCGGGAACGACGTCTCCAACGACTTCCTGGCCGCCATCAGCCGGCACTTTGAGCAGGCCCGCCCGGAGGTTGCCCGCCTCACCGCCGAGCACCAGGACGCCGATCCCACACCCAGCTGGATCGGCTGGGAGGCCGTGGAGCGGATCAGCACCGACTACGGCATCAACAACGTCAACCTGGTCAAGCCCGGTGTTGGCGAAACCACACGGGTGTTGCTGCGGCGGGTCCCGTGGAAGGTGCTGGTGAATCCTGCGGCGAGGGCCGACGTCGCCCATGTCCTGTTGCTGGCCGAACAGCGCGGCACCCCTGTGGAGGAAGTCCCGGGCCTGCCCTACAGCTGCGTGGGCCTGATCCATCCGGCGTTCGACAAGAGTGCCGTGGGCACCGACGGAAAGGCGGTACCGAACGCATGACACCGCTTCCTATTGTTGCCTGCGACCTGGATCGCACCCTGATTTACTCCAAGAACTCGCTCTGGCTCACGGGCGAGGACAAGGACGCCCCCGCCATGATCGTGGCCGAGGTGTATGACGGCGCTCCGCTGTCCTACATGACCGCGGCGGCCCGGGATCTGCTGATTGCCGTCAAGTCCGCTGCCACGTTCATCCCCGTCACAACCCGCACCCAGGCCCAGTATGAGCGCGTGCAGCTGCCGGGCCCGGCCTCCGAGTATGCCGTGACGAGCAACGGCGGGGTGATCCTGCACCACGGGCGCCCGGACAGCGTGTGGAACAGGGAGCTCACCGCCCTGCTCAACACCAAGTGTGCGCCGTTGGAGGACCTGGAGAAGCACCTTTCCAACCCCGACTTCGCGCCCTGGATCCTGCGTCTGCGCCGCGCCGAGGACCTGTTTGTCTACGCCATCATTGACCGCGCCGCCATGCCGGGGACCTTCCTGGCCGAGCTCGTCGAATTGTGCGCCGACTCCGGCTGGGGCGTTTCGGTCCAAGGCCGGAAACTGTACTGTGTGCCGCTGCCCATCAACAAGGCCGACGCCCTCGCCGAGGTCGCGCGGCGCACCGATGTGGACAACATCCTGGCAGCCGGAGACTCGCTGCTGGACCAGGACATGCTCCACCGGGCGGACCTTGCCTTTCGTCCCGTGCACGGTGAATTGCACGACGCCGGATACCTGGCTTCCCATCTCACACTCACCTCGGTGCGGGGTGTCCTCGCCGGCGAGGAAATCCTGCGCAAAATCCTGGCCGAACTGCCCGCCTGAATCCAACGCTGCAGCACATGACGGGCCCTTTTCCCTGACGCTGCAGCACATGATGGGCCCTTTTCCCTGACGCTGCAGCACATAATGGGCTCTTTCGGCGAACGCTGCAGCATCCTTTGAGCCAACGCCGCCGGACGGTCCGTCGTGTCGGTGCCCGCCGGTAGGCTGGGATGACACCGCAACCACAGCGATCCCGGAGAATATCACCTTGCCAACACCCCGCCCCGTCCGCTCTTTTGGGGCCACCGATTTCATCATGGGATCAGTCCTTGCCGCCGTCGTCCTGGTCAGTACAGGGTGCGGCACCGTGCAACAGGCTGATGCCGGCACGCTGACGACTGTTGAAACACATAGTGCTGCGCCGACGCAGAGCCCCAGTGCCGCACCGTCCGCAACTCCAACGCCTACGTCCACCCCGGACGATCTTGCACCTGTGGAAAGTGACGGTGTCCCGGATCCGGGACAGGCGGAGCTGAGTACACAAGACCAGCCGAGCATTGGTTCCAAGGCCCTGGAGGTGTTGGAAACCTTGGCCATCAAGGGTCGGGCTCCCAAGACCGGATATGATCGTGCCTTGTTTGGCCAAGCGTGGGCTGATGTGGACCGGAACGGCTGCGACACCCGCAACGACATCCTGGACCGGGATCTGACCGGGCAGAGCTACAAGCCGGGAACCCGCGATTGCCTGGTACTTACCGGTTCCTTGGCGGATCCGTATACAAACACGACCATTTCATTCACGCGTGGTGCGGCAACCAGCAGCGCCGTTCAGATCGACCATGTGGTGGCCCTCAGTGATGCTTGGCAGAAGGGTGCCCAGCAGCTTTCACTGGAGCAGCGCACCTCATTCGCCAACGATCCACTGAATCTTCTGGCGGTTGACGGTCCTGCGAATCAGCAAAAGAGTGACAGCGACGCAGCTTCGTGGTTGCCCGCCAACAAGGGTTTCCGTTGTGACTACGTCGCCCGGCAGATATCAGTCAAGGCAAGTTATGAACTTTGGGTGACGCAGGCTGAGCATGACGCGATGGCCCGGGTGCTGGGCAGCTGCACCGACATTGACGCACCGACCAGCCAGATGCCGCCTGCGGCACCCGTTGTCGAAGCGCCACCAGCCGAGCCGGCTGTTGAGCAACCGCCGGTCGAAGCGCTCATCCTGCCACCACCGGCACCCGTTGTCCCTGTTGCTCCGGTCCCTGCGCCCGCCCCGCTCGTGGAGGTCCCGGCTCCGGCCGCGTACTACCAAAACTGCTCTGCCGTGCGTGCTGCGGGTGCCGCTCCGATTCGCGTCGGCGACCCCGGATTCCAAAGTAAATTTGACGGCGACGGCGATGGGGTTGGCTGCGAATAGCCAAGCAACGAGTCACCGCCGCAGCATTTCGGCGTGGGAGCGTCTTTACCGTTTAAATGAAACAGCCCGTGCTGGTCAGCACGGGCTGTTCGCAGTTTGCATGGTTGCCGGTCTCGGTCTGGCCATGCGGGTGGCTTGGAACTAAATGATGAGTAATGGTCATCGTCGCCACCTCCTTTCACGGGGATGGCGGTTAGCGGATGTTGAACAAGTCGACCCGCATGATGTCCCGCTGCGTACGTTCACGCATGCGCTCAAACTTCTGCTGGTCAACCGGGGAGAAGAAGATTCTCTTCACGGCTGACAAGCGGCCTGGATATGACGATTCCTGTTTCATTTTTACACCCCCCTCCATTTTTTTGATAAACAAACTGACGGTATTGTGGCGCAGCAAATAAGGCCATTGTTTCCCAAGGAAATTGGCATTATAAGTGCACAAAAAAGCGCGATTTATTTTGTGCATGAGTGTCAGCGAAGGAGGGCGTGAAATCACGCCAATCAACTGATACGGAGGGCCTAATCAGGCTCTGGGCTCAGACGGCAACGTCTGAGCGTCCAAAACGTCCGGTGTTATGACGCCGTAATTACGTGCCAAGCGGAGGCCTTGCCGAACTCATGGACTTCGGTCTTGATTACTGCAAACATCATGGCCTCCTTTCATCTTGCACGCGGACATCCCGAGTGGATTCATCGGGACTATTCATTAAGATACATCATTGATGCGCCCATTGGCCAGTCAATATGAAATATTAATCAAATATTTCTTTCGACCTCGGTAAATCACCGTCTTGAGGGCGGGGCTGAAATTGCTCGCGTCCTACGCCAGGCGCTGTCACTGCAGTCACGCCAGGTCATCTGCGGGATACAAAATGACGAGTTTGATACCGCCAGTCATAGTTGGCGAAATTGGTGACTCTTTCGGCTGAGTTCGTCTGTGAGCTGCAGAAAACGAGGGTCGCTTCCATGACTTCCGGCTGGGGACGCTCTCCGTCTCGGAAGAACCGGTGGCACCACAGGAAGGAGCAGATGCGAGCGCCACGAGGTGCTGGACATGGTCCCGATCGAGCTGCAGGGCCCCGGGCAAGAGATTCGATCACCTGAGCCGACGGATTGCGGTCCCATCCGCGCTCCAATCGAAGGTCGGAATGACCGATACTCCCGCCGGTTGAAGGGGGTCCTGACAGACCCCAGGCTGGGCAGGGATCTGGCTGAGCATCTACAAGGACCGTACCGTGGTTAACACCCACCCGGGGTTTGGTATTTCAAGGAGGTAGTTGTGAGCATTGCATTGGTCACCGGCGCGTACAGGGGCATCGGCTCCGAAACAGCGCGAGCGCTGAGAGAGCTGAACTGGTGACCACCATAGCGGTGCTGGGCGCCGGGCAGGCCGGCAGCACGTTCGCGCGCGCAGTCATAGGCGCCGGTTACGACGTCGTCCTCGCCAACATCCGAGGCCCACACACCTTGCGCGAACTCGTAGACTCTCTCGGGCCGCGAGCTGGGGCCGCCACCATTGCGGATGCGGCCGCAGGTGCGGACGTTGCTTTCCTCGCATTCCCGTACGTACCCGGTCAGGTGCTTCCCGCAAAGGAGCTCGCAGGAAAAATCGTGATGGACAACAACAACTACATGATCTGGCGCGATGGGAACTTTCCCGAGTTTGATTCCGGCCGCGCCACGATTCAGGAACTGCGTCAGAGACAGCTCCCGCACTCCAAACTCGTGAAGGCTTTCAGCCATATTCAGTTCCATGGGCGCGACCGCGTCCATGTCCCCACCGACGCACTCCCTGCCCTGGTTAGGCTCGCACGGCCCAGGGGCGCCGCGGACCGGAAAGCACTGGCTGTCTCCAGCGACTTCCCGGAAGCCGTCGACTTCGTGACCCGCCTCTACGACGAACTGGGGTTCGATGCGCTCAACAACAGCCCGCTGGCTGAATCATGGCGCAACGCCCCTGGGACACCGGCATGGGCGGCGTCCTTCGACGGACAAAGTCGAGAGGAACTCATCCGCAACCTTCACCACGCTTCGCGGGAACCGACAGCATGGCGCTAGACCAACACCGTTGCAGCTCCCGCCGGCACACTTCGGAGCCAGCTCCAGCGGCTTTCCGGCGGGCCTCTGGCAACTGGGACGGTTCTGGCTAGACTTTAAGTGTGAGCTCTCACAGCGACCAGCCTTTGGTCCCAGCAGTCTGGGAACGCCACGATACGAAAATTCTTTCGTTGTGGCGGGACAGACTGTGCGCGGAAATGGGGGCCGTGGCGGCGAACCGTTACGCTGGCGGGCTTTTCTCTGAGGACAGGCGGCGTCCCATTGCCCAGTGGTTCAACCCGGCCCTTGATGCCGCGTTGCTGGTGGGAATTGAAACCTCCGCGGAATGGCCGGTCCAACGCTTCGCCTTGTTTTATGCACCACCGGGAGGAGGCGTCCTGAGGGTGCACACAAATACGCATGAATGGTATCTGCGCACTCCGAAGACCTCCCCCACCGAGGAGGAGGCGTTCGCAAACGCACTGCGCTCTGCCGAGTCTTTCCTCCAGGTGGAGATGGACTTCCTCTAACGGCTACGCCCCGAACGCCATTTTCAGGCCAAGGAAAAGCATGACGGCGGCAATCAGCCCATCGAGGATTCGCCACGCGGCCGGCCTGGCAAAGACCGGACGCAGAAGCCGGGCCCCATAGCCCAGGGCACTGAACCACACAACACTGCCCAGGACCGCACCCGCCCCAAACCACCACCGCAGTTCGCCGTGTTGATTGGCCAAGGTACCCAACAGCAGCACGGTGTCCAGATAAACGTGCGGATTGAGCCACGTCAGCGTCAACACTGTAGCCAGGGCGGCCCTCCCGGAAAGGCTCCCCTGCTGGGTCCCCGCTGTCAACGCCCCCGGCCGGATGGCGCGTTTGGCTGCAAGGCCCGCATAACCAATCAGGAACACGGCGCCGGCAATCCGAATCACCACGACCACGGCGGGAACGGCCGTGATCACAGCACCAATGCCAAAGATTCCGGCACCGATCAGCACAATGTCACTGAGCATGCAGACCAGCACCACCAGCCCCACATGTTCACCCAGAATCCCCTGCCGGAGCACAAACGCATTCTGGGCGCCGATGGCCACAATGAGGGCGAGCCCGGCGCCCAAACCCGTGGCGACGGTGATGAAAATATCCAAGGTGATCACAAGCATCGAAACTACTAGGCTGAGCAAGAACAGGCCAGCTAATTATTTTCATGCTGCATAAGGAAGTCTAATGGTGAGTTTTCAAACGGAGCAGTTGCGCACCGTCTTGGCTGTGCTCGAAGAAGGCACCTTCGAAGCTGCAGCGCTGCGGCTGCACGTGAGCGCATCGGCCATTTCGCAACGCATCAAGGCCATGGAACAAACGGCCGGACAGGTCCTGCTGAAGCGGACAACCCCCATCAACGCCACTCCCGCCGGGGCGGTTGTCCACAAACTGGCTCGCCAGTTACGCCAACTCGAAGCCGACGCCGCCGCCGAGCTGGGCCTGGACGGAGGCCGGGACTCCATGGCCATTGTGGTGAACGCCGATTCGCTGGCAACCTGGTTTCTCGAGGCGTTGGCCCTGGTCCCCGAACTAGGGCGCATGAGCCTTGAGATCCTGCGTGAGGACGAACAACATTCCGTGGCATTGCTGCGCTCAGGGGAAGTCATGGCGGCCGTCACCGCCACAGCCGCGCCAGTTCAGGGCTGCTCCGTAATGTCACTGGGCTCGATGGAGTACCGGGCCGTTGCCGCCAGGAAATTCTTCGACGATTGGTTTCCCAACGGCTGCTCCCCCGAGTCCCTTGCCGTGGCACCGGCCATGCAGTTTGATCGCACGGACACCCTGCAAAACAACTTCTTCGAGACCATGGCCGGCACACCACTGTCCGGCCCCGCCCATTTCATCCCCGACACCATCCAATTCAGCGAGGCCGTGAAACGTGGGCTTGGGTGGGGGCTTTTGCCGGAGGCCCACTGTCTGGACGGACTGCGCGACGGCTCCCTGTTGGAGCTGGTCCCCGGCCACATTTCCCATATCCCGCTGTACTGGCAGCGCTGGAAGATCCAGTCGGCAGCGTTGGACCTGCTGACCGAAACGGTCCGCGCAGCCGCGGCCGGAGCCCTCCGCCAAAACTAACCGCACGCCAAAACTAAACACGTGCCAGCGCCGCGCCCATCTGCTCAACAATGCGTCGCAGAATCGGCGCCGGCGTGGCAAAGTTCAACCTCACCCAGCCGACACCCACATCACCACACTCCCCGCCCTCGGTCACCGTCACACCGCCATGCTCGGCAAAAAACTCGGTGGGCGTGCCGGTGAAACCGCCAAGATCCAGCCCGTTGCAGTCAATGAACGCCAGGTACGTGCCCTCAGGCATGACAAAGGAAGCACCCGGCAGATGCTCGGCCACCAACTCTGCAAGCAACATCCGGTTCCGGTCCAAGTAGGCAAGGACGCCTCCCAACCACGGCAGCCCCTCGGTGTACGCCACCGTATTGGCCACGACGCCCAGCGGCGTGGCACCGTGCTCCTTGAAACCGCCCACCTCCAGCCACACCGCAAAGTCAGCCGCATTGGAGAAGATGATCTGCGCCGTCTTCAGCCCGGCCAGGTTCCACGACTTCGACGCCGACGTGGCCGTCACAGTGTGCCCGGCAGCAGCGGCACTGACCGATGCGTACGGGACGTGCCGGCCGCCGTCGTACACCAGCGCGGCATGGATCTCATCAGAGAAAACCCGGGCCCCACAGGCCTGCACAATCTTGCTGAGGCGCTCAAGTTCGGCGCGGGTGTAGACCTTGCCGATCGGGTTGTGGGGGTTGCACAGCACCAGCAGATCGCCCTCTGCAAGCACCTCCTCGAGCGCGGCAAAATCGACTTCCCAGGAAGCGGCCCGGATCATGGGCACCTGCACGAGCTCGCGCCCCAACGTGGCCGGCAGCCAGATAAAGGGCATGTAGGCCGGCGTCATGACGATGATCCGCCCGGTGTCAGGGGTGAAATGGCGGACGGTGCATTCCAGCGCGGTCAGGACATCGGGCAACGGCCGGATCCATTCAGCGGGCACGTTCCAGCCGTGGCGGTCCGCCATGAACGTTCTGCAGGCTGCGGACATGGCCGGAATCAGCGCGCCGGGCAGGTATCCCACCGCTCCGGCTGCGACGGATTCCGCCAGCGCGGCGGCGATGGGAGCGGCCAGACCGAAGTCCATTTCCGCGACCCAGGCCGGCAGGTGGTCCGGGAACTCCGACCATTTCAAGCTCCCCACGGCGCGCAACCGGGCCTCCGGGATCGCGTCGAATGCTGCCGTTGTTGCTGCCTGGTCGCTTGCCATGTTCCGGCGCTCCTCTGTCACACTGGTTGGGTCTGCTTTCACTTTAGGGCACGAGGAATTCCCATGAACACGCTTTCCCACCAACGCCGCAATCAAGGCGTGCTGGTCGTTGGTCAACTCCTGTCCGGGGTGGGCGTTGCGTCCGGCGTTGCCGTGGGTGGCATTTTAGCGGCCCAATTGGCAGGTACGACGGCGGCTTCCGGGTTTGTGCAGACAGCGTCGGCCTTGGGCGCGGGGCTGGTTGCCGTACCGCTGGCGAACCTTGCGGTGCGGGCCGGACGACGTTGGGCTCTGAGCGCCGGTTTTGCGTTGGGCGCCGTGGGCGCCGCCATGGTGCTGCTCGCCGCCATGCTGGGCCAGTTCTGGCTCATGGCGGCCGGCATGCTGTTCTTCGGTTCGGCCACGGCGTCCGGACTCCAAGCACGTTATGCGGCCGTTGACGGAGCCCCACCGGAGAAGACCGGGCGCGCCATGGCGATCGTCATTTGGGCCACCACGGTGGGCTCGGTGGCGGGGCCAAACTTATCCGAGCCCGGGCGTTTGTTTGGCGTCAAGCTGGGTCTGGTGCCGCTCTCCGGCCCGTATGTGTTCTCACTCGTCGCATTCGTGACGGCCTCCCTGGTCATCGCAGTGTTCTTCCTGGCCCCGCCGCCCGGGCCGGCCCCCGAAGGCGAGCCTGGCGAAGCACGGGCCGGCAACGGGAGCAGGCCCGGCGCCGAGCGCCCCGCCGCCAGTAAGTCCGGCCCCAAGCGCCCCGCCGCAAAACCGGCCAAATCGCACGGCGCGTGGCGTGCCTTGCGCCTGGCCAGCCACAACCCCCGCGCCCTGGCCGCACTCGCCACAGTGACGGGCGGGCACGCGATCATGGTGGGCGTCATGGTCATGACCCCGGTGGCCATGGACGCGCACGGGCATCCGCTGGAAATCATCGGCATTGTGATCAGCCTGCACATTCTGGGGATGTACGCCGCCAGCCCGCTCTTCGGCTGGTTCGTGGACAAGTTCGGCGCCATGTCCGTTGTGCTGATGGGCTTCGGCGTTCTCCTCGCTGCAATCATCACCGGCGCGCTGGTCTCGGACAGCAGCGAACCGCTCCCCATGTCCCTCGCCCTGACACTGCTGGGTCTGGGTTGGTCGGCCTGCCTGATCGGCGGCTCATCGCTGCTGAACCAGTCCGCGCCGGACCATCTGCGCGTCCCACTCCAGGGCGCGAACGACATGATGATGAACTTCGGCGCCGCCGGCATGGCCGCCCTCGCCGGCCCCGTGCTGGCCCTGGGCGGATTCTTTTGGGTCAACATGATGGCCCTGGCCGTCCTGGTCGTCATGGTGACCTTGGGCCTGCGTGCCCTGCGTACGACGCCGAAACCCGCCATTGCGGACACCGTCACCGACTCTGTGGGCTAGTTAGACGGGCTCTGGGTTGCGGCACGGGCGTCTCGTGCGTCGAGTTCTGACGGCTCAAGCCGTGCGTCGAATTCTGACCGTAGCGTTGAAATGTCTGCTGCAACCATGCATCTCGACGCCAAGGTCAGACTTCGATGAACCTAGGCCCGACCCAGAATGTGCCGCAGCGCCGACTCCAGGTCCGCTTGCCGGAAGGTGTATCCCGAAGCCTGGACTTTTGCTGCGGAAACACGCTGGTTGGCCAAGGCGAGTTCGGCGGCTCCTTCAGCGCCCAACAGCAGTCGCGGGCCCAGCGCCGGAACCTTCAGTGCCGCCGGACGTTTGAGCACACGGCCCAGGATCCGGGCGAATGCCCCGGCGGTCACGGGGTGAGGCGCCACCGCATTGAGCGGCCCGGCAACCTTCGGTGACAGCGCTGCATGGGCGAAAATCCCGGCGATGTCGTCAATGCCAATCCAGCTTTGCCACTGTTTGTCCCCGAGCGGTCCACCCACACCGGCCAAATAGAGGGGAAGCAGCCGCTGCAAAACGCCTCCACCGGCGGAGAGCACAATGCCCGTGCGCACGTTCACCACGCGCAACCCTGCCGCAGCGGCCGGGGCACAGGCCGCTTCCCAGTCCCGGCAGACCTCGGCAAGGAAATCGTTCCCGGACAGGTCCGATTCCACCAGGGGCGCCGGGTCATCACCCGCGGCGGCATGCGGGTCGGCCCCGTAGTAACCCACCGCGGAGCCACTGACCAAGGTGCGGTGCACGCCGTCGGACGCCAGGGAAGCCAAGGTGCGGGACAGCAGGGAGGTGCCCCGAACCCTGCTCTGCTGGATCGCCTCTTTCGTGGCCTGCGTGAAGCGGCCGCCAATGGGGTGCCCCGCCAGATGGACCACCACCTGCGCCCGAGCCAGCGCCGCCGCATCGATGACACTGGCGTCGGGGTCCCAAAAAATCTCGTCCGGCGCACGCGGCGCGCGGCGAACCAGTTTCAACACGGTGTGCCCGCCCCCGCCCAGCAGCGCGCAGAGCTGGCGCCCCACCGTCCCCGAAGCACCGCTGACGGCAATCACGCGAGGGGCGCCCGGGTGCTGGGCGTGGAAGGCGAGGTCGCCGTGCAGCTGCCGTTCCCTGAAGGCAAACATCCGGCCCAGTTCCGCCTCCATGGCCCGGTGCGTCCATGGGTTCCGGGCAGGCTGGGGCAGTTCGTAGTGCACCTCGTCCACCATCAGCGTGCTCCCCGGGCCGTGGTCGCTGAACGTATGTTTGTGCGTCCACGCCGCCAGCGGCCCCTTCGCCATGACATCGGTAAAACTCTCACCCGGCACGAGTTCGGTGTGCAGCGCAGCCCAGCGAAGTTCCGGCCGCGCCCATTTCAGCTTCGCCGGGAGCATGCCCCGCGCCGAACCTGCCGCCGAGCCCAGCCACATCCCAATCCCGCCGGGCGCACCCACCCCCATGGCCGCTCTCGACCCGGCCTCGATCCCGTTGCTGGGCTCGGCCAGGATGGTGCCAAAGTACGACGGCGTGAGCCGCACCAGGGCGCCGGGCCTGGAAAACCACGTGAATACGTCCTTGCGCGGGTAGGGCAGAAGAGTTTCGTAGCGGAACGTGGGCATGGCATCTCCAAGTCGGTGTTGTCTCCATCTTGCCTCAACCGTTCCCGTGTGGCTTGAAGTGTCGGTGGCGCTTGCTAGATTCAAGAGCATCGACACTGCAGGAAAGGCACCACATGTTTTTGCTCGACGCGCCCGACGGCAGCAAACCGCTGATCTTTTCGGCATCGGATCTGGTCACGGCCAGCGAATGTCAGTACCGGAGTTTGCGGATTTTGGATGAAAAGCTCGGGCGGACACCGAAGGCTGCTTTCGCCAGGGACGAGATGCTGGAGCGCGCCTCTGAGCTGGGCGACGCCTTCGAGATGAAGATCCTTGACGAATACAGGGAAGAATTTGGCGAATGGGAGCCTGCGGCTGGTGCGGGCGCGGGCAAGAGCGTGGGCGGCACGGGTGTGAAGTCGGTTGCCCGCGTGGACGGCCCACTGACGTGGGCTGCATTGGAAGCCAAGCGTGAGGAGACGTTGGAGGCACTGCGGGCCGGGGCCGACGTCGTTTTCCAGGCGACGTTCTTTGACGGCTCCTTCGTGGGATTTTCCGACTTTCTGATGCGTCAGGACGGCGGTTCGTACGCCGTGCATGACACCAAGTTGGCCCGGCATGCCCGCGTCAGCGCCCTGCTGCAGCTGGCGGCGTACGGGGACCAGCTGGAAAAATATGACATTCCTGTGGCACCCACCACCACGCTGGTCCTGGGCAACAGGAAACACAGCGACCACTCCATGGCGGACCTGTTGCCCGTGTTCCGGGAGCACCGGCAGCGATTCCTTGCGCTCACCTCCGCCCACCGGGCGCAGCCGCTGCCCGTGGCGTGGCTGCAGGAAGATATCAGCTACTGCGGCCGGTGCGATTACTGCGCCGAGCAGGTGACGGCACATCAGGACCTGTTGCTGGTGAACGGGATGACCGGTTCCCAGCGTCGCAAGCTCATGGCGGAGGGCATCGCGACGGTGCAGGCTCTGGCAGACATGCCAGCCGGCCATGCCAAGGGCCCGTTGGTTCGGTTGCGCGACCAGGCCCGCATGCAGCTCGGAATGGAAACCCTGGATGGAACCGCGGTGGCCGGGAGTGGACAAGACGCGCACCAGATCGGCTACAAGGTGCTGCGGGATTCCACCAGCCATCTGCCAAACCCCAGTGACGGGGACATCTTCTTCGACTTTGAGGGCGATCCGCTGTGGCAGGATCCGCTCACGGAAAAGTGGGGCATCGAGTACCTGTTCGGCTCCATCGAAGCCGTGCCAGCGGGAGTCGCTGCCGCTTCCGTACCGGATGAGAACCTTGTGTTCAAGCCGTTTTGGGCACATTCACGCCAACAGGAGCAAGCAGCCTTCATGTCTTTTCTGGAATACGTCGAAGCGCGCCGGAAAACATGGCCGGACATGCATGTTTACCACTATGCTCCGTACGAAAAGTCGGCACTGCGAAACCTGTCAGTGCTGCATGGCACGGGCGAGGACATCATCGATGAATGGTTGCGTTCGGGCCTGCTCGTCGACCTGCTGGATACGGTCCGTCAGTCGGTGCGCATCTCCGAAAGCTCCTACTCCATCAAGAAGCTTGAGCCTTTCTACATGGGCCAAAATGTCAGGTCCGGGGATGTGAAGGATGCCGGGGCATCGGTGGTGGCTTACGCCGACTATTGCAAGGCGCGCGACGCCGGGGAGGCTGGGGACGCTGAACAGGTACAAGAAGCCGCAAAGATCCTGGCGTCCATCTCCGACTACAACAAGTACGACTGTGTCTCCACGCTGCGCCTGCGGGACTGGCTGCTTCACATCGGCGCCGCCACCACGGCGGATTCGTGGACGGAGGGCAGCGGCAAGCTCAAACTCCAAGAGGAGAAGAAGAGCAGTTATGAACCGAGCCCGGAGGAACTGCGCCTGGAGGAATTCCTGGCCCCGCTGCGTGAAAAAACGGGCTACGAACCGACCAATGACGAGACGGCGATCGCCATGGTGTCCGCCGCCGCCAGTTACCACCGGCGCGAGGACAAGAAGTTCTGGTGGGACCACTTCGACCGCCTCGAAAAGGGCCCGGACGCGTGGAACGAAGAGCGCAACATGCTCGGGATCGACACGGTTGAGGTCCTTGAAGACTGGGCAAAACCGGCAGACAAGCCCCGTGCGCGGACAGAAACCCGTACCCTCAAGCTCACAGGCACGGCCACGGAAGGCTCAGAGTTCCGGGACGGCACAGCATGGTTTGGCATGTACGAGTCCCCGTTGCCGGAGGGCATGGAGGATGAAATTCTGGATCCGGGCCGGGAGCCCGCGAAGCGAGGCGGCCACTTCAACCTGACCATCCTTGAGGATGTCTCAGATCCGGAAACCCCTGATGTGACCACCTTGTTGGTCGTTGAAAAATCCAGCACGAAGGTCCAGCCGTTCGGCCAACTTCCCATCGCATTGGCCCCGGACAGGCCGGTGCCCACTGTCAGTATCCGAGCCGCCCTGTCAGAACTCGCCATCACCGTGGGCGGAACCCTGCCCTCACTGCCCAAGCACCCCGGCCTGGACATCCTGCGCAAGGCAAAGCCCAGGCTTGTGAACGGCGGAACGCTGCCATCCGCCGTCGTGCATGGGGACGGGCACAGCGCACAGGGGCACGACTACGTTTCTGCCATCACCGAAGCGGTCCAGAACCTGGACCATTCCTATCTTGCCGTCCAGGGCCCTCCCGGCACCGGAAAAACGCATGTGGGCTCGCACGTGATCGCACGCCTGATGGAGGCGGGGTGGAAAATCGGTGTGGTGGGGCAGTCGCACGCCGTGGTGGAAAACCTGCTGAACAAGGCGATTGAAACGGCCGGCGTCGACCCCAGCCGTGTGGGTAAGAAGCGGAACGGCGTGTATGTGGTCCCGTGGGGAGTCACGGATGACAAGCAGTTTGCCAAGCTTCTGAACAGTGAAGGTGGCGCCCTGATGGGCGGAACCGCGTGGACCATGACCGGGGCGAACGTGCCCGCCGGTTCGTTGGATCTGCTGGTTATTGATGAGGCGGGGCAGTTTTCGCTGGCCAATACGCTCGCCGTCTCCCGGGCGGCGAAAAACCTGCTTCTGCTGGGCGATCCGCCGCAGTTGCCCCAAGTAACGCAGGGCAAGCACCCGGCACCCGTGGATGAATCCGCACTGGGCTGGATCTCGGCGGGACATGCCACGCTGCCCCCGGAGCTGGGCTACTTTTTGGCCGACTCCTGGCGGATGCATCCCGAGCTGTGCGCCGCGGTTTCCAGGCTGAGCTACGAGGGCAGGCTGTCCTCCGCCCTGGCCGCCACGCGGCGACACCTCGAGGGCAGGAACCCCGGTGTGGAAACCATCTACATCAGCCAGGAATCGGGCAGCGGCAAGAGCAACAAGCAGTCTTCCCCTGAGGAAGCGGTGGAAGTCGTTGCCCAAACGCGGGAACACCTTGGTCTGATGTGGACGCCGGGAGAGGGCGAAACGCCGCGAGCGCTGGGCCAGGAGGACATCCTGGTGGTGGCCGCCTACAACGCGCAGGTTCATCTGGTCCGTGAAGCACTGGACCACGCGGGCCTGTCCGGCGTGAAGGTTGGGACGGTGGACAAGTTCCAGGGGCAGGAAGCTCCGGTGGTGTTGGTGACCATGGCGTGCGCCGACCC
>JBBPZC010000004.1:0-2539 GCA_038199275.1 Actinomycetales bacterium
AAATCCGAGGGGCGGCCCGTGTTGTCGGTGATGATGACGTCGGTGATGAAACCCTTGCGGGTCTGCATCCGGCGCTGGTTGGTGCTGACCACCCTGGCCACGATGGTGACCAGTTCATCCACCATCAGCATGTTCAGGTCCGTGAGTTCGCCGCGGGGAAAGTACCTGCGCGGGAACTGGTGGAGCATCTGTCCCACGGTGTTGATCTCAAGTGCGGCGGTCACGGATTTCGCCGAGGCGGCACCCACCAGCCGGGACAGCTCAAGCGCCAGGTCTGCGTACGGAACGGAGGCTGGATCAGAGGACATCATGGAGATCTTCGGAGACGGAAGCGGTCAACGCTGAAATGCTCACATTGTTTGGATCACCCACAGCGTGAATGGCGTCCAGTGCCGCCCCGGCGGTGGGTACGTGGACATGCAGCCGCCAGGGGTAGGCGCCGGTGGGGTCTGCTTCCTCGGAGACGGCACTCATGATGACGGAATCGCCCAGGCCGTCCAGCTCCAGGCGCAGCCCGGCCGCGGCGAGCGGAGTCAGGGAAATGGTGCACATGACTTCCACACCATCTTGTTCCGGCATGGACAGGGCGATGTTGGGGTCCTGGACCCTGTATCCGGACAGGCCCTCCAGCAGGTCTTCCTGCAGCGGCTCCCCCAACATGACCGAACGCAGGCAGTCCAGGATCAACAGCAACCCGACTGCCCCTGCGTCGACCACGCCGGCCGCCGTCAGCGGATCAAGCTGGGATTCGGTCAGGGCCACGGCCTCGCGTGCCGCGGTAACCGCACCTTCCATGGACTCGGCCAGTGCCAGGTTGGATTCGTCGCCGTTGAGAACGGATTCAGCGGTGCTGGCACCCCTGGCTGCAGCCTCCAACACGGAAAGAATGGTGCCGGGCACGGGCTCGCTCAACGCACTCCAGGCCCGCAGCTGGGCCCGGTGCAGGGCCGAGGCCAGCAACGGTCCGCTCAAACGCTGGGCACCGATGAGCGGTTCGGCCATGGCTGCCAATGAGACGGCAAGCAGAGTCCCTGAGTTTCCGCGGGCCTGCTCCATGGCGGCCCTGCCAGCGGTGGCCAGCGTTGTCCCGACGTCGGCGGGTTCGGAGTCAGCAACCGCCTGGGCTGCGGCACGGACCGTCAGGTAAAGGTTGGTGCCGGTGTCCGCGTCGGCGACGGGGTAGATGTTGATGGCGTTGAGCCGGTCGCTGTGATTCGCCAACGTCTGCTCAGCCATGGCCAGCCAACGGCGGACCACGGGTGCAGTTGCGGTGATCTTAGACTGCAAAATGATCCCATCCCAGGGCGCCTGCAACGGCGCCTTCAAAATTCTGTCCGTCCATGGTCAAAGCACTTTTCGCCGAGTCCACAAACACTACCGAGCCTATCCTAAGGAAACCCTCAGGCAGGATTTGACCGGCAGGAAATGTGGATAACAGTGAGTGGTCCTCCCCACCCGTGAGCACCCAGTGCAGCGGATTTTCCCCCATTACGACGGCGGTTTCCGCAAGTTTTTGTGCCTGGCCCGCCAGCACGGAGGAGTCCAAATCGATACCGACCCCGCTTGCCGCGGCGATGCGTCCGGCGTCGCGCAGCAGCCCGTCGGAGATGTCCATCATGGCGGTGACACCGGCTTGGGCGGCCGCCGGCCCCGCGGCAAGGGGCGGAGCCGGACGGGCGAAAAGCCCGGCCGTCTCGGCCATGGCCGGCGTGAACTGCTCGGCGCCGATGGAGCTTTCATGCAGTGCCCACCCGGCGGCGGACTGGCCCATGTTTCCGCAAGCGGCAACCTGATCCCCCACCTGGGCCCCGCTGCGAAGCACAGCATCACGTCCCTCCAGCGACCCGGTGACGGCAACGGTGACAACGAGTTCCCCGCCTCCGGAGAGGTCACCGCCGGCCACTGAACACTGGGGCGCTCCGAGCGCAACTATCGCGGCACTCAGGCCGTCGGCGAAGTCCTCAACCCAGCCCACCGGCGTCGTACCTGGCAGGGTGAGGCTGACCACCATGGCCGTAGCGATGGCGCCCATGGCGTTGATGTCCGAGAGGTTTTGGGCGGCGGCCTTCCAACCCACGTCGAAGCCGGTGGAGACGCTGCCGTTGGGCCAGAGGAGGCGGAAGTCCTTGTCCTGGACCTGGGTGTCGATGGAAATGACGGTGCGGGAGTCGGGCGCGGCGATGATGGCGGCGTCGTCCCCGGGCCCGAGCAGCGTGGTGGTGCCGGCGTGCAGGCGCGGGAAAATGCGCTCCAGGAGCTCGGATTCGGAGAGTTGCGCCACGGTGAGGATCATGGATTAACCGTAACGGAGGGGTGCGACATTCTTGGATTCGCATCCCGGGGACCGGCCCCGCCCGCATGCATCTTGCGCCGCTCGTCCTTAGGCTGTGAAGATGAACGTGATGACCACCAAAGAGCAGTACCTTCAGGCCTATGACGAGCAACTCCGCACAGATGCCGAGACCCCCAGCGCCATCGATGTCACGATAATGGGCCCCCTGCGGCTGGTGACGTTCGACGGCGGCCGCGGCTTCATCAC
>JBBPZC010000005.1:0-28629 GCA_038199275.1 Actinomycetales bacterium
TCGACGACGATGAGCGTGTTTCCGAGGTCCCGCAGCCTGGTAAGCGTTTCAATCAGGCGGCGGTTGTCGCGCTGGTGCAGGCCAATGGACGGCTCATCCAGGACGTACAGCACGCCCACCAGGCCGGAGCCGATCTGGGTGGCGAGCCGGATGCGCTGGGCTTCGCCACCGGACAGGGTTGCTGAGGCGCGTTCCAGGTTCAGGTATTCCAGGCCCACATCGAGCAGGAATTTCAGCCGGGCCTGGATTTCCTTCAGCACCTGGCTGGCAATCTGGGCCTCGCGGCCGGTCAGGACCAGGTTGGAGAGGAAGTCGAAGCAGTCCCGCATGGACAGGGCACACACCTCGGCAATGGATTTGCCGTTGATGAGCACGGACAGGGACGCCGGGTTCAGGCGTGCGCCACCACAAGCCGGGCATGGGATCTGGCGCATGTATTCTTCGTAGCGGTCCCGGGCTGTGTCGGATTCGGTCTCGGTGTGCTTGCGCTGAATGTACTGGACGGCGCCCTCAAAGCCGGTGCTGTATTTGCGTTCGCGGCCGAAGCGGTTGCGGTACTGCACCACAACCTTGTGGTCCTTCCCGTACAGGATGGCGGTGCGGGAGGCGGTGTCCAACTTGTTCCAGGGCGTTTCGAGCTTGAAGTCGAGCTCGGTCGCCAGGCCCTCGAGCAGCCGGTTCCAATACTCGGTGGTGGCGGTGCCCAGCGACCAGGGCGCAATGGCTCCTTCGCGCAGCGACAGGAACGGGTTGGGGACCACCAGCTCCTCATCCACTTCCAGCTTCGTGCCAATGCCGCTGCAGGCGGTGCAGGCGCCGAACGGGTTGTTGAAGGAGAAGGAACGCGGCTCAATCTCGTCAATGGCGAGCGGGTGCTCGTTGGGGCAGGCCAGGTTCTCGGAGAAGGAACGGATGCGTCCGGGGTCGTCCGCTTCGAGGTTCACGAGCTCGGCGAGGATGCGGCCCTCGGCCAGGCCCAGCGCGGTTTCCACCGAATCGGTCAGGCGCTGCTGGATGCCGTCCTTGACGACCAGGCGGTCCACAACCACCTCGATGGTGTGCTTGAAGGTCTTCTTCAGCTTGGGCGGCTCACTGAGCTGGATCGGCTCGCCGTCCACCTTGGCCCGGGAGTAACCCTTCGCGGCCAGCTCGCGGAACAAATCCACGAATTCACCCTTGCGGTCCCGCACCACCGGCGCCAGCACCTGGAACCGGGTGCCCTCGGGCATTTCCAGGAGCTGGTCCACAATCTGCTGCGGCGTCTGCTTGGTGATGGGCTCCCCACACACGGGGCAGTGTGCGGTGCCCACGCGGGCCCACAGCAGACGCATGTAATCATAAATTTCGGTGATGGTGCCCACCGTGGACCGTGGGTTCTTCGACGTCGACTTTTGGTCGATGGACACGGCCGGGGACAAACCCTCGATGAAGTCCACATCGGGCTTGTCCACCTGGCCCAGGAACTGGCGGGCGTACGCGGACAGGGATTCCACGTAGCGGCGCTGGCCCTCGGCAAAGATCGTGTCGAAGGCCAGGGAGGACTTTCCGGAGCCGGAGAGGCCGGTGAACACAATCATGGCGTCGCGCGGCAGATCCAGGTCGACGTTGCGCAGGTTGTGCTCACGGGCTCCCTTGACCACCAGACGTGACAAGTCCGGGCGGACTGGGAGAATTTCAGGGGATACAGATTGGTTCACAGGTTTCCTTCACATCACCGACGCCGTGGACGCAGCAGCACCACGGCTTGGACTGTGCCGCGTGTCTGCCGTGCACAGCCATAAGTCAAAAGTATAATCGAATCTTCGTTCGAACGCAGGCGGCACTGACGTGCCCGTGCGTCCGCGGTCCCACTGCCGGGCCTACTGGCCCCGCTCCAACGCCGCCGTGACAATGCGCAGCGCCTGGGTGTGCGGTACACCCAGTTCACGAACGACGGCGGCAAAAACGTCTGCTGCATCCGCTACCTTCTCCACGAGCCGGTCTCCGCCGGTGGCGATGGCTGTGCCACTGCGCCCTGCCGTGACCACCACCCCGGCCTGTTCCAGTTCGCGGTAGGCGCGGGCCACCGTGTTGGCGGCCACCCCAAGATCCGCAGCCAGTGCACGCACCGGCGGGAGTTTGGTGCCAACAGCCAGTTCGCCGGACGCGGCAAGGTCAAGGATGCGCAGGCGGACCTGTTCGAAGGGTGGGACGCTTGATTCCGGTTCCAAGCGCCAGCGGCGCATTAATACATCCATGGAATTCATAGCTGACCGACTTCTTCCACCAACGGGTCACCGAACTGTGACATATACAGATCGTAGTAGAAACCCTTGCCGGCCAACAGCTCTTCGTGGCTGCCCTGTTCAATGATCTGCCCGTCATCCATGACCAAAATCAGGTCGGCGTCGCGGATCGTGGAGAGCCGGTGGGCAATGACGAAACTGGTTCGGTTCGCGCGCAGCTTATTCATGGCCTGGCGGATCATGACCTCGGTGCGGGTGTCCACCGAGCTCGTCGCCTCGTCCAGGATGAGGATGTCAGGCTTGGCAATCCATGCCCGGGCAATGGTCATGAGCTGGCGCTGCCCCTGGCTGAGCCCGCCGCCGTCGTCCGTCAACACCGTGTCGTAACCATCGGGCAGGGACCGGACAAAGTGGTCCACATGGGTGGCCTCGGCTGCTTGCCGAATCTCCGCCTCCGTGGCATCCAACTTCCCATACGCCAGGTTCTCCCGAATGGTGCCGCCAAACAGCCAGGCGTCCTGCAGGACCATGCCAAACTGGCTGCGCAGAGCGTCCCGGGTCAGGTGGGCGGTGTTCACGCCGTCCACCGAGATGGTGCCTGCGTCAATCTCGTAAAAGCGCATGAGCAGGTTCACCAGCGTGGTCTTGCCGGCGCCGGTGGGGCCCACGATGGCCACGGTCTCCCCCGGCTCGGCCGTGAGTGAGAGGTCCTTGATCAGCGGCTTGTCGGGGGTGTAGGAGAAGTTCACGTTCTCAAAGACGACCCGACCGGCCGCCGGAACGGCCAGCTTCGCGGCGGGGCTGTGGTCCGGGCGCTGCTCCTGCGCGTCGAGCAGTTCGAACACACGTTCGGCCGAGGCGACGCCGGACTGCAGCAGGTTGATCATGCTCGCTATCTGCGCCATCGGCTGGCTGAACTGGCGCGAGTACTGGATGAAGGCCTGCACGCTGCCAATGGTGATGACACCCTGGGCCACCTGAATGCCGCCGAGCACGGCCACAACAACGTAGTTCAGGTTCGCCACAAAGTTCGTGCCGGGCATGATGATGCCGGAGATGAACTGCGCCTTCGAACTTGATTCGAACAAGTAGTCGTTGTGTTCCCGGAACCGCTCAATGGCCTGCTCCTGCTGCCCGAAGGCCTTGACAATCTCATGGCCCGTGAACATCTCCTCCACATGGCCGTTCAAATCCCCCGTGCTCTTCCACTGGGCCGCGAACTGCACCTGCGAGCGCTTGGCGATCAAGACGGTCATGACGGCGATGATGGGGACCGTGATGAGCGAGATACCGGCCAACAGCGGCGAGATGGAGAACATCATGCCGAGCACACCGCAGACCGTGAGGACGGCGATGAGGATCTGGGTCAGTGTCTGGTTCAGGGTTTGGGAGAAGTTGTCAATGTCGTTGGTGACGCGTGAGAGCACGTCGCCGCGGGATTCCTGCTGGAAGTGGGACATGGGCAGCCGGTCCAGCTTTTCCTCGATGTCCCGGCGCAGTCTATACATGGCGCGCTGGACAATCCCCGTGGTCATGTAGCCCTGTGACCAGTTGAAGAAGAACGCGGCAATGTAGAGCGAGAGCACGATCATGAGCACGGAGCCGAGCGCAGCCAGGTCCATGCCCTGCCCGGGCACCACGTTCATGGCGGTGAGCATGTCGGCGAGTTGCCCCTGCCCGCTGGCGCGCAGGGCTGCCACGGCTTCGGCCTTGGTTGTCCCGGCCGGGAACTGCTGGAGCATGCGGCCCACCACGCCGTCGAAAATGATGTCTGTGGCGTTGCCCAGGATCTTGGGGGCCACCACTGACAGTGCCACGGAGATGGCTGCCATCAGTACGACGGCGCCGATCCGCACCTTGTCCGGTGCCATGAGTCCCAGGATTCGTTTCAGGCTGGGCCCGAAGGACAGTGCCTTTTGTTGTTGGCCGCCGCGGCCGCCGCGCATCATGGTCATGGGTGGCTCCCCTGGTCTTCGTTTTCTTCAGCAGTCAGCTGGGAGGTGACGATCTCTTGGTAGGTGGGGCAGCTTTGCAACAACTCATCGTGGGTGCCCTGCCCCACGAGCCTTCCCTCTTCCAGGACCAGGATGTTCTCCGCATCCCGGATGGTGCCCACGCGTTGGGCGACGACGAGGACGGCGGCGTCCCGGGTGACCGGGTGCAATGCCGCCCGCAGCCTTGCGTCTGTGGCGTAGTCGAGGGCGGAGAAACTGTCGTCGAAAAGGTAGACGGAGGGTTGGGCCGCAATGGCCCTGGCAATGCACAGCCGCTGGCGCTGCCCGCCGGAGACGTTCGAACCGCCCTGTTCGATGGGTGAGTCGAGGCCCTCGGGCATGTTGCGGACAAAGTCCGCCGCCTGGGCAGTCTCGAGTGCCTGCCAGATTTGTTCATCCGTGGCGTCCGAATTGCCCATGCGGATGTTGCTCGCGATGGTGCCGGAGAACAGATAAGCGTTCTGCGGCACCAGTCCGATGGCGTTGCGCAGGGAGGCAAGGGTCAGGGTCTGGACGTCGTGGCCACCGAGCTCAATGGAGCCCCCGGTGCGGTCCAGCAGGCGGGGTATGAGGTTGACGAGGGTTGACTTGCCACTGCCGGTGGAGCCGATGATCGCCGTCGTGGTTCCCGGGTGGGCAGTGAAGGAGACACCGGACAGGACGGGGGCCTGTGCCCCGGGGTAACTGAAGGCGGCGTCGCGCACGTGCAGCACGCCGTCGAGCCTGTCAATGCTGATGGCGCCGGGGGCGTCGGCAACGCTTGGCACCGTATCCAGGACCTCGGTGATGCGTTCGGCGCTGACGGCCGCGCGCGGAATCATCATGAACATGAACATGGCCATCATGACGGACATGAGGATTTGCATGATGTAGCTCAGGAACGCGGTGAGGGCGCCGATCTGCATGCTGCCGGCGTCGATCCGCTGCCCGCCGAACCACAGCACGCCCACGCTGGTGACGTTGACCAGGAAGAAGATGGTGGGGAACATGAGTGCGAGCAGGCGTCCGGTCCGCAGCTGCGAGGCGGTGAGTGCACCGTTTGCGGTGGCGAAGCGTTCGGCCTCGTAGTCGCGACGGCCAAAGGCACGGATGACGCTGATGCCGGTGATCTGCTCACGCAACACCCCGTTGATGTCATCGAGCTGGTGCTGGACCTTGCGGAAGGTGGGGACCAGGACCCGGACGATCAAGGCGATGGCCACCACCAGGACCGGCAGCACCACCAGCAGCAGGGCGGAGAGGGGCACGTCCTGCGCCATGGCCAGAATGATGCCGCCCACGCACATGATGGGTGCCGTGACCATCAGGGTGAAGGACATCAGGGTCAGCATCTGCACTTGTTGGACGTCATTGGTGGTGCGGGTGATCAGCGACGGGGCGCCAATGATGCCCACCTCTTGCGAGGAGAACGTCTCGACCTTGTTGAACAGGTCCCGGCGGATTTGCCGGCCCACTCCCATGGCGAGCCGGGCACTGAGGTAGGTGGCCGTGATGGCGCACACGACCTGGCCGGCCGTGATCAGCAGCATCCACAGGCCCAGGTTCATGATGATATCGATCCTGCCCTTGACCACTCCGTCGTCAATGATGTCGGCATTGAGGGTGGGCAGGTACAGCGAACCGATCGTGGAGAGGAATTGCAGCACCACAATGGCAATCAGCGGACCCTTGTGGGGCGCCAGATTGTGGGCGATGAGTCTATACAGCACAGATTCCTCCTGATGCCGGGGTATTACTTCAGTCAGCTATCAAGGTACTCCTGACCGCCGGTGTTTGGCAGCGTTGTCGGCGGTGGTTTTGCCGTGGCTTGTTGCGCTGACATGCGATTATGGGTTGATGGAGATTCGCTACCCCCGCCCGCTGCGCCCAGGCGACACTATTGGCGTGAGCGCCCCGTCGAGCGGCATCAGCAAAGAGCTGCGCGGACGCCTCAATTTTGCGGGCCAACATCTCCGCAACCAAGGGTTCGTCGTGCAACTCGGCGACTGCCTGGATGGCACCACACACATCAGCGCCCCCGTTGAACAACGGGCGGAAGAGCTGATGCGGATGCTCCTGGATCCCACCGTCAAAGCCGTCATTCCCCCCTGGGGCGGCGAGACCGCCATTGACCTCATGCCGCATCTTGATTTCGAGGCACTCACACTTGCCGAACCCACCTGGTTCGTGGGCTACTCCGACATCTCAACGCTGCTCACCCCGATCACGCTCAGGACGGGATTGGCAACCCTGCATGGCAGCAATCTCATGGACACTCCCTATGGAGTTCCCGATCCGCTGATGTCTTGGCTTGAGATTGCCTCGTTACCTGCCGGAGCCACCTTTAGGCAGGCGTCCCCGGGTGTTCACCAGGTCAACGACTGGGACGATTGGGAAAACAACCCCGGCGTTACGGAGCATGAATGGAACGGCAAAGGCCCCTGGGTACGGCTCGATCAGGGGCGGGCGGGCGTGGATGTGGCCGGCCGTCTGATCGGCGGGTGCATTGAAACCCTGGTCAATCTCGCAGGCACCCCGTATCTCAACGCGGATGCGTTGCGGGAGGCGGCCGCTGATTCCTTGATCGTTTATGTGGAAGCTTCCGGCGTTGCGGCGACCACGATCTGCCGTCAACTCCACGGCATGCGCCTGGCCGGGTTCTTCGACGGTGCCAAGGCCATTTTGGTGGGACGGACCGGCGCCCCTGACTCTCCTGCCCTCACCCAGGCCGAGGCGGTTCTGGATGCCTTGGGAATGCTGGGCATACCCATCATTGGCAACGTGGAATGCGGCCACGTGCCACCACAACTGCCCATCGTCAACGGCGCCCTGGGCCGGCTGGTCTTCAGCGAAAAAGAGCAGTACCTGGAACAGATGCTGGCCTGAGCACAGTGCCGTAATGAATTCCTCGGTGCGGACGTAGTGTTCGTCGTGTTCCAGCCAGTCAAGATCAAAGTTCACGAATTCGTCCTTGAGCCAGCCGGAGACATTGTTCACAGCGGCGCGCCCGTTGGAGAGGTGATCGGCGGTGATCATGAACTTGGCCAGGACCCCGGGGTGCCACATGCCCGGGTGCACGGCGGCGATCACCATCAGGCGTTCGGTCACACCCAGCAGGGCGACGGAGAAGCTCGTGGCCTCGTGCTGCTTGTCGGCACCATAGGAAGCCGCGTACCGGGTCTGCGTCAGGGCGTACTCGAAGCCGCTGTTCTCTGAAATCTGGGCCAGCTTCTTGTTGTACTCAAAACTCCAGTCGGTGCTTTGCTGATGAGTGATCTTTCTGCGGGCGCTGGGTCCTTTGGTATTGGTCGACCGAGGCGATAATACCGGCCATTGACTCTTCGTTTTGCAGTGAGGTGGTGTCGCCCAGGGGCGTCCCTTCAAATATTTGGGCCAGCAGTCGGCGCATGATTTTCCCGGACCGTGTCTTGGGCACATCGGGAACCACGACGACGGCGGCCGGCTTGGCAATGGGACCAATCTTGTGTGCCACATGTGCACGGAGCTCGTCCTGAACTTCCGCTGCGGAGTTCCGGGTGGGGTCGGACAACACCACAAAGGCCACCACGGCATGGCCGGTCAGCGGATCCGCGACGGGAGTGACGCCGGCTTCAATCACGTGGGGATGCGCCACCAGCGCCGATTCAATTTCGATGGTGGAGAGCCTGTGGCCGGAGATGTTGATGACATCATCCACCCGTCCCAGGATCCAGATGTCACCGTCGGCGTCATACCGGGCACCATCGCCGGCCAGGAAGTAACCCTGCTTCGCGAACTTGCGCCAATACGAATCGAGGTAGCGCTGCGGGTTTCCCCACACGGTCCGGGCCATGGCCGGGCCCATCCCGTCAACCACAATGAGACCCTGCTCATCACGCCCAACGTCCGTTCCGGCGTCGTCCACAATGCGCACACTCACCCCGGGCAGGGCACGGGAGGCACAGCCCGGTTTGAACTCCGTGTCGCCGGGCCGTGGCGAGAGGATGGTGGCGCCGGTTTCCGACTGCCACCACGTGTCCACCATGGGCAGGGTGCCGCCGCCAAGCTGGTCCCGGAGCCAGTGCCAGGCCTGCGGGTTGACGGCCTCGCCCACTGTGCCGAGGAGCCGGAGGGAGGAGAGGTCGTGATGGGCCGGGACGCCGTCGGGGAACCAACCCATGAGCGAGCGGACCAGGGTGGGTGCCGTGTAGTAGCTGGTCACCCCGTAGCGCTCAATGATCTCAAAGTGGCGGCCAGGGTGGGGAGTGTTGGGAGTGCCCTCGAAGATGACCTGCGTGACACCGTTGGAGAGCGGACCGTAAATCTCGTAGGTGTGGGCCGTGACCCAGGCAAGATCCGCCGTGCACCAATGGACATCGTGCTCTCGCAGGGACGGGTCGGGGTTGCTGAAGAGCAGTTCGTGGCTGTAGGACGCCTGGGTGAGATAGCCGCCTGTGGTGTGCACCAATCCCTTGGGCTGACCCGTGGTGCCGGAGGTGTACATGATGAACAGCGGCGTTTCGGCGTCAAAGTACTCGGGAGTGTGCTCCGTACTGGCTTGTCCGACGACGTCGTGCCACCACACGTCCCGACCCTGCGTCCACTCAATGTCGGAGCCCGTGCGGCGCACCACCAGCACATGTTCAATGGAGTTCTCACCGGCGACGGCCGCGTCGGCGTTGGCCTTGACGGGGACGGACTTTCCGCGGCGGAACTGGCCGTCGGTGGTGACCAGCAGTTTCGCTCCGGTGTCTTCGACCCGGAACTTCAAGGCTTCCGCGGAGAAGCCGCCGAAAACGAGCGAATGAATGGCGCCAATTCTGGCCACCGCAAGGGTGATGATGATGGTTTCGGCAATGACGGGCAGATAGATGACAACCCGGTCGCCCTTGCCGATGCCCAGCGCGGTGAGGGCGTTGGCGGCCTGGCACACCTGGTCCTGGAGTTCCTTGTACGTGATGGCACGCCTGTCCCCCGGTTCTCCCTCACAGAAGAGAGCCACTTTGGCGCCGTGGCCGGCAGTGACATGCCGATCCACACAGTTCACGGCAGCGTTGAGCCTGCCTCCGGCAAACCATTCAATGTGCGGGACCTGCAATTCCCCGGTGGCGGGATTCATGGCGGGTTCAAAGCTGTGGTCGGTCTGCCAAGGCTCCGCCCAGTCAAGACGCCGGGCCTGCTCGGCCCAAAAAGCCACTCTGGCGTCGTCCTGCCCAGACCGCCTCGTACGGGGAACCTCTGCAGTGGCGGCTTCCGCAGTACGGGTAATGCTGGTGGTGCTCATAAAAAAACTCCATCATTCCTGACGCGCGGCTCGCGCACTGTGGATGGCGGCAGCTGCCTTTGCGGTGCATATGAGACCTTGGTCGGCGGGCGCCAGGTACAACGGCTGCGCGAAAATATGTCTTCACAACTAGACGTCATCACGGAGGGTTGTGACAAATTTTCAGGTCATAAACAGTCATTGCGCAGAATAGGTTCGGCTAAAAGCAACGATTTACAATCCAAAATCAGTCATTCGTTCATCCGATGATGCTTTTTCATTCATGAGCGCAGCGGCAGTCCAGGCCGAATCTAGCCGTAATGAAGGAGTCCCCATGTTGCAGTCCACCGCGTACACGCACCGGTAGGGTTGACAGCCACCTCGGTCTGCTCCGTTTCAGCGAACCAAACGCTCGTGGTCTTCTCCCTGTCGTCAGCCTCATCGTCAACGCCGACGGTCAAGCAGGCGCAAACAATGGCGAGCCATCTTTTGGGCACCGAGCAGTTTTCCCTGGCGAAGAACCTTGCCAAGAGCGCCATCGACCGTTTCGCCGAGACATCCATCTGGTCCCGGATCATCACCGGCGAAACGGGCCAAGCAGCACAACAGTCCCGACCGCTGGTTTACCACGAGCGAACATGGCACTGCCTGAGTGAGATCTCGGTGGTTCAGTAGCAGCAGCCACCGCACGTAAGTTGAAACCATAAGTATGCGGGCAGATGTGGTTGTCATCGGCGGTGGGGGCATGGGTTCTGCGGCGGCGCCTGGCGTGGCACGCCGAGAAAAGTCGGTGGTGGCCTTGGAGCAGTTCGCTGCCGGACACAGTTTCAATGCCTCCCACGGGGCCACCAGGAACTTCAACACGGCGTATCAGGAATGTAGGACCCGGCGCTGTGTGTCGTCAGCGGATCGTTCCGACCTGCGATGATGCTCAGGCTAAAGTCACCGTTGTTATCAATTTCGTGACCCTTTCCTAGGGCCGCCCTCAAGCACTGAAACCCCGTCCCGTATAAGGAACCCTGAGAGGGATAGTATTTTGACTTTCTGCTGGTGGTGCCTTGATTCTTGGCAAAGATTGGTCTTGGAGTTCAACCGAAGATCATGACCAACCATGCCAAATACCCAATGAACACGACCCCGGTCGCAAATGCAATTGTTTTCCGGGGTGGCAAACCATGTCGTCGCGCCATGGACCACGTTCCCAATGCCGCGCCGGCCAACACAGCCAGACCCGAGACCAAGCCGATTATTGTTGCCCAGGATTCCTCCCCGTCGTTCGAAGTCGGATCACCAACCCAGATCCCCAGTTTCCCACCCAACGCTTGGACACCGAAGCCCAAGAACAATGCTGGAACTAGGAGCAGCAAAACAGCACCGGCATAGATAAGCACCAGATATACGATCCCTAGTAGCTTTTTGTTTCGACGTATTTGGATATTGATTTCAGACTCCATGATCTGAATCATTCCACGGCCTTCGCGGCGAACCTCGTCGGAAGTGTTCATGCCAGATAGCTACTGCCCGCAAGGCGCGGTTGGGCCGAAAACACATGAACAGATTTGCCCTGGAGCTTCTTGGCTGTCCCGTAGCCGAACCTCCTGTGGGACGGTGTTCGCGGGTGAGTCCGTGCTCAACAAGGAGGGCGGTTCTCGGCGTGACGTGTCATAGCGGGGCCGGCACCAGAATGGGCTGCTTCTATACGCGTTATAAATGTGGATGAGGCTTGTTGTGGCAGGTCCGTCCGTCGGCAATTGCAGGGTGACGGCAGTGAGGACCATCGGTACAGCGGTTGGCGCTAAGCAAGTGATCGCGGTCCCTGGCTGCGGGTTTTCGGGTGCGGGTGAGATCGAAGAAGCTCGCGGAGGTCGATCTCTTCGTGCCTGTGTCGTTCAGAAGTCGACTGCACTCCGCTGGGACATCAGGGATCACTGGCCCTTGACGGACCTGGCGTTTTGGCCGAGGTGACGGTAGAGCGTCGCACGACTCCACCCGACCAGGCGTGCCGCGTCCTCGGCGGTGCGTCCCCTCGCGCGGGCGTCCTTCGCGATCGCGAGCTTGTCGGCGATCACCGCCGGGTCCGAGAGCGGCCGGCCGAAGCGGGTGCCCGATTGCCGGGCCGCGGCGATCCCGGCGTTGACACGCTCAACGATCAGCTCGCGCTCGTACTCGGCCAGAGAAGCCAAGAAGTTCAGCATCATCCGCCCGGTCGAGGTCGCTGGGCCGATGCCGTCCGAGATGGAGCGGACGTTCACGCCGCGTTCACGCAACAGGTTCACGGTGTTCAAGACATCGATAAGGGACCTCCCCAGCCGGTCGACCCGCCAGACCACCACGGTGTCCCCGGCCTCGGCGTATTCCAAGAGCTTCTTCATCCCGGGCCGCTCGATCGCGGTCCTGCTTCCGGACGTGACATCGGCGAACACGTCCCGCTTCTGCACCCCGTCCTTGACCAGCGCGTCAAGTTGCAGCTTCGCATCCTGGCTCGAGGTACTCACCCGCGTGTATCCCAAATGTTTCACCCTGCCATTCAAGTTTAAAAACCCCTCGATGCCAACCAAGTAAGACGTTTTACGGCGGGACGACTTCTCGAGACACGTGGCGCCCCGCCACTCCGGGACAGGCGATTTTCGGATTGGGCCCCATGCCAATGTTGTAAAAAGCTTTACGTTTCCGAGACAGTTACCTTGATCGTTTCACGCCCCGTCATCGGGCACTTTTTCGGGACACCCACAGGAACATCCGCAGGTGAACGGTAGTCCAACACCAATAACCACGGGGCCGCGCCCGCAGGCGGACCGCTTGCATGCACGTGATTGGTGCCAACGTCCGGTTCCGATCGAGTCGCCAGGAGCTGCCGAGATTGTGTCCGGGGTGGGCAGGCTTATCGACTGATGCGGCAGATAACGCCGAGAGCCCGGTCGGCCCCGATATGATCGACGGGTGTCTGACGATCTCTCGATGGTGCTTGCTTTTGCCATAACTGGCGGTGTGCTCGTCACCGCAGGAGTACTGATGTTGTGGCTCGCCCGGAGGAGCCAACGAGGCTTGCTGAAGCGCAATTGGATCGCAGGCGTGCGTACGCCACTAACCATGTCGTCTGGTGCCGCGTGGTATCAGGCCCAACGAGCGGCAGCGCCCAGAACCAGGGTCGCAGGTTGGGGCGGGGCGATCGGTGGAGCTGGCATTGCGGTACTCGGCGTTTTGGGCCTGAGCATCGACATACCAGTATTTATCTACATGATCCTCGTCTACGCCAGTGTGGCGTGGTTGCTTGGGTGGGTACTCGCGGGCGCCGCGTCTGCACAGGACGCTGCTCGCAATGCGGTTTCTACCGCCCGTAAGTCTGAGGCTGCGGGGTAAGAATCTGATCGCGTCGCTGGTCGGAGCGTAATGGGATCCGCTTGCGGTCGCCACTTGGCCGTGGGCCATCGCAGGGGCTCAGGTGCTACTTTCGGCGCACGGTGGCGACGGCAATCAAGACGATGCTGACGACGGCCGTCATGATCATCCCGACAGCTACAGTCCATCCGAACGCTGAGCGAAAGTCGTCGGCAAGTAACCCGGCAACCAGCCCGGCAAGCAAACACACCAAGAAACCAACCCCAACCAGCGCAAAGATGGTCGCCACGGGGCGGTCGGGGCGGACGATTCGATCGAATGAACTGGGCACAAACCGATGGTACATGCATTACGAATAGGTCGCGTTTCCCCGCGTTCCTCGAGAACGGGAACGGTTCAAAGTGGAGCTGGTCGCCACGGTCGAATGATGTCCGCTGGCGGACCCGCTTGTGAACAACGAAACGCCGCAGTCAAGGGCTTGACTCCGAAACCTTCAATTGCGATTTGCTGGCTTTCCGGTCGCGATGGCGTTGAGTGCTTCGCTGTGCTTAGCGAGCGCCGTGATTCCTGCTGGAGTAGCTTTCACCCACGTGCGAGGTTTATTTGCAACGTATCCTTTGCGCGCGAGAACGTAGCCTGCTCGTTGAAGATGCGTGATCGCCTTACTCAGGGCAGAGTCCTCAGTTTCGATGAGGTCTCGCAAGGTCGCGAAGTCGATCTCAACCTCCGAGCGAAGTGCCGCCATCGCAGAAAACCGCACCGGAGTGAACAGCACATCATCAAGCTGATGGCGAGGGTGGGTGAGCGTTGGCTCGTCACTGGTCATTTTTGCCGACTCGACGTGAGTGCAGCGATCACCATAGGTGCAACGATCAGAGCGCCGCCGATTATGCCGACCACGGGTGTGTTCCATGACGTTCTGACGACTATCAGTGTTAGTGCAAAGAAGAGCAGGAATGATGCCCCAAAAGCTATCCAATGATGCCGTTGCCATTCAGACCCAACGCTTACGAGACCCCATCGAGTGTTCCCACGAAATACCAGTCCGAGCAAAACAAGGAGGAGCACTAACGCGGCAAGCGGAAACCAGGAAAGCGTTGTTGAGACACCAGCGATACCGAAGTAGATTCCAAGACCGAGCGTTACGTAACGTGCTGGTTTGCCCAGTGGCGGTTGGATTCCTGAAGATGGTCGGTCTTCGGTCTGGATGCGCGCTTTCTTGGAGGAAATCACGGCGAGAACCGCGGGAGGAGCCGCAGCGCAGACCGCAACGAGGATGCTCACCCACCAGGCGATCTTGACGCCCAAAAGACTCATCGCTGCTATTGCTACGAAGGCAGCAATGCCAAGAAATACGAAGAGTAACTTGCGCCCCTTCAAGGGTGTCGCATCCGAAACCGGGATCCGGTTTCTGGCTCCTTGCATAAGTTGGGTTTGGGCGAGCAACGGGATCAGCAAGATGTTCGCATACATCGGCCCCGCATTGAATACGTTTGCCCCGGCTACCTGCGCTGGATAGGTAAACAGCAGCAGAAACGTCGCAGTGTAGGCGAACAACACTAACGGGCTACAAGCTTGAATGAGGGATTGGGTGCGGAGATCAACTCGCCCTTGTGCGCTGGCGCTCACCCGGTCAGCGTCAGCCAGCATCCGTGACGCTGTAGCGGGGCTGATTTCATTATCGTGATCCGCTTGGCCTCCGAAGTCTGGATTAGTCATGCTGTCACCGTAGCACGTACTTTCTGAATAGAAAGTGAATAGGCGTCTAACCTTCGGCTACCGGGCAGTCTCAATGTCGAAATACGGCCTGAAATCGACTTCGAGGAGCACAGCGAAGTGCAGCCGCCTGTTAACACCGTCCGCAGTCGGTCCGGCATTCGGGCGGTAACAGTGAGGTCAGTTTTCAAAACATCAATCTTGTTTCCGTCAAAGCAACTATGTGTTAGTTTCTTTATAGGAAACTATTGGAGGTCGATTAAGGATGAGTAGCGAAGACGCACGAAACCGATTGAATCTTGTACGCCAGACTGAACGTCGCTCTGCTCGGCGGGGAGCCTTCGGCACTGCTTCTGTCGCCGCCACGCTTGTCATTGCTACGGGTGTCGTAATCGATATCGACATGCTTTGGCTCTTGGGACTCGTGGTGCTTGGATTTGTAGGCCTCTCAGTGGCACGGCCTGTCCGTCTGCGCCTTGATTGGTCGGATCGTGTGGGAGTGAGCCTCCTTGTGGCGGGTGGGCTAACGGTCGTCGCGTCGTATTTGTTGGCACAGTCCCCGGTGCGCTCTTTCGAGTGGGGTGCGCCGAACACGCTCTCGGCTTGTGCGGCGACGCTGGTGATCTTTGTCGCGTGCCTTCCTGTGCTCGTTCGCCTAGCGACGCGAGGTGTGGCTGCTGGTCAACAGGGACGGCTCAGCAATGGTTGACCCTTCTAACAGCACACAGGAGCGGAGAATCGCTGCGTCCACGCTGAACCCGCTTTTCCATGAGCCGGCGCGCCTCGCAGTGCTATCCGCCCTCGCGCCGGCCGAGTATGTCGAATTCTCGACGCTGCTACAGCTCACAGGAGCAAGCAAATCAGCACTGTCCAAGCATCTCTCTACCCTGTCTGATGCTGGAGTAATCGATGTCAGCCAGGCTACGGCCGACAAGCGTGGGCGCCGTATCGCACTCACTTTCCAAGGACGCTCAGACTTCGACTCCTACCTTGCAAACCTCGAGCGCATCGTGCGCCAAGCGCGGCAGTAGACCGACTATCGCGAACCAGCCCGGCCAGCGTTCCCCTGCGGGCAGTCAACTCGTGGCCAGTATGACCGCGCTTCAATCGACGCGCGTGGCTACACGGTCACAGAGGGTGATCCACTCGTCCTCTGGTTTGAACTCCCAGTGGTGAGTTTGAGTGTGACCGTCGTCGCTGAATGTGATCGTCGCTCGTGCCTGTTCGCCGGTGAAACGCCAAGTGTCACCGTCGAGATCAACTCGATAATCGTTAGCGAACCCGCCATTATCGATGCTCCACGAGAAATAGCTTCCCCGCACGGGATCCCAGCCGAGAAAACTCATCGTGTCAAACGGCCCATTAGCATGCTCATCTTGCACGATGAAAGACTCACCCGAATACCAGTGCGCGGAGTGCACGCTACGCCACGGCCCACCCTGTCTATCCGAACCAAAGGCCGTACCCTCCGCAGACCAGTCACCGAGAAAAATGGCCAGCGCCTTGTGCTCATTCGTCATGAGAAGACTCTGGCATATCGATGTGTCATCCGCAACGGCACGACTTAGCGGGCCGAGCCGTCCTGCAATCCGTCCGATAGCGGTTCCGTTCGCGGGACGCACAGAACATGGCTCGCCGGGGATACTCAATCTTGCTGACGCTCACAATCGACCCAATGACTGGTGACACGAATCTGAGAACAGGTGACAAGCCATCGACACGAAATTGAGAATACTGTCGACTGCTGGTAAAGCCCTGTGTACGGCAGGCAGACACCCGGTGAGGGGATCAAGGTGGGCTGGCATGGCGTGGGCCCGGCGGTGGACCCGGATGCGCGGAACGTCACTCCGGAAACACGGTAAATGGATGCCCTGCGGCGCTACGTCCGGGAATGGTCCCCCGGGGTTGGATGCCGATCACTTCGAGACGATCAGTTGCCCCTCCACCGTTACCGGTGACTTTGTTCTTGACCGCTTTGGTCACGTCGTGGTGGGCGCCGTTTTCTCCGGCCACGGTTTCAAGTTCACCGCAACCATTGGACGCATCCTGGCTGATTTGTGCGGCAGCATCGCCGCACCGGAGCGGTTCAGGGCCTCGGCATCGCGCTAAGCCAGGAGCAGCGCTTCAGGGCTTCGGTGCAACCGTAGGCCGGGCTCAGCGCCAATCCGGCTCAGCCGTAAAGCTCGAAGGCCACCTTCCCGCCCTCGGTGACCATCTCCGTCTGTGCCCGGGCCTGCTCCTGAACGGGAGCATCACTGAGCACCCGCAGATACTCCTTGTGTTCTGCCAGTGAGGCAACTGCTTTCTCTATGCTGGCCGGCGACACGGCCTGCACATGCGTGGGCTGCGGTGAAATGATGGCAACCCAGGTGGCCTTGTGCATGGGCAGGCCCTCATCCAGAAGTTTGGGGAAGATCCATTCGTTGTCGGCATCCCCCACGGCATCCAGCACGGCCCGGCCCACGGCTCTGTGGTCGGCGGAGTTCCAGCGCCCCGGTGCCCACTCGTCCCGGTGGTTCATGGTCAGCACCACGTCCGGACGAACCCGACGGATGTGCCGGGCGAAGTCACGGCGCAACTCCAGCCCTCCCTCAATCCGGCCGTCGGCATAATCCAGGAACACCACATCCGTGACCCCCACGTGGGCGCACGCATCCACCTGTTCCCGCTCGCGCAGCGGTCCGGATTCCGCCGGGGCCAGTCCGGCAATGCCTGCTTCCCCGCGCGTGGCCAACACATAACTGACCTCCTTGCCCGCCGCGGTCCATTCCGCCACGGCGGCGCCCATCCCGTATTCGGGGTCATCGGGGTGTGCAACGATGACGAGCGCCCGCTGCCAGTCGAGCGGAAATTCCAGAAGGTCGGTCATGATTTTTCTCCCACCATAAAAATGCGTCGAAATGGAAACACCGTGCCCAGATCTGTGCTGGGATAGGCCCGTCTCAGCTGTGCCGAGTATTCCTGTTCGAATGCGGCACCGTCCGCACCGAGTGCCGCCAGTACGGGGCGCAGGCCGGTGCCCCGAACCCATTCGAGCACCGGGTTTTCCCCCTGCAGCAGCTGGTTGTACGTGGTCTCCCACACATCCGCCCGGGCCCCGCCGCGCAGCAGCAGCTCATGGTATTGTTCCGGCTTTCCCACGGCATCCTCGTGCCGCAGCACCCCGTCCAGTTGTTTGCGCCACTTCCGGGAGGCTGCCAGTTCACGCATCAACACGTGCGACGGCGCCCCGAAGTTTCGCGGTACCTGCACTCCCAGCCACGCACCCGGGCGCAGGGCCGCGAGCCATCCCGCCATGAGTTCGCGGTGCCCCTGCACCCATTGGAGGGCAGCGTTGGAGACCACCACATCCGTGGCCCCCTCCGGCACCCAGCCGGCAATGTCGCCCTGTTCAAAGGCCAGCCCGGGCGTGCGGTGGGCCGGCGACCCGACGGAAGGAACGGCGTCGTCCGTTCCCAAAACAGCCGTGAGCGTGGCGGCCTGCGCCACCATGGCGGGCGAACTGTCCAGGCCCAGCACGGAGGCACCGGGCCAGCGTCGGGCCAGCGTGGCCGTGAGGTTGCCGGGCCCGCACCCCAAATCCACTACGCGGCGCGGGTCCGTTGGCTGGATCCGTGCCGTGAGGTCGAAGAAGGGCCGGTTGCGGAAGTCGCCGAATTCCGCGTACTTGGCCGGTTCCCAGGTAAACGCTGTTTCGCCCATGGCGTTATCCTGCCACATGCGGTTCCTCCGGGGCAGCCGTGACCGCCTAAGCTGGGATGACCATGAATCTTCTTGAACAGCTCGCCACCCTGAATCCGCAGACTGCCACCGACGACGACGTTCTGGACGCGTTTTTGGAGTGGACCCTTGACCGTGGACTGGAGCTGTACCCGGCGCAGGAAGAGGCGGCACTGGAGCTCGTCAGCGGCAACAACGTCATCCTGTCCACGCCGACGGGCTCGGGCAAGTCCATGGTGGCCATTGCCGCGCACTTCAACGCCATGGCCCGTGGCGCAGCGAGCTACTACACGGCCCCCATCAAGGCGCTCGTCTCGGAGAAGTTCTTTGCCCTGTGCGAGATCTTCGGCGCCGAAAACGTCGGTATGATCACCGGCGATTCCTCCGTGAACCAGGACGCGCCCATCATTTGCTGCACGGCGGAAATCCTGGCGAACATTGCGCTGCGCGAGGGTGAAGATGCCGATGCGGGCGTGGTCATCATGGATGAGTTCCACTACTACTCGGATCCGCAGCGTGGCTGGGCCTGGCAGCTGCCCCTTCTTGAACTGCCGCAATCGCAGTTCCTGCTCATGAGCGCCACCTTGGGCGATGTCAGCCGCTTCGAGCGGGAACTGACGGAGCTGACCAACCGGGTCACCACCACGGTGTCCTCCGGTGAACGCCCCATTCCCCTGCACTACTACTACGTCCAGACCGGCGTCCACGAGACCCTGGAGGAACTGCTCGCCACGAAGCAGGTTCCCGTTTATGTGGTGCACTTCAGCCAGGCCGAAGCCATTGACCGCGCCCAGAACCTGATGAGCATCAACGTGTGCAGCCGCGAGGAGAAGGACAAAATTGCCGAGCTCATTGCCGGCTTCCGCTTTTCCGCAGGCTTCGGCAAAACCCTGAACCGCCTGGTCCGGCACGGCATCGGCGTCCACCACGCCGGCATGCTGCCCAAGTACCGCCGCCTCGTGGAGCAGCTGGCCCAAGCCGGCCTGCTGAAGGTCATCTGTGGCACGGACACACTCGGCGTGGGCATCAACGTGCCCATCCGCACCGTGCTGCTCACGGCCCTGAGCAAGTACGACGGCGTGAAGACCCGCGTGTTGCAGGTGCGTGAATTCCAGCAGATCGCCGGCCGCGCCGGCCGCGCCGGGTACGACACCGCCGGCACCGGCATTGTCCAGGCACCAGAGCACGTCATTGAAAACACGAAGGCCATGGCAAAGGCCGTGGCCAAGTTCGGTGACGATCAGAAGAAGCTGCGCCAGGTGGTCAAGAAGAAGCCGCAGCAGGGTTTTGTCAGCTGGGGCGAGCCAACGTTCACCCGTCTGGCCGAATCCGTGCCGGAGCCGCTCACCTCCAGCTTCACCATCACGCACGCCATGCTGCTGAACCTGCTGGAACGTCCCGGCGACCCGTTCAAGGCGGCCAAGGCCCTGTTGACCGAGAACCACGAGCCTCCGGCCAAGCAACGGGTCCTGATTCGCAAGGCCATCGGCATGTACCGGGAACTGCTCGGCGCCGGTGTTGTGGAACGCATCCCCGAGGACGAGCTGGAGAACGACGGCCGCACCGTCCGCCTCACAGTGCACCTGCAAATGAACTTTGCGCTTAACCAGCCACTCTCCCCCTTCGCCCTGGCCGCCCTGGACCTGCTCGACGCCGAGTCACCCAGCTACGCCCTTGACGTCATCTCCGTCATTGAGGCGACCTTGGAGAAGCCGCGGCAGATCCTCTCCGCCCAGCTCAAGCGTGCCCGCACCGAGAAGGTGGCCGACATGAAGGCGCAGGGGATGGAGTACGACGAGCGCATGGCCATTCTCGACGAGGTCACCTACCCCATGCCGCTCTCGGAGCTGCTCTTTGACGCCTTTGACGTGTACCGCAAGGCCGCGCCGTGGATGGGTGATTTTGAGCTGAGCCCGAAGTCGATCATCCGTGACATGTATGAGCGTGCCATGAACTTCGGTGAGTACGTCCAGTACTACTCCCTGGCCCGTTCCGAGGGGATCGTGCTGCGCTACCTCACCGACGCGTACAAGGCGCTGCGCCAGACCGTCCCCCAGGATGCGCTGCGCGAGGACCTTGAGGACATCATCTCCTGGTTGGGTGAGCTGGTCCGCCAGGTCGACTCCAGCCTCCTCGATGAGTGGGAGAAGATGACCAACGGCGAGGACTCGGAGCCGCTGGAAGAAACCGCACTGCCACCGGCCCCGCCGAACCTGACCGACAACTCCCGCGCCTTCAGGGTCATGGTCCGCAATGAGATGTTCCGCCGGGTGGAGCTGGCCGCCGATGACAACATTGATGCGCTGGGGGCGCTCGACGGCGACCACGGCTGGGATGCCGACCGGTGGGGCGATGCGCTGGATCAGTACTGGGACGAGCACGAGTGGCTGGAAGCAGGCCCCGCCGCACGCGGCCCCGCCCTGTTGCACATCACCCCGGGCGCCACGGAGTGGACCGTCCGCCAAACCCTCGTGGACCCGGAAGGCAACAACGACTGGTTTATGCGGGCCACAGTGGATCTGGACGCGTCGAACGAGGCGGGTGCCGCCGTCGTCCGTTTCCAGGAATTCAGCAGGATGTGAGCGTGCGGGTAAGCTGGGCGCATGAATTTGCTTCGCACTGCCGCGCCCGCCGATGTCCCCGCCATCCTTGGCATGATCCACGATCTGGCTGTTTACGAAAAAGAGCCGGACGCGGTGAAAAACACCGAGGAAATGCTGCACGCCAACCTGTTCGGGGAGCACCCGCAGATCTACGCCCACGTGGTGGACTCCCCCACTGCCGGTGAACCCATTGTGGGCTTCGCGCTGTGGTTTTTGAACTATTCAACGTGGGAGGGCACGCACGGGATCCATCTGGAGGACCTGTATGTTCGTCCCGAGGCGCGCGGCGGCGGCTACGGCAAGGCGTTGCTGGCGAGGCTGGCACAGATCGCGGTGGAGCGCGGCTATGCCCGCCTCGAGTGGAGCGTGCTGGACTGGAACGAACCGTCCATTAACTTTTACAAGTCTGTGGGCGCCGCACCCATGGACGGGTGGTCGGTGTTCCGGCTCGACGGCGACGCGCTGGGCAGATTCGGCGCACCAGCTGCTGAGCCGGCTGCTGGGCAGGCGACTGGGCAAGCGACTGGACAGGCCGCTGTGCACGCAGGGGTGCACGCATGATCTCCTCCAAGCACTACACCATCCGCGGCATCCGCATGCGCGACCACCGCTTTACGGTTCCGCTGGACCATGCGAACCCGGACGGGTCCGGCATTGAGATCTTCGCCCGCGAGTTGGAGGACGCGGCAACCGAGGCCGGCTCCCTGCCGTGGCTGCTGTTCCTGCAGGGCGGTCCCGGCGGCCGCGGCAACCGGCCCGCCGGGCGCGGCGGTTGGCTGACTGAGGCCGTGAAACACTTCCGGGTGCTGATGCTGGACCAGCGCGGCACCGGGCTTTCCACGCCGGCCAACCGTCAGACCCTGCCCCTGGTGGGCACGCTCAAGGAGCAGGCCGACTACCTCTCGCACTTCCGTGCCACCGACATTGTGGCGGATGCCGAGTTGATCCGGGCCGAACTGGGCTCGGAGCCGTGGAGCCTGTTTGGCCAGAGCTACGGGGGATTCTGCACACTGACCTACCTCTCCTTCGCTCCGGCGGGTGTGAAGGAAGCTCTCGTCACCGGCGGCCTGGGCCCGTTGACCGGACCGGCCGACCAGGTCTATGAGGCCACTTTTGCGCGCCTGCGCGCCCGCAACGCCGAGTACTTTGCCAAGTATCCAGCCGACCGTGCCCTCGTCACGAAGCTGATGCGCCACGTGGTGGCCGTCTCGGAGTTCCTGCCCACCGGCGAACGCCTCACTCCCGAGCGTGTGCAAATGCTGGGAAATTTCCTCGGCGGAAATACCCGTTTCGATGCGCTGCACTTCCTGCTCGAAGACACCTTTGTTCCCACGCCCGACGGCGACCGGCTCTCGGACGCCTTCCTGGCGCAGGTTTCACTTCAGGTTGGCCGCGCGGCCAGCCCGCTGTATGCACTCATGCACGAATCAATCTACGTGCAGGGTGAAGCCAGCAACTGGGCCGCCGCCCGTGTGTTGCGCGGGCAGCCCGACTTCCACCCGGACGCGCCCGAACCGCTGCTGACCGGCGAGTCCGTGTTCCCCTGGTACTTTGAGCAGGATCCTGCGTTGGTGCCGCTGGCCGATCTGGCCGAGGTGTTGGCCGCGCGGACGGAAGGTTGGGGCGCGCTCTACGACCTTGACCAGCTTTCCCGCAACACCGTGCCCGTGGCTGCCGCCGTGTACAGCGACGACATTTACGTGGACCGGAACATCTCGCTCGCCACGGCCGACGCAGTCAACGGTCTGCAGGTCTGGGAAACCGCCGACTTCCACCACGACGGCATTGCCGACGACGGCGAAGGCATCTTCTCGAAACTGCTCGGCATGGTTCGGGAATAACACACATGCGAGGGGCGAGAGAACCTCGCCCCTCGCATGTCTGGCCTGTTGCTTCTAGCCGTGGCCGGCTTCGCGCATTTGGCGCAGTTCCTTTTTCAGGTCGCCCACTTCGTCCCGCAGCCGTGCCGCGAGTTCGAAGTGGAGGTCACCGGCGGCGCCGTGCATTTGCGCCGTGAGTTCCTCGATGAGCTCCACCAGCTCTTTCGCCGGGCGTGAGACGGGACCGGTGCCGGCCTTTTTCTTTCCGCCCTTGCCGGTGTTCTCCCGCCTCAGGCGCGCTTCCTCAAGGAGGGCTGCGGTATCGGCGTCTTCGCGGGCCAGCTGATCAGTGATGTCGGCGATCTTCTTGCGCAGCGGCTGGGGGTCAATGCCGTGCTGCTTGTTGTAACTGACCTGGATTTCTCGGCGTCGGTTGGTCTCATCAATGGCGAACTGCATGGACGCGGTGACCCTGTCCGCATACATGTGGACTTCACCGGAGACGTTGCGGGCGGCACGACCAATGGTCTGGATGAGCGAGGTTCCGGAGCGCAGGAAGCCCTCCTTGTCCGCATCCAGAATGCTGACGAGTGAAACCTCGGGAAGGTCCAGGCCTTCACGGAGCAGGTTGATGCCCACCAGCACGTCAAAGACGCCCAGCCTCAGTTCCCGCAGGAGCTCCACCCGTCGCAGCGTGTCGACGTCGGAGTGCAGGTACTGGACCTTGATGCCGTTGCCCAGCAGGTAGTCGGTAAGATCCTCTGCCATGCGCTTGGTCAGCGTGGTGACGAGGATGCGTTCATTCTTTTCGGTGCGCTTGCGGATCTCCCCCAGCAGGTCGTTGATCTGATCCTGTGACGGTTTCACAATGATTTGCGGGTCGATCAACCCAGTGGGTCGGATGATTTGCTGCACGGTTCCATCAGACACACCCAGCTCGTATTTGCCCGGGGTCGCGGAGAGGTAGACGGTCTGGCCTATGCGCTCCAGGAACTCGTCCCATTTCAGCGGCCGGTTGTCCATGGCGGAGGGCAGCCGGAAGCCGTGGTCCACGAGGGTGCGTTTGCGGGACATGTCCCCCTCATACATGGCGCCGATCTGCGGGACGGTGACATGGGATTCGTCAATGACCAACAGGAAGTCGTCGGGGAAGTAATCCAGGAGACAGTGGGGGGCGCTACCTTTCGCGCGGCCGTCAATGTGGCGCGAGTAGTTTTCAATGCCGTTGCAGAATCCCATCTGCTCCATCATTTCCAGGTCGTACGTGGTGCGCATGCGCAGCCGCTGCGCTTCCAGGAGCTTGTTCTGGCTTTCCAGTTCCTTGGTGCGCACCGCCAGCTCGTCCTCAATGGCCTTGACCGCTCGGGCCATGCGTTCCGGGCCGGCAACATAGTGGGAGGCGGGGAAAACGTACATCTCGTTCTCCTCCCTGATGATTTCGCCGGTCAGCGGGTGCAGGGTGTAAATATTTTCAATCTCGTCGCCGAAGAACTCCACCCGAATGGCCTGCTCTTCATACATGGGGATGATCTCCACCGTGTCGCCGCGGACGCGGAAGGTGCCGCGGTGGAAGTCAATGTCATTGCGCGTGTATTGCATGCTCACGAACTTGCGCAGCAGGTCGTCCCGGTTCATGGTGTCCCCCCGTGACAGGGTCACCATCCCTGCCACGTATTCTTCCGGCGTGCCAAGTCCATAAATACAGGAGACCGTGGCAACCACGATGACGTCACGCCGGGTAAGTAGTGCATTCGTGGCTGAGTGCCGCAACCGCTCCACTTCCTCATTCACGGAGGAATCCTTCTCAATGAACGTGTCCGACTGGGGCACGTACGCTTCCGGCTGGTAGTAGTCGTAATACGAGACGAAGTATTCGACGGCGTTGTTGGGCAGTAGTTCCCGGAACTCGTTGGCAAGCTGGGCGGCCAGTGTTTTGTTCTGCACCATGACCAAGGTGGGGCGCTGCACCTGTTCAATCAACCAGGCGGTGGTTGCCGACTTGCCCGTGCCGGTCGCGCCGAGGAGCACCACATCCTTTTCGCCGTTATTGATGCGTTCGGTCAGTTCCTTGATGGCTGCGGGCTGGTCACCGGCCGGCTGGAAATCACTGATGACTTCGAACGGGGCAACAACACGGTTGATCTCTTGGGCAAGGCTCATGGGCTTAACGCTACCCCTCCGCCCGGACATCGTGACACGTGGGGCGCATCACGACATGATGAAGGTGCGTTTTGTTAACCGCCATTTACGCTCTCCCGTGCCAAGATGGACACCAACATCACACGCAATGCAGTCAAATCCTTGAGAGGAACGCATGTCTTCGAACACTCCGGAAAACCCTTACGGCCAGCAGCCCCCGCCCGGCGCCGGCGCAACACCCCCCGATTACGGAGCTCCTGCACCGACCGACGCGCCTCAGGCGTATGGTCAGCAGCCCCCCGCCTACAACCAGCCTCCGCAGTCCGGCGCACCTTATGGCGCCCCTGCCAACGACCCCGGTAAGACCATGGGCATCATCGCCCTGGTCCTGCCGTTCGTTGGTTTCAGCCTGGTCGGCCTGGTCCTCGGCATTATTGCGAAGGTTAAATCCAAGAAGGCCGGATTCAAGAACACCCCGGCACTGATCGCGATCATCGTCAGCATCGTGGTTACAATTGCGTCCATCATTGCGATCGTTGCGGGCATCGTGTTCTTCATGAACGTGGCCAATGAAATTGCGGAAGCTTGCCAGAATGGTGCCGAGACGGTGACCATTAACGGTGACGTCATCCCGTGCAGCAACGTCAACACGGGCGTCAACCCCTAGGTCCATGCCTTGAAGTAGTCAGCTTTGATAGCCGGCCCGCACCGTTTGGTGCGGGCCGGCTTTGCTATTGGGTCACTTGCAGCTGGACCGTGACAGGGCAGCCCGGATCCGCCGAGGCGTGCACCGGCCAGCCCTCGGCTGATCCGTCCTCGGCAGACCCGCGGACCCGTGGATACCCGGCGTCGGAAAGCGCCGACGCAATGTCTTCCAGGTCAGCCCGATCAGACACACGAATCACGAACTCCGGGACTCCCCCAATTGTCTGCCCGGACCCTGTCGTGCCACCAGCAAGCTCAACTACCACGGCGCGATCCCCTGCTGCGCTCGTCTGCCGGACTGCCGCGCTGAGCCGGGCTTTGATGCGTGCGAGCTGTGCCGGCCGCGTTCGTTTTCTCGTACCCTGCCCCGTTTCATCCAGCGCTGCAGGCACATTGTTGGCCAGGTTCACGGCGAACGGGACGAGCCTGTCGTGCCAGAGCCGGTCCAGTTCGGCCAGCACATGAGCAGGTTCTCCGTCGTTGACAATCAGGACGTCAGCCACAGCCGCCCTTTGTTCATCCGTCGCCTGGGCCGCCATTCTGGCCCTGGCATCGGCTTCGTTCATGCCACGGTCCGCCACCATCCTTGCGATGCGGAATGCTTCTGGCGCCTGAACCACAATGACCAAGTGAAAGTTTGTGCCCTGACCGCTCTCCGCAAGCAGTGGGATGTCCTGGACCACGATATCGCCCGCCCCGGCACCGTCTTGGAGTTCCTTCGCGGCGGTGCGCACGAGTGGGTGGACAATATTGTTCAGTGCGGACCGCGACTCCGGCTCTGCAAAGACTAAAGCGCCGAGGGCGGGACGGTCCAGTGAACCGTCGGGCAGCAGCAATTCAGTGCCAAACCGTTCCACTATTGCGGCCAGCCCTGGTGTGCCCGGTGCCACGACGTCCCGGGCCAGCTGGTCTGCATCGATAAGGAGCGCGCCAAGTTCCTTGAAACGGGCGGCCAGCAATGATTTACCGGCTGCGATGCCGCCGGTGAGTCCAATGGAAAGCATGTCTCCAGACTAGACTGGATTGGTGCCCCAGACACCTGAACCCCTGCAGGCCACGCCGGGTCCCAGCAGCTACACGACGCTTGCCGCGGGCCCGGACTTCCGCCATGAAATCTCCATCAAGCGATCCCGCTTCATCACCGTACTGCGCCGGGCCGAAGACGAAACCTCAGCACGCGAACTCGTTGCCGAACTGCGCAAGGAGTTTCACGATGCACGCCATCATTGTTCGGCGTTCGTCATTGGTGCCGACCGGGGTGTGCAACGCTCCAATGATGATGGGGAACCGTCAGGCACAGCGGGGATTCCCATGCTGGATGCGCTGCTCAAACGGGAAACCCGTCCCGGTGCCGGGCCAGGGGTTGCCACCGCCGATCTGAGCGACGTGTGCGCCGTCGTCGTCCGCTATTTTGGCGGCATACTCTTGGGTGCAGGCGCTTTGGTTCGAGCCTATTCGGAATCCGTGGGCACCGCGCTGGCGCTGGCTCCGCTGGTGAGCCGGGATCGGCTCCAACTTTTCAGTGTTTCCCTCCCGCATGCCGAGGCCGGGCGGTTGGAGAATGAGCTTCGCAGCGCCGGATACGCCATGACAGGCAACGAGTACGACCCCGAGAACACTCATGTTGGGCTTGCCATGGCTGATGACGACGCCGTCATTTCCGGCGCTGTGGCACATCTGGCGTCATTGAGTGCCGGCCGGAGCACCCTGGCGCCCGCCGGCATCGACTGGGTGGACACGCCACTGCGGTCCGCCCCGCGTGCTGGCTGACGAGCTGGCTAACGCACTTGCGGACTAGCGCGGCTGCTGGCCGAAAGGCACAGCCGCGCTGTGGTTCCGCTCGAACCTCATGCCCAAGGCCTTGGCGGGCAGCAGGGCCAAAATGGCAACAACAAAGACACCGACATAGGGGATCAGGACCAGTGCCGTCAGCCCGCCATGCAGGTTGGCATCATGGAGACGGCGGCTAGTCAGGGCAAGGCCGGGAACAAGGCAGCCAAGCATGAAAAACATGTACACCGAGATGATCCAGTCGCCGGTGACGGTGGTCAGCATCGCCGTCGCCAGAAACATGACCAGCATAAAGAGCTGCACCATCCAGAATTCGCTGCGACTGGCTCGTCCGCTGAACACACCATACTTTTTGAAGAAGCGCACCACTGCCTGAACGGGCGTGGCTGAGGGGAGCGGCTGGGAGGCCGGATCGACGGGCCCGTATTGCAGGGCCGGCGCCATGTAAGGATTCACGGGTGCCGGCATTTGCTGCCCCTGATAGACCGGCGGTTGGTACTGAGGTGCCTGGTACTGAGGTGTTTGGTACTCAGGTGTTTGGTACGCAGGGGCGGGCGGCGGAACCGGTGCTGCCCGGTGCGGGGCATCGGCCTGGCTGAAGTACCCGGGCACTACGTTGGATTCCGGCTGTGGTTGTTCAGGATGACTCATGGTGCGGTTCCCCCTTGGATCGGCGATTCACACCATCTTATCGGGATGCACCGACAAACAAAGACTTGAAGCGGAGCACGCCGGTTTGAGCAGAGCCAGGCGTCCATTGGAACAGCCTACGGAAGGTGGGTGCCGCCGTCGGGCCGTGTTACATTCATCCATTCAGCGGAACGGGCCCCCCGCCCGAAGGTGGAGAACCCGTTCACTGAAGCGATGAAACGCTTTGCGGAAATTAGTTTCCGGTCAGCTTCTCACGCAGGGCAGCAAGTGCCTCGTCAGATGCCAGCGTACCGGCACCTGTTTCGGTGACAGCAGGCTCGGAGGAGTAGGAAGTCCCTGCGGACTCGCCACCTTCACCGGCGCCATCGGCAGCTGCATCTTCTGCAGCGTGCTCGGTAACCTGCTTCTTGTGGGCTTCCCAGCGGGTCTGGGCGTCAGCGTACTGCTGCTCCCACACTGCGCGCTGGTTCTCGTAGCCTTCGAGCCATTCGTTCGACTCGGGGTCGAAGCCCTCGGGGTACTTGTAGTTGCCCTCTTCGTCGTACTCGGCAACCATGCCGTACAGCGCGGGATCGAACTCGGTGGAGTCGACGTCGACACCTTCGTTGGCCTGCTTGAGGGACAGCGAGATGCGGCGGCGTTCCAGGTCGATGTCGATGACCTTGACGAACAGTTCGTCACCAACGGAGACAACCTGCTCGGCCA
>JBBPZC010000006.1:0-3089 GCA_038199275.1 Actinomycetales bacterium
ATCCATCAGGTCCGCACCCCAGGATGCATCGCCGGCCAGCAGCGCCCGTTCTTCCACCAGGGCGCCCATGTGCCCCTTGGCGTGGCCGGGCAGGTCCACGAGCCGGTAGCTGCCATCACCCAAGAGGTCCACCTCTCCTTGGGCCGGGTCCACCACCAATTTCCGGGCCGCCGGAAACCACCGTGGCAGCAGTTTTGGCAGGAAGCCTTCCTTCAATGCCGCCTTGGCCAGCGTTTCACCCATGGCGTCGCTGAGAACAAAGGTGGCTTGTGGAAAGTACCGCACCCCGCCCAGATGGTCGGGGTGAAGATGGGAGAGCACCACAAAATCAATGGCCTCCACGGGGATCCCGTCGGCGCGCAACTGGGCCGCGATGCTTTGCCCCGGACGAATCCGGGGCGGCAGCAGCAAGGTGTAAATAAACCCTGCCACGCCGGCGCGCCACGTGGCAGGGCCGTAGCCGGTGTCAAAGAGCACCTTGCGCCCGTCTGGATGGCAATACAGGAACACCCCGGCTGGAAACACCCGGCGTTCACGTGTCCGGCCGTGCATCAGCGACTTCATTTGGTGGGTGGTGTATCCGCAAGCGTAGTAGCGCAGTTCTCCTCTAGACATGGTTATAAGAGTATGCCGCGGCGAAGGCTGCAAGGCCCTGTTCGATCTCCACCCGGGGTTCATAGCCCAGCTCGGTGCGTGCCCGCGTGATGTCCAGCGTCTGCGAATACGCAATGGTGGAGATCATGTACCTGCTCAGCGCAGGCTCCGGGTTGGTGGGCAGGATGCGGGCGATCCCCTCGAGCAGCGCCCCCAATCCGTAAAAGAGCGTGGCATTGGCCTTCAGGTACCGCGGCGGCAGGTTCAGCTCCGTGAACAGCACTTCCAGCAGTTCCTTGAATGGGCGCGGCTGCCCGTTGGTGATGTTGTAGGCCTGTCCGTGGGCGGCTGGGGCTTCGACGGCCAGCCGCAGGGCGAGCGCCACATTTTCCACGGCCGTTAAATCGATCAGGTTTGCGCCACCATTGAAAAGTGGAACGCCAATCTTGCCGTAGGCCTGAAGCAGGCGTGGGGCAACGCTGGGGTCGCCGGCACCAATGATTCCCCTCGGCCTGATGATCAGCAGTTCGGGGACACGCCCGGAGCCGTGTGCCGTCTGCAGGAAGGCCTCGGCGGCTATTTTGGAGCGAATGTAGGAGCTCAAAGGCCTGCTCCTCAGGGGGTGGTTTTCCCTCATGTCCAGCTTGTCGCCCCTGCTGGCATAGATGCTGGGAGAGGACACAAAGACCAGACGCGGCACCGCATTGCGCTCCATGAAACCCACCACGTGACGGGTTCCTGCAACGTTGCTCTCTTCGAATTCGCGCCACTTGCCCCACGGGCTGGACAGGGCGGCAGCGTGCACCACCGCATCCACAGGCGCTTTCACCTGCGCCAACTGGGCAAGGTCTCCGGCCACGGTGGTGGCGCCCATCTCCCGCAAGCGTGCCAAGGCGGCAGGATTGCGCCCGTGCGCCACCACGGCGAAACCATGGTCCAGGAATTCACGCACCGCGTATCCGCCCAGGAAACCGGTGGCTCCCGTGATCAGGACGGAGCGCCGGGGGCCTCGGATGTCTGCTGTCATGACCCCATGCTAGGACGCCGAGTGCACAACCGCCGCACCCGGAACGCCGCTGGCAGGTGCGTCCCTATAGTTGAACCATGCATATTGCCATGGTCACCGACTACTACCTGCCCACCCTTGGCGGAGTCCAGACAGCCATCAAGGCGGCCAAGGAGTCACTGGAACAGCGCGGCCACCAGGTCACCATCTTTTGTCCGCTGCGCCAGGAAACGGGCGATGCCACCATCGTGGCACTGCCCATTTCCAAGATTTTCCGGCCCGATGGGTTCCCTTTTACCTGGCCTCCGCGCGAGGCAATTGCGTTGATAAAGAAGGAGCTGACGGCCCGAAAAGTCGATGTGGTGCATGTGCACTCCGAAGTCTTCGCGGCCCTTGCCGGCATCAAGGCGGCGCAGGAGCTGGGTCTGCCGCTCGTGCAAAGCATGCACGGTCGGATCGATGTGTACACGGCAAAGGTGCTGCCGCTGCCGCACGTGAGCACATCCTTGCTGGCTGGCCTGCACCGCCGCCATGTTCCGCACACGGCCCGCCCTGCCCATCCGGAGTCCGCCTACATGCGTACGGCGATGTCCCGGCGGATGTGGCGACTGATGCTCAATCAGGCCAATGCGGCCGATGCCGTGATCGTTCCCTCGGAGCATTTTGCCAAAAAACTCATCCATCAGGGCGTCGTTCCACCCGTGCATGTGGTGTCCAACGGCTTGGAAACCTCTGTCCTGGATCTGGTGGGCACGCCGCTGGAACGGAGCAGGTCCGCGAACGGCCCGCTGCGGGTTATGTGGTGCGGTCGGGTGTCGCCGGAAAAGCGTCCAGAGGAGTTTGTCCGTGCCATTGCCGCGGCCGACGAGCAGGTGGTTGCCAGCATTTATGGCGACGGCGTGTCCGGCAAGCGGGTGCGCCGCCTGATCCGCAAGCTTGGTGTGGGGCATCGGGTCACGATGCATGGCGGCGTCCCGCAGCGGGAGGTCCTTGAAGCCATGGCAGCGCACGATGTTTTTGTCTCCTCCTCCCACGACTTTGACAACCAGCCCATGGTGATCCTTGAGGCCCTGGCCTGCGGGCTGCCCGTAGTGGTCGCCGATCCGGACCTGGCCGAGGGGCTGCCGGCCGGCGGCTTCATCGTGGCCGATACGCCGGAGCCGAGCCGGCTCGCCGTTGTCTTGGATTCACTCGCCAAGGATCCCGCCCGCCTGGCGGGCATGCGCCGCGCTGTTGCGGCGGGCACGGCCCGGGTTGCCTTTGACACGCACGCAGAGGAGCTCATGAAAACATACCGGCAGGCGTTGTCCTCAAGCAGGCTCGGCGGGGTGCGGGGGCGCTAACCAGCTGTTGCCATTGGTGGACCGCCCGCGAAACACGGTGAGCGCCCCAGCGTGTTTTTTTGCGTAAAGTACGACGGCGGGAGGGGCCGGTAGCGGGTCAGGCGCCGCCCCCCCGCGGACGTTAATCTGGTGCTGGGGCTGGTGCA
>JBBPZC010000007.1:0-9322 GCA_038199275.1 Actinomycetales bacterium
GGAATGCTGAGATCAAAAGGAAGATGTCAACGCCACCGGAAATACGGCCAATCCACACATGGTAGACAACCACCATGAGGACAGCCAGAGCCCGCAATCCTTGCACTTCCGGCAGGTATTTGCGTTGCCGGTTCGGTGCAGTCTGTGGGGAGGCAGCGTTTGTCTTGCCGTCAGTTGCAGGTAAGACAGAAATGCCTGAAGTCATAAAGTCGGTACCTCTAGTTGATGACGTTGCCACGTATGCGGAAACGAACCCCCAGCCACATACCATACCTTGAGATTGATTGACCTTCATTAAGATGGGTTACATCTCATACCTGCTCCAATGCTCAGCTGGTGCCGGCAGCAGCCCCGGCGAGCGGTGTTGCGGGCGGTGCCACGGAAGCAGCAGCAGGTTTGCCGCTGCCCCTTGACTTGCGGACCCGGCGCATCATGGGCCGTTCCACAAAGAGCCAGCTGGAGGCGGCCAGCGGCACCGTGATGATTGCGGCCATGACGCTAAACCACAGCTGTCCCCAGTGATGGGCTCCGAGCACCGCCAGCAGCTGCTGAACCGCGAAGGCATAAATGTAGACGCCGTAGGAGATGTCGTTTTTGGCGATCAGCAGCGGCTGCTTCACCACGGTCGAGATCCAGATGATCCCATAGGTGACAAAGAGCGCGGACGCCTGAACGCCCCAAACCGGGACGGTGGAAGAGATGGTGATGGCTGCGGCAAAAGCCAAGACACCAGGCAGCCAATGAAAGCCGACCTTGTCCTTCCACACGAACAATACCGCTCCGCCCAGGAAGAACGGCAGCAGCTTCAACATCAGCACCACGTCGAAGTTGTCATTGGTGAGCCGGCTGATCTGGGTGATGTTGGCCTGTGCAGCCACCGACAGCGCGAAGGCGACCGTCACGGGCCATCGTGAACGCCGGATGAAAGCGAAGCAGCCCAGCCACGCAATGATCAAATAACACAGGAATTCGTAGTAGAGGCTCCACAGGGAACCGTTCCAGGCACCTGCATACGGAACATCGCTTGGTGTTCCGGAGATGTCATAAAAGCGCATCTCAAGGAAGGCGTTGGAGAAGATGAAGTTCAACGGGGAATGCTCTCCGTGCCCGTAGCCGTCGAGGCTGGCGTTGGCGGCAAAATATCCGATGGGAGCAAAAACGGCAGCCATCATGACCAGGCACACCCAAAAAGCCGGCATGATGCGCGCGACGCGGTTGACAAGGTAGGTGCCCAGGGTATTGGACCAACGGCTGGCGGTGATCAAATAGCCGCTGATACCAAAGAATCCAGCAACAGCCCACCCGCCCAGGGTTTCACCTGCGAACATCGGTTCGCCGTGCGCACCGGACAGGCGCCAGCTGTGATGAACGAGCACCGCGAAGGCCAAAATCAGTCGAATCAAGTTCAGGCTGTTTTTACGTCCATCCAATTGTGATCCAAACCACAATCCGGGCGTGGCGATTTTCACCTCGTCAACGCGGCTCAATGGGCACCTAATCTTTCGGCTTGGGATGAGGGGGCCAGCCAGGTGTTGTACCACTGTCCTTGTCGCCGACCAGATGCCTGATCATGGGGCAAAAGGACCCGAGCCTTCCGTTTGCGTTATGGCAACGCTTCCGGCAATGATTACAGTATGCGCGGAATTATCCTTGCGGGCGGAACAGGCTCGAGACTGCATCCAATTACTCATGGTATCAGCAAGCAGCTGATGCCCGTCTATGACAAACCCATGATCTACTACCCCCTGTCCACCCTGATTTTGGCGGGGATTCGGGACATTTTGGTTGTCACCACGCCCCACGACGCCGAGCAGTTCAGGCGCCTGCTGGGCGACGGTTCCCAATTTGGGGTCTCCATCACCTATGTGAAGCAGGAATCGCCCGACGGGCTCGCCCAGGCGTTCATCCTCGGTGAGGACCACATTGGCTCCGAAACCGTTGCCCTGGTTCTTGGTGACAACATCTTCTATGGTCCGGGCATGGGCACCCAGCTGCGCCGGCACGCCGATATTGAAGGCGGCGCCGTCTTCGGCTACTGGGTCAAGGATGCCAAGTCATACGGCGTCGTTGAATTCGATGAGGCGGGTACCGCCATCTCCTTGGAGGAGAAGCCGGAAAAGCCCAAGAGCCACTACGCCGTTCCGGGCCTGTACTTCTACGACAACGATGTCGTCGAAATTTCCAAGGCGTTGAAGCCTTCGCCCCGCGGCGAACTTGAAATTACGGACGTCAACCGCACATATCTGGAACGGGGCAAGCTGCAAGTGGAGATCCTCCCCCGCGGCACCGCGTGGCTGGACACCGGCACCTTTGAGGACCTGAACAACGCCTCCAACTTCATCCGTACAGTGGAGAGCCGTCAGGGACTGAAGATCGGGGCACCGGAAGAAATTGCCTGGCGCCAGGGATTCCTGACCGACGACGATCTGCGCCAGCGGGCCGAACCACTGCTGAAGAGCGGCTACGGGACCTACCTGTTGTCACTGCTGGAGCACTAAGGCCGGCGGTCCACGACTGATTCCAAACGCAGAAATGCCACCCGAATGGGTGGCATTTCTGTGTTAAGGCCTCAGCACCTGGCGCAGCGTGCCTTCGGCGCGAGTGGGCCTGCCTTCCTCAGGATTGACGTGACAGCATGCGCCTGCGCAGGAGCCGCCTTGGCGCCCGTTGGCACGATCCTTCCACCATGCGCGTCGCCAGCACCCAACGAGGCGTCCAGCGACTGGAGCCAGTCACCATGCGCCTGCGCAGTGGCCAGCGCGGCGCCACCACCGTCGCTGCGCGTCCTTGGCTGCTGGCATTTCGCATGGTGGCGACCTCGCCCAGCTCCGGATCCACCAGCGTCTGTCTGGGTGCCGGCGTTGCGCATGCTGGAAGTGCGAATGCAAACCGCAGAAGCGCCGAACACAGCAACGCAGCAACGCCGAACGCCCCGGTGTGTTGTGTGCCGGGGTGTTCGGCGTTGCTGCGCCGTCAGGACGATCGGGTCAGAGCTCGGCCGGTCAGCCGGTCAGGCCACTGTTACCAGCAGGCGGTCACCTTGTAGAGCTTTGCCTCGTCGCCCTGCTTGTCCACGAGTTCCAGGGACTTCGACGTGGAGAGGTCCATGATTCCGCCCAGACCTGGCATGGCCCCGGTGACGGTGCGTGTGCCGAAGTCCAGCACGTACTTGACGTTGAGTTCCTTCACGGAATCGCACACCCAGGGGAATTCCGCGGAGCTCTTCAAGCCGGCGTTCACAATGTCAACGTTCGCACCGTGGGTGGTCAGGATGTGAGGCTGCATCACTTCACGTCCGGAGAAAGCGTAGGCCAGGGCCGCGCCACTGCTGGGCAGGCCCGCAATGACGGCATCGGCAGGGACGTGCTCATCAAGACGTTCCAGAAGTGCGGTCTCATCGGGCGTCAGCAGCCGGGACTGGGCATTTTCAATGTAGGAGTAGTGGGTGTGGTTGACGGCCCACGTCATGACGCCGTACTGGGTGGCTAAAACCAACACCAGGACTCCCACAGCGTAGGAGGGCACGCGCCACGAGCTTCCGGCAGCCTGCAACTCGGCCCCGGACTTCCTGGCTCGCAATGCAGCGATGCGCCGATGGGCTTCATCCCACAAGTAGACGGCACCGAGGACGGCGGGGCCCACCATGGCGGCTGGCAGCAGGGCCGCCAGACGGTAGCTGTCGTAGTACCAGACGCCGGTGAGGAACCAGCGCGGGCTGAAGTCCAGCCCGGCAGCGTAGAAGAAGAGGATGCCCGCAACCAGGAACGTGCCCAAAAGCCAAAGCTGCTTGCGCGTCACAACGATGCGAATCAGACCCACCAGCAGGCAGATGGCAATGATGGTGGCGGCAGGCCTGCCCAATGCCCCGCCCAGGAAGATTTCGCCAATGACCTGCGGCGGAGTTTCCACTGCGCCCCAGCCGGCAGATCCGGACGGCGGCCGGAACTTGCGCCAGACAACTGCAAGCACGATGGCCGAAACAACGGCGGCCGCAATGATGATCCACAGTTTGCGACGGCGTTCGGGAGTATCGACCGGACGCAGCTTCTGCACCAGGCCGATGGCCCACAGCAGCACGGCGGGGAGCACAAACACCAGCAACGCCATGAGCGTGCTTGGATGGGCAACGGCCACCGCGGGCACTGCCACCAGCACCAGCAGCCAGGACACGGGCGTGCTCTGACGGTGGCCCCGGCCCAGGCCCATGGCGCTGAAGACCAGTCCCATGGCAGCCGGCAGCAGGGCGATCGAGAGCAGGTTCGGATACAGGACGCCCCAGTCCACCATCATCAACGGGAACCCGGTGAAGGCGGGAATGAACACCAGGGCAATGATCGTGGCGAACAGCCGCTGCCCGGTGATTTGCTGCACCAGGTACAGGGCGCCCAGCGGCCAGACGATGGCGCCGATGGCAATGGAGGTGACATTCACGGCCACGGGGATGCTGGCGCCGGTGAGCATGGCCACCAGGCTTGTCATGGCATGCCATGCCGACGGGTAGGCGCTGATGCCGGTGAAAGCACCGAGATTCAGCGGCGAAGCATTGCCGGAATCAATGGCCCAGCGCACCGCGTTGAGGTGGAAAACATTGTCATAGGACTGTGAAATATTATCCGGGGTGATGAACGCCGTGCCCATCTGGAAGGCGATGATCAGCCCCGCACCAACCAGTCCGACGGCGGATGCCACCAGTACCGATGTGCGCTGTGGCTTCCACGCGGGGTCGGGCCACTTGCGTGCCAGCCACATCTTGATGCCGAAGGCGATGGCCGCCACCACCAGTGAACCGATCGCGTAGGAGACGGGTGTCCAGCCCACCTGGACGATCGGCAGGACCAGCGAGAGCAAACTGGCCAGGGCGACGCTGAACAGCGGTGCCAGCAACACGGCGGCCAGGCCCCGCACCCGCACGGCCAAGGAAAAAACAAGACCAGGCACAACAAGGACTGTCCCCGCTAATAAAACCATAGGTACAGCTTCCAACCAGGTCACTCCAGTACCGCTTCCTTACCGCTTTGTGCCGGACCGGAGTCCGGGCGTTTTCAAACTAAATATCATGCAACGTCGGGGGCCTCAGCGGCCACCGAACGCCTGCGCAATTCCTTGACAACCGTGTGGACCTCGTCGTCCATGACCACTTTGCCGTGTTCGAGCAGGATGCCGCGGTCGCACACCGTGGACACCAGATCCAAGTCATGGCTGACCACAAACAGGGTCTTGCCGGCCGCGGCCAGCTCCTTGATTTTCTTGATGCACTTGCGCTGGAACGGTTCATCGCCCACCGCCAGGATCTCGTCGATCAAAAAGACTTCCGGGTCCGTGTGCACCGCAATGGAAAACGCGAGTTTCAGGTACATGCCAGAGGAGTAAAACTTCACCTCGGTGTCAATGAACTCGCCGATCTCGGAAAATTCCACGATCGAGTCAAACATCGTGTCGATTTGTTTCTCGGTCATGCCCAGGATGGCGCCGTTGAGGTAGACGTTGTCGCGTCCGCTCAGGTCATGATGAAAACCGGCACCGACCTCAATCAGGCCGGCCACCCGGCCGCGGGTCCGCACGGTTCCGCCGTCGGGCTGCAAAACACCGGAGATCAGTTTCAGCAGGGTGGACTTGCCGGAGCCGTTCAGGCCCAGCAGTGCAACGGTTTCACCCTGTGCCACGTCCAGGGAGATGTCCTTGAGCGCGTCGAACCGCTTGGACAGATCCCCCTTGCGGCCCTTGACCAGCCACACTATTGATTCCTTCATGGAGCGGGTGTTGCGCAGGACAAACACCTTGCGCAGGTTCCGGCAGGTAATGGCGATGTTCTCGCCAACGGTCTCGGCCACGGCCATGTTAGAGCTCCTGAGCAAAATGGACGGCAAGGCGGCGGAACACGAGCTGGCCCAGGAACAGCACCACCAGGGACACCAGCAGGGACACCGGCAGCCAGAACGAGATCAGGTTCGGCGGCAGATCCACGATGGCCAGCTGGTCGGTGCCCAGGGTCGGGTACCAGAACGCCCAGTGGAAAATCTCCACCGCAACGGTCATGGGGTTCAGCTGATACACCCAGAACCATGAACCCAGCGCATCCCGGGCCATGGTCCACATGTACAGCACCGGTGAGGCCCACGTGACCACCATCAGGATCATGTCCACAATGTTTTCCGAGTCGCGGAAGTACACGTTCACGGCGCCAAAGAGCAGGCCAAGGCCCGTGGCCAGGATGCAGACCACAATGAAGGCCGCCACCGCGGCCAGCAGTTGGAAGAACGACGGCGTCCACCCCACCAGGAATGCTGCACCCAGCAGGATCACCACTTGAGGCAGGAAGTGTGCCGCGGAAACCCAGATGGTGGAGACCGGGAACAGTTCCCGGGGCAGGTAGATCTTGCGGATCAGGTCCCGGTTTTCCACGATGGAGCGGGTGGAATTGCCCAGCGCCTCGGTGAAGAAATTCACCAGGACAATGCCTGAGAACAGGTAGATGGCGTAGTTGGGTGTGGCCTTCTGCAGGTTCAAGAAGATGCCCAGGGCCACGAAATAAATCATGAACTGCATGAGCGGCTTCACGTAGGACCAGAGCAGTCCCAGCACGGAGCCGCGGTAGCGGACCTTGATTTCCTTGCGGACCAGCAGCTTCAGCAGAAACCTGTTGGAGTAAACCCCGAGCAGACCGCGGCCGCTGCCGGGCGTGGTCAGTTCATTTGTAGCCTCTGCCATCTACTCGCCGTCCGGGGTATGGGCGTCGAAGGTCTTCTTCCAGGCAGCCATGGAGGTGATATCGGCAACGGAGTTGCGGTATCGCTGTGCCAGCTCATCCCATTCGCGCAGCAGGCGCGCATGCAGGAGGGCGGATTCGGCCAGCATGGAGCGCAGCAGTTTCGGGTCGCGACGGTACCAGGACATGCCGGTTCCTTCGGCGTTGGTGACCACTACTGAATCGTAGTGTGCCAGCCTGAACCAGCGGCTGTCCCGGTGCGCCAGGACTCCCTGCGGGCGCACGGCGGCGTCGGAGGCAGGGGCCTTGATGAGTTGGCGGGTGACCGTCTTCAGGCCCCAGGACACCAGGTCCTTCTTCAACGGCATGCCCACTGCCACCCCGCCCATGGGGCCGCGGCCCAGCATGGGTGCCGGGAAGTCATCCACGTTCGCCTCCAGCTGGGCATCGGCGTACTGGGCACGCAGGGCATTGATTTCGGGCAGTTTCGTGGCCAGCACGGAGTGCAGCTGCTCGGGGCCCTTGAAAATATCCTTGAGTGCTTCCAAGCGGCCGTGCTCGGTGAAGTACTGCATTGAGACCAGGTGTTTCACATCTGCTTGCACCGATTCGCGCAAGACGCGTCCGCCCTTGGGGTACGGGCTGTAGATCAGGGTGGTGATCAGGCGGTTGCGTTCGTGGAAGTAGGACTGCCAGCCCACCATGTCGTCCTTGTCCAACCAGGAGACATGCCAGACGGCGGCTCCGGGAAGGGACACCGTGGCGAAGCCCGCCGCCCTCGCACGCAAGCCATACTCGGCGTCGTCCCACTTGATGAACAGCGGGAGGGACAGGCCGATTTCCTTGATGACGGCGGTGGGGATCATGCACATCCACCAGCCGTTGTAGTCCACGTCAACGCGGCGGTGCAGCCATGAGGTCTGGCGCAGGTTGGCGATGGAAAAGTCGTGGCGCATGTCCATGTCGGCATGCGGGATGGCCGGGACAATGCGGTGCGGGTCAACCACTTCGCCGAAGGTGTGCAGGACGCTGCGGTTGTGCAGGTCAAACATGTGCCCGCCCACAATGGTGGGCTTCTTGCAGCGGTCGGCGAATGCGAGCATGCGCAGGATGGACTCCGGCTCAACCACGACGTCGTCATCGAGCAGGAGGGCATAGTCACTGCCGTTTTCCACGGCCTCATACATGCCGCGGGCGAAGCCGCCGGAGCCGCCCAGGTTGCCCTGGTCGATGATGCGCAGCTTGCCGCCCAGTGCGGCACTGACCTCGGCGAAGCCTTCCTCATCGCGGACCTTCTTGGTGCCCTGGTCAACGATCAGGACTTCCTTGACGTTTTCCAACGCCTCCGGGTTTGCGGCCAGGATGCGGGCGTTGTTCAGGCAGAAGTCAGGCTTGTTCATGGTGGTGATTTCAAGGGTCACCTGCCCATCAGTGCGGGCCTCTTCCTGCGTGGTCCACTGGGCCTCGACCAGACCAAGGCCCTCGTGGCCTGCCGCCAGGTCGAACCAGTACCAGCCGCCGTCGCCAAAGGGCGCCAAGGTCAGGTCAAAGACGGTGGTCGCAGCGCCACTGACGGTGGTGCTTTCCATGTGCTGGGCGGAACCCCGGGCGTTGGACTTGCTGACGGTGATGGTGCCGTGGCCGGTGGTGGTGACCTCAAGGCGGACGCTGCGCACATCGGTCCAGCGGCGCCAGTAGCTGGCGGGAAAGGCGTTGAAGTAGGTGCCGAAGGAGATCTGTTCGCCGGCACGGACGTTCATGGCACGGCGGGAGAGGATGTCATCGAAGTGCACACTGGGCCCGCCGGAGCTGAAGAGCGCCAGCTTGTCTTCGGGCAGTTTGGGGCTGCGCGCCAACTCGTCGTTTTCACGCAGTCGGATGCCGCTGGCAGTACCGGAGTCCACGTAGAGCGGAAGCGTGTCCACCTGGGAGTCCGTGGGCAGGATGACCCGCTGGAGGGTGCGCCATTGCGCGGACCCGGCTGCCGCCGTCGTGCTTTCCAATTTTTCCGCCACGCTCACGCGTCAACTCCTCCGCTTTGCAGCTTCGCACCGCCGGTGAAGTGCGGTTTGATCTTGTTATCGAACATGTTCAGGGCCGAGCCGATGGCCATGTGCATGTCAAGGTATTTGTAGGTGCCCAGGCGGCCGCCGAACAGCACGTCAGCCTCGCCCCCGGCAAGGTCGCGGTAGGCGAGGAGCTTGCGGCGGTCATCGCTGGTGTTGACCGGGTAGTACGGCTCATCGCCCTTTTCGGCGAAGCGGCTGAATTCGCGCATGATGACGGTGGCGTCTTTCGTGTAGCTGCGCTCCGGGTGGAAGTGGCGGAACTCGTGGATGCGCGTGTAGGGGACGTTCTCATCCGGGTAGTTCATGACCGAGCAGCCCTGGAAGTCCTCCATGGGGAGAACTTCCTGTTCCAGGTCAATGGTGCGCCAGGAGAGGTCGCCCTCGGCATAGTCAAAGTAGCGGTCCACCGGGCCGGTGTAGATGACCGGGACCTGACCCAGCACAGCCTTGCGGCCACAGTCGCCGTCGTCAAAGACGTCGGGGTTCAGCACCACTTCAATGGGCGGGTGGTCCGCCATCCGCTCAATCCAGGCGGGGTAACCGTCTA
>JBBPZC010000008.1:0-5027 GCA_038199275.1 Actinomycetales bacterium
GGTTCGCTCGACGACGGACCCGCCGCCCCCCGCTACACCGAGGCACGCCTGGCCGCTGCGGCCTTGGAGCTGACGGGCAGCCTGGATGAAAACGTGGTGGACTTTGTCCCCAACTATGACAACCAGATGCTCCAGCCCTCCGTGTTGCCGGCGGCATACCCGAACCTGCTGGTCAACGGTGCCAGCGGCATCGCCGTCGGCATGGCCACGAACATGGCCCCGCACAACCTGGGCGAGGTCATTGCCGCCGCCCAGCATCTGATTGCCAACCCCGAGGCCACGCTGGAAGACCTCATGGCGTACGTGCCGGGCCCGGACCTTCCCTCCGGCGGGCGCATTGTTGGCTTGTCCGGCATCCGGGACGCCTACGCCACCGGGCGCGGCTCCTTCAAAACCCGAGCCAATATCGCCGTCGAACAACTCTCACCGCGCAAGGTGGGCCTGGTGGTCACCGAACTGCCGTACCTGGTGGGGCCGGAAAAGGTGAAGGAAAAGGTCAAGGACGCGGTCAACAACAAGAAGCTGGTGGGCGTCGCCGACTTCATTGACCTCTCCGACCGCAAGAACGGCCTGCGGCTGGTGCTGGAAATCAAGAACGGCTTCAACCCGGCCGCCGTCATGGAGCAGCTCTACCGGTACACACCGCTGGAGGAATCGTTCGGCATCAACAACGTCACCCTGGTGGACGGCCAGCCGCAGACGCTGGGGCTGCTGCCGCTGCTGCAGGTGTTCGTCAACCATCGCATTGACGTGGTCCGGCGCCGCACCGCCTTCCGGCTCGGCAAGAAGCAGGACCGCCTGCATCTGGTGGAGGGCATGCTCATCGCCATCCTGGACATTGATGAGGTCATCCAGATCATCCGCACCTCGGATGAAGTGGCGGCGGCCCGCGAACGGCTCATGGCCATTTACGACCTCTCCGAGATCCAGGCCAACTACATCCTGGACCTGCAGTTGCGCCGCCTCACCCGTTTCTCCATGGTGGAACTGGAGTCCGAACGAGATGAGCTGCGCCGCGAGATTGCAGCCCTGGAAGCCATTCTCGGCTCACAGGAAATGCTGCACGAACTGGTCTCCAACGAGATGGGCGAGGTTGCCGCCAAGCACGCCACCCCGCGCCGCACGGTGCTGCTGGAGTCCGAGGCCATGGCACCGTCCGTGGCCAAGGCGCTGGCCGCCGGCCCCGGCGGCAGGGTTGGCAAGGCGGCTCCGCTTGCCCTGGAAATTGCCGATGACCCCTGCTGGGTGCTGCTCAGCGCCACCGGCCAGATTGCCCGCACCTCCACCGCCGAGCCGCTGGTGGAGTCCGGGGGCCGGAGCAAGCATGACGTGTTCACCTCCGTCCTGAAAACCACGGCGCGTGCGGAGATTGGCGCACTGACATCGCTGGGCCGGATGTTGCGCCTGCAGGTGGTGGACATGCCGGTGCTGCCACCCACCGCCGCACTGCCCAACCTGTCCGGCGGCGTCGGCGCGAAAGACTTCATCACGCTGACCAAGGGCGAGTCGCTGGTTGGCTTTGTCCCGTTGAACAGCGTGTTCGCCGTGGGTACGGCCGCGGGTGTGGTCAAGCGGGTCACCCCCGACTACCCGTTGAACCGCGACGACTGGGAGTACATCTCACTCAAGCCGAAGGACTTTGTGGTGGGGGTCGGCGTTGCCACGGACGACGACGAGCTGACCTTCATCACCCGTGACGCCCAGTTGCTGCGCTACAGTTCCGCCATTGTTCGTCCGCAGGGCCGCACCGCCGGGGGCATGGCTGGCATCAAGTTGGCCGCGAACGATTCCGTCATCTCGTTCAACATCATCTCCCCCAACGATCCGGACGCCGTGGTGGTCACGGTTTCCGGCGGCCAGGATCCGCTGCCGGGCACGCCGTCCGGCTCGGCGAAGGTCACGGCCTTCTCCGATTACCCCGCCAAGGGCCGCGCGACCGGAGGCGTCCGTGCGCACCGTTTCCTGAAGGGTGAGGACCACCTGTTGGCGGCCTGGGCAGGCCACGGACCCGCGAAGGCATCCTCGAGCACCGGCGTGGCCCGTGCGCTGCCTGTGGAGCATGGGCACCGGGACGGTTCCGGTGTTCCGCTGACCGCGGGCATCGACCTGTTGGGCCCCAGCCTTTCCGGTCCATCCACGGAAACGTCCGACGCCGGCCTGCCGCCAGCCGCCCCCTCGGCACCTCCCACAGGCGCCAGCTCCCCAACGGCGAAGCTGCCACCGGCACCCACCAGGGACCCGAAGCCCATCCCGGACTCCACCCAAGAGGCATTCGAGCTGCCAATCGACTAATCCCCACGTCCTACCTCAACACGCTCCGCTCGGCCAGGGAACCCTCGGACGCGTGGGCCCACCACGCCATGCCTCAACACGCTCCGCTCGGCCAGGGAATCCTCGGACGCGTGGGCCCACCACGCCATGGGTATGGTGCCCTACACTGGGGCCATGGCGATCATTCCTGATGACAAAGACTGGACCTGGGTCCTTGAGCGGCCCTGTCCGGACTGCGGTTTCGCGGCATCCGAGTCCACTCCGGCCACGGCTGCCACCATGGTGCCGGCGCTGCTGCCCCGTTGGGAGGCAGCCTTGCGCAGCGCCGACGCCGAGGAACGAAGCGAGCCGGACAAATGGTCGGTGCTGGAGTACGGCGCGCATGTGCGGGACGTCTTCGACGTGTTCACCGCCCGGCTGGAGCTCATGCTGCGGGAGGACAACCCCACCTTTGCCAACTGGGATCAGGATCAGGCCGCCCTGGACGGCAATTATGAATCGCTGGACAGTGCGGAGGTTGCGGCCGAACTCACGCAGAACGGCCTCGACGCCGCTGCGGCGTTTGGTGCCGTCGCACCGGAGCACTGGGACCGCCGCGGCCTGCGCAGCAACGGCGCCGAGTTCACGGTTGTCACGCTCAGCGGCTACTTCCTGCATGACCTCGTCCACCATCTCTACGACGTCGACGCCTGAGCCGACGGACGCAGCAAGCACGACCGGGAGCGGCACATGCCAGCCAACGACAGTGACTACCCGCCACAGCTGCTGACGGATAGTGCCTCGCTGCAGCGAACCTACCGCTACCTACGCATGGGCATTGGCGGAACCGTGGTGCTCATTTTTGTCTCCATCGCCGTCGCCATGACCCAGGTAGGTGTGCTGTCCTCCGTCAGCGCCTACTACTACACCCCAGCCCGCACGGTGTTCGTGGGCGCGCTCATTGCGACCTCGCTGGGTCTGCTGGCCATTTCCGGAACGGGGGTGGAACGGGCACTGCTGGATGCGGCCGGGCTCTTGGCGCCGTTGATTGCCCTGGTGCCCACACCCCTCAGGCCGGGATCAGTCCCCGGTCTCACGATTGATTGCGAGCCAGGAAGCACGTGCGTGCCGTCGGTCTATCATCCGGATGTGGCGAACGGCATCACCACCTATCTGGTGATGACCGTGGTGATTGTTATTGCCGCGTTCCTCATCTTCAAGGGTCGCAACCAGGAGTTTCGGGCTGTCCTCGCTTCCCTGCTCGGTGCCACCGCGCTGCTGCTTGTCGTGGCCCTGATGTGGGCGTTCGCCCGGGACACGTTCCTGCAGTACGCCCACGTCACCGCCGCTATCGTATTTTTTCTGGCGATCGGCTCATGTGCCGTTGCCAAGGCGTTTGAGCATTATCAAGGGGCACGGCCCACCCGGACCTACCAGCGTCTGTACTGGATCATTGCGGCGGGCTTTTTGCTGGACGCCGTGGTCGCCGTCGCGGTGATCTACGGCGGATGGCTGGAATCCTTCGTCATCCCGCCGGTGCTCGTATGCGAGCTACTGGCTCTCGCCTTGTTCCTGCTGTACTGGATCCTGCAGTCGTTCCCTCGCTGGGACTCGACGCACCCACAGCTGGTGTTCCCCGGTTCACTCGTCACTGGGAAGGCCTAGCGCGGCGGATGCCGGACCTCCGCGGCAGCGGCAGGTGGTGCCAGGTGCTGCCAGGTGCTGCCAGGTGCCCACCGTAAGCAGGCACGTTCCAGATCAGAGTAGCTTGTCCCACACCATGGTGCGCCGCAGCGGCAGGTATCCCATCCGTTCATACAGGCCCAGCGCCCCGGACGGGTTCTCCGTGTCCACCTCCAGTCCGGCGTGGTCCAGCCCGGCCGCGGCAAAGCGTGTCATGGCGTCGGCCAACAATGCCGGGGCAAGTCCACGTCCACGCCACGCCCGGCGCACACCGAGCAGTTCGGTGTAGCCTTCCCCGCTGCTGTCAGCAGTCGCCTCCTCCGGGTCGACGGTTGCCAATTGGTAGGCCACAACGTCCCCCGTGGCGTTGTCCACGGCGGCCGTGGACAGATCCCACCGCGCGTGTTCGTGCTGCATTTGCACCTCCCACCGTTGTGGTGACCGCGGCTCGGAACCCCAGTGGTCGGCAAAAGCCTCATTGTGGGCGCGGCGCACGGCATCGCTGAGCTCAGGCGTCAGCACCACAATGCTGATCCCATCAGGGACGGCCACCGTGGGAATCCGCGCCAGGCTGCGCTGCATCTGCGAGTAATACCGCACCACGGAATAGCCGGCGGAGGCCAGCAGGGCCCGTTGTCCCGCGTTGCCTTCCGCCACATGGCTGCGCACCTTCGCGGCCCGGTGCCCGCCGGCCAAATTGTCGGCCGCGAAGCGTGCAGCGGCCTGCGATTCCTGCCAGGCCAGCACGGCGGCACCGAATCCTCGGCGGTGCCACAGCGGGTCCACACCGCCCTGAATGATGGCCTTGTCGCCGTCCGGGTTTTTTTGCACCCCACCGTAGGCGCGCAACTCGCCGTCGGAGTCCACGCCCACCACAGAGTTCTGCACGGCTGGGTTCACGGGATCCTCCAGCGCTGCCGCCACTTCCGAGCGCTGCGGGTACCAGTGCGCCTGCTCGGACACGGCAATCCGTTTGACCAGTGCCGCCAACGCCTCAAGATCACCGGCCTCGGCCGGCCGGAACACCAGCCCATCAACGTGCGGCAAGTGAACAGCTGTATCGGAGGGAGTATGAGTCATCCCCCAAGCCTAAA
>JBBPZC010000009.1:0-4669 GCA_038199275.1 Actinomycetales bacterium
CGTCTCCAACGGCCGCCCCTGCATCACCACGGTGGCCGAGTTCAACGTTGCCGTCCAGGCCATGGAAGCCCTGCGCTCCTACGAATGGGACGTCACCAGCCTGCAGGAGCACGCTGTGGTCCTGGCCGCAGGTCAGGCAGCCCAGAATGCCTAATCAGGACTCCGCGGAGCACGACGGCGGACGCGACTGCGGAGCCCGCCAGGGTTTCGGAGCGCGGCTCGCCGCCGCCATGACGGCCCGCGGACCCCTGTGTGTGGGCATCGACCCGCACCCGAGCCTGCTGGCCGCGTGGGGATTGGCCGACGACGTTGCGGGTTTGCGCACCTTCTCACAGACCGTGCTGGAGGCGGTGGCGCCCTTGGCCGCTGCGATCAAGCCCCAAGTGGCTCTCTATGAGCGCCACGGTTCGGCCGGGCTGGCAGTTCTTGAAGAGCTCCTCTTAGCGTCAGCCCAGGCCGGCGTGCTCACCATTGCCGACGCCAAGCGCGGAGACATTGGCTCCACCATGGCCGGCTACGCCGATGCCTGGCTGCGTGACGGTTCGGCCCTGGCCGCGGACTCGGTGACCCTGAGCCCGTACCTGGGGTTCGAGTCGCTGCGTCCGGCACTGGACCTGGCCGCCGCCAACGGCCGTGGCGTGTTTGTCCTGGCGCTGACCTCCAACCCGGAGGGTACCTCCGTCCAGCATGTAGGCGGGAACGAGTCGGTGGCCAAGCGCATTGTGCAGGCGGCAGCAGTCGAAAACCGGCGCTATGCAGGGCAGGCGTTGGGGTCGGTGGGCCTGGTGGTTGGGGCCACGGTTGGTTCGGCACTCACCGAGCTGGACATTGACCTTGCCGCCGTGCACGGGCCCATCCTGGCGCCGGGCCTGGGTGCCCAGGGCGCCACGGGTACGGACATGCGGGCCACCTTCGGTGCTGCCTATCCTGCGGTGTTGGCAACCTCCAGCCGTGGCATCCTCGCCGCCGGCCCGGATATTGCCGCACTGCGGTCGGCTACAGTTGAAACGTTGGCGGGTTTGTAAGCCTGCCTTGGCCCCAAAAGCCAATTGATTTGCGTCCCCGGTGCGGATAGGTTCTAAGGATTACCGTGCAACCACCCGCACCGGGGACAGTCATCAGCAGGGAGAAGATTTTTCGTGAATTTGCCGCACTTGTCCCAGCAGGATCGCGCAGACGCACGGACCAAGGCCCTGGCCGCCAGGGCATTGCGCTCTGCGGCAAAACAAGATTTGAAGTCGGGCCGGACCACTGTGGCCGTTGTCTTGGAGACTGCGGCGGCGGAACCGGCCCTTGACCGGCTTAAAGTGTGTGAATTATTGGAAGCCCTTCCGGGCATTGGAAAGGTACGTGCAACCGTGATCATGAGCGAGCTGGGCATTGCCCCAACCCGCCGGGTCCGAGGGCTGGGAGTGCATCAGCGCCGGGCCCTGGTTGACTATCTTGGACAGGAATCATGAACGAAGTACAGGTACCGGTGGAAAACACCAACCGCAGCAAACCCCGCAGCGGTGTCACCGTGCTGGCCGGGCCCACAGCCGTGGGCAAGGGCACGGTGTCCACGTTCATCCGGGACAACTACCCGGATGTGTGGCTTTCCGTTTCCGCCACCACCCGCACGGCCCGTCCCGGTGAGGAAGAAGGCGTGCATTATTTCTTCAAGGCTGCCGAGGACTTCGATGCCCTCGTGGCCGACGGCGAACTGCTTGAGTGGGCCGTCGTCCACGGCGTCAACCGCTACGGCACCTTGCGCAGCACGGTCCAGGCCGCTGTGGCGGATGGCAAGTCGGTGTTGTTGGAGATTGACTTACAGGGTGCCCGTCAGGTTAAAGAGGCCATGCCGGAGGCCGATTTCGTGTTCCTGGCCCCGCCAAACTGGGACGAATTGGTCCGCCGGCTGGTGGGCCGCGGCACAGAAAGTGCACAAGAGCAGCAGCGCCGCCTGGAAACGGCTAAACTGGAACTTGCTGCCGCGCCGGAATTTGATTACATCATTGTCAACGACGATGTCAGCCGGGCTGCAGCGGCACTGGTTGAACTGATGGGGCTCACCCCTCATCACACTGCATAACCCGTACCAACCCTTTTATATTGTGGAGAAGTAATTGACTACACAACCCGAAGGCATCATCAATCCCTCGATTGATTCGCTGCTTGAAGCTGCCGATTCGAAGTACGGACTGGTCATCTTTGGCGCCAAGCGCGCCCGCCAGATCAACGCCTACTACGCACAGCTCCACGAGGGCCTGTTCGAATACGTTGGCCCCCTCGTTGACACCAAACTGAATGAGAAGTCGCTCTCCATCGCCTTCCGTGAAATCGACGAAGGCCTCCTGGTCTCCACGCCGATTGAAACCGCGTAACGCAAATTAGTACCCCCGCGGTGTCGAAGCTGAACATAGTCCTAGGGGTAGGTGGCGGAATTGCCGCCTACAAATCCGCCTTGCTGCTGCGCCTCTTTACCGAGGCCGGCCACGCTGTCACAGTCATCCCCACTGAGGCGTCCACAAAATTTGTGGGCGTCGCCACGTGGGAGGCACTGAGCGGGCGACCCGTCACGAACGATGTTTTCGACGCAGTGGATCAGGTCAACCATGTCCGGATTGGGCATGAAGCGGACTTGATCGTTGTGGCCCCGGCAACCGCTGACCTTTTGGCGAAGGCTGCCGGGGGCCACGCGAACGATCTGCTGACCACCACCTTGCTGATGGCGCGCGGCCCGGTGCTCTTCGCGCCGGCCATGCACACGGAAATGTGGCAGCACGCCTCCACGGTGGCCAATGTGGCCACGCTGCGTTCGCGCGGCGTGCATGTGCTGGATCCGGCGGTGGGACGGTTGACCGGCCCCGACGCCGGTCCGGGCCGCCTGCCCGAGCCGGAGGCCATTTTTGCCGCTGCCATGGCGCTGGTTGCAGGCCCCACCGCGGCTAAGGGCGCTCCTGCGGCGCTGGAGAACACTCCCACTCCTGCGGTGATGGATCATTCTGCGGTGATGGACAATTCCGTGGTGATGGACGACGCCGGGTCCCCGGCCGATGCGCCTGCCGCACCTGGCGCTGTGCCCGCCACTGCTGAATCCACCCCCACCCAGCCTGCTCCCGCCGACGCTCCACCAGCTGTCGCCGAACCAGAGCCCACCACCGTAGCCGATACCGGTTCCGGGGAACCCGGGCCCTTGACTGGCAAAAGGATCCTCATCACGGCCGGTGGAACCCGCGAACCGCTCGACCCCGTGCGCTACCTGGGCAACAAGTCCTCCGGCAAACAGGGCGTGGCCCTGGCCGAGGCCGCGTTGGCGGCAGGGGCGCACGTCATCCTGATTCACGCACACCTGGACGTACCCCCACCCGCTGGAGCTGCCCTGCAGCCCATTGAAACGGCTCTTGAATTGCGCTCGGCAACCTTGGCTGCCGCGGGCACGGCCGACGTCGTCATCATGGCGGCTGCTGTTGCGGACTTCCGCCCGGCGACCATCTCCAGCGGCAAGATCAAGAAGCGCGACGGCGTAGCCGATCCCGTCATTCATCTCGTCCGCAATCCGGACATCCTTGCAGAGGTTGTAGCGCACCGGGCCGCACAAAACCAACAGCAACTCATCGTGGGATTTGCCGCCGAGACCGGTGATGACGAGGCCGACGCCCGCACTTACGCGCAGGCGAAACTTCGCCGCAAAGGCTGCGACCTGCTGGTGGTCAACGAGGTTGGCCCGGGGGAGTCCGGCAGCGAACGGGTCTTTGGCCAGGACAGCAACCAGGTCGAGATTTTGGCGTTGGACGGGACGGAACCCGTGCAGGCCGCAGGGTCCAAGCGGGAGGTGGCGGACGCCGTCGTGCATGTCATTGCACAGCGGCTTGACGCGCAATAGGCAGTTTTTTTCAATTTTGGCGTGCTTTGTGACAGCCCAAGTCAGGCGGCCGCCACATGCACCACATACATAAGTAAAGTAGATACGTGACTTCAGTAAATCCCATGCGCCTGTTTACCTCCGAATCGGTGACGGCAGGGCACCCAGACAAGATCTGCGACCAGATCAGTGACGCCATTCTCGACGCGCTGCTGGCGGAGGACCCCGATTCCCGCGTAGCCGTTGAGACCATGGCCACCACCGGCTTGGTGATCGTTGCGGGCGAGGTAACCACCAACGCCTACGTCGAAATTCCGCAGATCGTGCGCAACACCATCCTGGACATTGGCTACGACTCTTCGGCCAACGGCTTCGACGGTGCCCGCTGCGGCGTGTCGGTGTCGATTGGGCAGCAGTCGCAGGACATTTTCGACGGCGTTTTCAATTCCCTTGAGGTCCGTGAAGGCACCGCCGTGGATGAGGACGATGCTCAGGGAGCGGGCGACCAGGGCCTCATGTTTGGCTACGCGAGCAACGAGACCGCCTCCTACATGCCCACCCCGATCTTCCTGGCCCATCGCCTGTCTGAGCGGTTGACGGATGTGCGCAAGTCCGGTGAATTGGCGTACCTGCGCCCCGACGGCAAGACCCAGGTGACGATCGGCTACGATGGCGACCGCCCAGTTTCCGTGGACACTGTGGTGATTTCCAGCCAGCACGCTGAAGGTACTTCGCTTGAAACGCTTCGGGCAGATTTGACCGAATTTGTGATTGATCCGGTCATGGCCGCCTCCGGTCTGGATCTCTCCGCCATGAAATCCCACC
>JBBPZC010000010.1:0-4090 GCA_038199275.1 Actinomycetales bacterium
GCCTTCCTGCACCCCGAGAACGAGGCACGGGTCCCCTACATCACCGCCAAAATGGCTGGCGCGCAGGGCCCCGTGGTTGCTGTCACCGACTACATGAAGGCAGTGCCGGATCAGATCCGTCAGTTCCTGCCGAATGACTTCGCAACCCTGGGTGCCGACGGCTTCGGCTTCTCCGACACCCGTGCAGCAGCACGGCGCTTCTTCAAGATCGACAGCCACTCAGTGGTTGTGCGCACCCTGCAGATGCTGGCCAAGGATGGGAAGGTCGACGCCGATGCACCTCGCCAGGCGGCTGCCAAGTACGACCTGCTGAACGTGAATGCCGGCACCACCGGCAACGCTGGCGGCGACAGCTGACACGCACCACCGCTTGACGGGGCGGCTGGTGCTGTTCGTGAAATTTCCACGGACAGCACCAGCCGCCCTTTTTTGTTTAATGCTTCTGTCACTGCCCGTCTTTGCCTCAACCCGCTCTTTGTGTCAACCCACCAAAGCCTGTCCGGACTTACTGGCCCAGGCCGCAAAAGTATTGTTGGGTTCACACAAATAACACCCCAGGGGCAGATGGACATATCCTCGAGGAATGGCAGCAAAGAATTCACCCACGGCCTCCGCCCCGCGATCGCCTGAAACCTTGGCGCGGCTGCGCGCCAACATTGGCCTGCTCTCCACCATGATGCGCACCGAACTTGAGGAGACCCTGCCCTGGTACCGCCGGCTCAGTGCGGACGAGCGCTCCGCCTTGGGGCTGGTGGCGCAAAACGGCATCAGCGCTTTCGTGTCCTGGTACGAGCATCCGTCCTCGCCCAGCTGGGTGCTCTCCGATGTCTTTGGCACCGCGCCCACCGAACTCACTCGTTCCATCAGCCTGCAGCGGGCACTGCAGCTGATCCGCACCGTGGTACAGGTTGTTGAGGACAGGGTCCCGGAACTTGCTGCTGCCAGCGAGCAGGTGGCCCTGCGCGAGGCGGTGCTGCGCTACTCACGGGAGGTGGCGTTTGCGGCAGCTGATGTTTACGCTCGTGCGGCCGAAAACCGTGGCGCGTGGGACACCAGACTGGAAGCCCTGGCCGTGGACGGAATCCTGCGCGGGGAAAACAGCGATGCCCTGCAATCACGGATCTCGGCCCTGGGCTGGACCTCACATGGCCGCTTCACCATCATGGTGGGCTATGCCCCGACAGACGCCAACCCCTCGTTCCTTGGCACCCTGCGCCGTGCCGCCGGACGCTTCGCCGAGGATGTCATGGTGGGCATTCAGGGTGACAGGCTGATTTTGGTGTTGGGCAGTGTGCGCAATCCCGAATCCGCCTACGTGCGCCTCAGTGAGCTCTTTGCCCCCGGGCCGGTGGTGTACGGCCCGTTGGCGGCGACATTGACGGAAGCCACCACATCAGCAAAGGCGGCCTTCGCCGGGATGTCCGTGGTGAAGGGCTGGTCCGGCGCTCCGCGCCCCGTATCCGCTGAGGACCTGTTGCCGGAGCGCGTCATTGGCGGCGACGAGTCAGCCCGGCGCACTCTTGTGGCCACCATATATCGCCCGCTGGTCAACGCCTCCAACGGCCTGGTGGACACTCTCAGCAGTTACCTGCAAGGTGGGCATTCCCTCGAAGCCGCCGCCCGTGAGCTCTTTGTCCACTCCAACACAGTCCGTTACCGGCTGCGCCGGGTGTGTGATGTGACGGGTTGGGATCCGCTCATCCCCCGCGAGGCGTTTGTGTTGCAGACTGCGTTGATCGTGGGCCGCCTGGCAGCCCCCGCCAAGGGCCCCTCCGCATTGCCGTCCTCCACCAAGGGCGCCCCTGCCAAGACGCCCGCAGGTAAATCCGGCACCGCCATACCGCCGGGAACCGAGGACGCAAATTAGTGCTTTTTCACCTAAAACGTCTCACCCATGACGCCCCAACCCCGGCTCTATTGTAGACTTCCTACAAATTGTGCTGACGAGCTTGGTGCAGGAAAACACGGTGAAAACACCGTTAAGTTTGGAAAGCTGGTTAATGTGCTTGCAATAGTCTGCCCTGGTCAGGGCTCTCAAACCCCCGGATTCCTTTCCCCGTGGCTGGAACGCCCCGGCGTGGCCGAACAGCTTGCCGCGCTCAGCGACGCTGCCGGGATCGATCTGGCCGCCCACGGGACAACTTCAGATGCCGAAACCATCAAGGACACCGCCGTCGCACAGCCGCTGATTGTGGCTGCCGGACTTATCACCGCGACGGCCCTGTTGGGTGAGGACGCCACGTCCGCGCTGGTCCCCGGAACCACCGTCGTGGCAGGGCACTCCGTTGGTGAAATCACCGCCGCAGCCCTCACCGGGACGCTTTCCAACGCCGACGCCATGGCGTTTGTGCGTGAACGCGCCAACCGCATGGCCGACGCCGCAGCCGTCACCCCCACCGGCATGGCAGCCATTGTGGGCGGTGCCCCGGATGAGGTTCTCGCCGCCATCGAAGCCGCCGGGCTGACCCCGGCCAACATGAACTCCAAGGGCCAGACCGTGGCTGCCGGAACGTTGGAGCAGATCGCGGCCCTCGTGGCCGCACCGCCTGCCAAGGCCCGCGTCATCCCGCTGCAGGTTGCAGGCGCATTCCACACCCACCACATGGCACCCGCCGTGTCAGCACTTCACACGCTCGCCCCGTCACTGACCCCCCACACCCCCAAGGTGGCGCTGCTGTCCAACTACGACGGCGCCGTCGTACCTTCCGGGGAAGCGGCACTTGAGTCGCTGATCGCCCAGGTGTCGCGTCCCGTCCGTTGGGACCTGTGCATGGAAACCATGTCCGCCATGGGCGTGACCGGGCTGATTGAGCTGGCTCCGGCCGGCACCCTGACGGGGCTGGCCAAGCGCGGCATGACCGGGGTGGCCACCGTTGCGGTGAAGACACCTGATGACCTCCAAGCTGCCCGGGACTTGCTGGCAGCACACATTTCACCGGAAGCAGGATCACTGTGAGCACCCCCACCTTGAAGGCCAACCCCACGCGGAACGGCGCGCGCATCATGTCCGTGGGGGCCTACCGTCCTTCCGTCACCGTCACCAACGAGGACGTGTGCCAGTGGATCGATTCCTCCGACGAATGGATCCAGCAGCGCACCGGCATCATCACCCGCCAGCGCGCCCCGCGTGAGGTTTCCGTCGTGGACATGGCGGTCGGTGCCGGTGCCGAGGCCATCGAAAAGGCGGGCATCAAGCCGTCCCAAATCGGCGCCGTGCTCGTCTCGACGGTCACCCATCCCTACGCCACGCCGTCGGCCGCTGCCCTGATCGCGGACCGCCTTGGTGCCAACCCGGCACCCGCGTTCGACATCTCCGCCGCCTGCGCCGGCTACTGCTACGGCATCGCCCAGGGCGACGCGCTGGTGCGTTCCGGCACGGCAGAGTATGTGCTGGTCATCGGCGTGGAGAAGCTCTCCGACGTCATTGACAACCACGAGCGCACCATCTCCTTCCTCCTGGGCGACGGCGCCGGAGCGGTCGTCATCGGCCCCTCAGACGAGCCCGGCATTAGCCCCTCCGTGTGGGGCTCGGACGGCAGCAGGTGGGACGCCATTGGCATGACCCACTCCCAGCTGGATATCCGTGACTTTAGCGAGCAGGCCATGAAGGGCGACGGCGCTGACCTCGCCGCCGCTGACGAAGCCCACTCCGCGCTGTGGCCCACCCTGCGCCAGGACGGACAGACCGTGTTCCGTTGGGCTGTGTGGGAGATGGCCAAGGTGGCCAAGAAGGCCCTTGTTGACGCCGGAATCACCGCTGATGACCTGGGCGCTTTTGTGCCCCACCAGGCCAACATGCGCATCATTGATGAACTTGCCAAGCAGCTCAAACTGCCCGAGCACGTCATCATCGGCCGCGACATTGCCGACGCCGGCAACACCTCGGCCGCCTCAATTCCCCTGGCAACACACCGCCTGCTGGCAGAGAACCCGGAGCTCTCCGGTAAACTTTCGCTTCAGATCGGCTTTGGTGCCGGACTGGTGTTTGGTGCCCAAGTGGTGCGCCTTCCCTGATATTGCATCCTCCTCATCCGAGGGGTGATCATCGTGCCTGAAAAGATCAAGTTCTTGGTCTTTGCAAAACAAGAAA
>JBBPZC010000011.1:0-6229 GCA_038199275.1 Actinomycetales bacterium
CGGCCAGAAATACCCGTGCGGCCCGCATTGCTGCATCGATTTCATCGCGGGCATCAGCAGTTTCTTCCGCAATCATGGTCCCGCCGCTGGCGGGTTCCTGGTTCTTTTCTGGATTCACGCTTATGAGTATGCGTCCTTTACTTGGGCAGGTGCAATGCTTGCGCCATGCCAACCGTCCGAGGATCCTGGTCCGTCCGGCCAAAGATTCACAGTCAACACTATCCCGGCGGTCTTGACGCCGCGGTGAAGGAAGGACCATCCATGAAGATTCCATTGAGGCACCGCCTGACATCTGAGCCCGTCTCCCCGGGTGGCGCCGTCCATGTCCTGGACCGGATGGTGCGCAACGTTGAAGCAGGTCGCTTTGAGCGCTCCCTCGCAGCCCTGACGGCCATCGGCGCGTTGGTGACGGCCGCGGAAATCTACTTTGAACACGACAAGGCCAGCTTTGGCAACAGATGGATGTGGGTGCCGGTGCTCTTGGGGCCGCTCGCGGCTGCGGCGGGCGTGGCGGGAGTCTGCAGCAAGCGCATGGCAAAAACAGCTCTCCCGGTCGCCTCCGCAGTTATTGTCGCCAACGGCCTTCAGGGGACGTACTTCCATGCCCGCGGGATAGTCCAGAAGCCCGGTGGCTTTGGCAACCTGCGCTACAACATGGAGATGGGGCCGCCACTGCTGGCCCCCCTGCTCGTGACTCTGGTGGGCGGCATGGGACTCCTCGCAGCCGTGTTGAGGAGGGAGAAATGAGTACACTTCCGCTGGCTGCCGGCGACGGAGGCGGCCGCTTCCCACATTTCAACACAACGGACCAGGCCAAACATTGGGATGCCACGACAGCCTCCGTGGTGATGGGCCGCCTGGGCCTGCCACCTGACATCCGTTTCTTTACACCCACGCAGGAAGCTGCTGCCGGCGCCTTGTTCAACCAGCTCCTGGATCAACGCGAGGAACCCCGCGTCCCTGTCGTAGCCATGGTCGACGCCCGGCTCGCCGCCCAGGAAACCGACGGCTGGCACTACGAGGACATGCCGTTGGATGCGGACGCGTGGCGGCAGAGCCTTGACGCACTCGACGACGATGCGCGGATTCGGTGCGGCACTTTGTTCGCCCTGGCCACCTGGCATGAGCAGACGCGGCTGCTCCAAGGCATCCAAAACCTTGACTCCGCCCCATGGCACGGGCTCCCTGCCAAACAAACATGGAGCCTGTGGACCCGCTACGCGTGCACGGCGTTTTACTCCCATCCGTGGGCGTGGAATGAAATCGGTTTTGCCGGACCGGCGTATCCCCGCGGCTACAAAAACATGGGTGAGGACTCCCGGGAGCCGTTTGAAGTTCGTGACGTCCGCCCGGACGCCGACCCGGCACGAGGAAGGAAGAATCACCCATGAGCAGTGTGCGTGAACGCAACGAATCGGCGTGGTTGCTCCCGGCTGGCCCTGGCATCAACCATGCTCTGCGTGAAAAAATGCGCCGATTTGACGATGACGATGAAGTGGACATCGTCATCGTGGGCTGTGGCGCCGGTGGATCCACGATGTTGCAGCGTCTGGCGCGTGCCGGGTGGCGGGCGGTGGCCATGGATGCTGGCCCCTTCTGGGAACCGGAAAACGACTGGGTCAGTGACGAAGCGGGTTCACACCACCTGTATTGGACCGAACCCCGGGTCATCGCCGGGAGTGACCCGGTGCCTCTGGGGTCCAACAACTCCGGCAGGGGTGTGGGTGGTTCCATGGTTCACTATGCCGGTTACGTGCCCCGGTTTCATCCCAGCGACTTTCAGACCCGGACGCTGGATGGTGTGGGCGCCGACTGGCCCCTCCAATATCAGGACCTCAAGGACTACTACCAGGACATCGAAGAAGAATTACCTGTCGCCGGGGAACACTGGCCCTGGGGCGACCCACACGGTTACCCCCACAGTCCCCACCCCGTCTCCGGCAATGGTGAACTTTTTCAGCGCGGTGCCCTCGCCTGCGGCATCACCGCCAAAGTGGGTCCGGTGGCTATCAGCAATGGCCGCTTTGGCAACCGGCCCCACTGCATCTACCGCGGCTTCTGCCTGCAAGGATGCAAGGTCAACGCCAAAGCCTCTCCGCTGATCACGCATATCCCTGATGCCCTCGCCCACGGCGCCGAGGTCCGTCCGGATTCCATGGTGAGCCGTATCGAAATGGATGAGCGAACCGGGCTCGCCACAGGCGTGCACTACGTCCATCAGGGGGTGGCTCGTTTTCAGCGGGCGCGCATGGTCGCCGTCGCCGGCTACGCGATCGAGACACCGCGCCTGCTGCTCAACTCCACCTCGGCACGGTTTCCCGACGGGCTGTGCAATGACTTCGATCAGGTGGGCCGCTACCTCATGGTTCAGGGCGCGCCGCAAACGGCCGGTCGTTTCGACTCCGAGGTACGGATGTGGAAGGGGCCGCCACCGGAGGTCAGCAGTGAGGAATTCTATGAAACCGATCCGAAAAAGCCTTATAAGCGCGGCTTTTCCATTCAAACCGTTTCACCCCTGCCGATCACCTGGGCCGAACACGTCATGGCACAAGGCCATTGGGGTGCGGCGCTGCGCAACTATATGAGCGACTACGTCCACTGGGCCTGCTTGGGGGCACTGTGTGAATTCCTGCCCCAAGCCGAAAACCGTGTCACCCTGTCGTCGGAGTTGGACAGGCACGGACTGCCTGTGGCCCGCTTCAGCTTCTCCCAAGGCGCCAACGACAAGGCGCTCATGAGGGCAGCCCAGGAAAAGATGGAACTCATTCTCACGGCCGCCGGCGCTGCCGAGGTCATCACCATTGACCGCTACGCCCACTTGGTCGGAGGGGCACGCATGTCCGCCACGCAGGAGGAGGGTGTTGTCGACGCGGATTGCCGCACCTTCGCCGTCCCGAACCTGCTCATCACCGACGGCAGCGTGCTGCCCACCCAAGGCAGCGCCAACCCGGCGCTCACCATCATGGCCGTTGCGGCCCGTGCCGCCGACAGGCTGCTCATCAACGGCGCCACGAGCCGGCGAAACTAGACCAAGGCAGGGTCGCGATGGCGGCTCGGGCCACATCCAAGTATTGGAGGACGCAAACATGGCAAAGCAAACAGTCTCGGACTACCTGCTGTCACGACTTCGCGAGTGGGGCGTGGAGCACGTGTTCGCTTTTCCCGGAGACGGGATCAACGGCACCCTGGCTGCATTCGGGCGTGCCGGGAATGAGCCTAAATTCATCCAGTCCAGGCACGAGGAAATGTCAGCATTCGAGGCCGTGGGCTACGCCAAGTTTTCCGGACGGCCCGGCGTCTGCATGGCCACCTCCGGCCCTGGTGCCATCCACCTCCTCAACGGCCTCTACGACGCAAAGCTTGACCACGTCCCGGTAGTGGCGATTGTGGGACAAACCGCCCAATCGGCCATTGGCGGGTCCTACCAGCAGGAAGTGGACCTGCTGACGTTGTTCAAGGACGTCGCCAGCGAATACGTCCAGATGGTGACCGTCCCGGAACAGCTTCCCAACGTCCTGGACCGGGCCATCCGCATTGCGCTGGCCGAACGCGCACCCACCGCCATCATCATCCCCTCTGACGTACAGGAAATGGAGTACTCGGCCCCCACCCACGCGTTCAAGATGGTACCCTCCAGCCTCGGTGTGCAGTGGCCCACGATCACCCCCGACAGTGACGGGATGCACGCGGCGGCTGCACTGCTCAACGCTGGCACCAAGGTGGCCATGTTGGTGGGCTCCGGGGCACGCGACGCCGCCGCCGAGATCCAACAAGTGGCCGATATTCTCGGCGCCGGGGTGGCCAAGGCATTGCTCGGCAAAGACGTCCTTTCCGACGAACTGCCGTATGTGACAGGTTCCATCGGATTGTTGGGCACCCGGCCCAGCTACGAGCTCATGATGGACTGTGACACGCTGCTCACGGTTGGGTCCAGTTTTCCCTACACCCAGTTCATGCCCGAACCTGGTCAGGCCCGCGGGGTCCAGATCGACATCGACGCCAAAATGATCGGCATGCGTTACGCCTACGAGACCAACATAGTGGGGGATGCGAAAACCACGCTGCAGGCGCTGATCCCGCTGTTGCAGCGCAAGGAGGACCGGGCCTGGCGCGAAACGATCGAAAAAAACGTCACCCGCTGGTGGGAGACCATGGAAATGGAAGCCGCGGTGGAGGCCAAGCCCATCAACCCCATGCGACTGTTCTCCGAGCTTTCGTCCCGCCTGCCGGAGAATGCCATTGTCACCGCTGATTCCGGCTCTTCGGCCAATTGGTATGCCCGGCAGCTGAAGTTCCGTGGGAGCATGCGCGGCTCGCTCTCAGGCAACCTCGCCACCATGGGCCCCGGCGTGCCCTACGGCATCGGCGCGAAATTTGGCCGCCCGGATCGTCCCGTGATTGTCTTTGCCGGTGACGGCGCCATGCAAATGAACGGCATGGCCGAACTGATCACCATCAAGCACTACTGGCATGAATGGACCGACCCCCGGCTTGTCATCGCGGTCCTGCACAACAATGACCTGAACCAGGTCACCTGGGAGATGCGCGCCATGGAAGGAGCTCCCGCGTTCACCGAATCCCAAACGTTGCCCGACGTCCCCTATGCGGAGTTCGCGGAACTACTGGGCCTGCAGGGCATCGCCGTGGATCATCCGGACGACGTCGGACCCGCCTGGGACCGCGCGCTGGCTGCGGACCGACCCACCGTCCTGGATGTCCGCGTCGACCCTGATGTCCCGCCCATCCCCCCACATGCAACCTTCGAACAGGCCCTCGACAGCGCCAAGGCCGTGCTTAAGGGCGACCAACACGGATTGGGCTTCATTGTGGAAGGCGCCAAAACCAAGCTGCAGGAGTTCCTGCCCCACAAGGACAGCTAGCCATGGATGTGAACCCTGTAATCGAACGGTTGGACGTCTCAACCTACCGAGTGCCCACGGATGCGCCGGAAGCGGACGGCACCTTCGCCTGGGACTCCACCACCATGGTCGTGGTCCAGGCCCGGGCAGGGCGTTCCATCGGGATCGGCTGGACGTACGCGCCGGCCGCCTGCGCCGCGTTGATCACCGAGCTGCTGCGTCCCGCCGTTCTCGGTCTCTCAGCGTTCGACGTGGGACACACCGCCGCATCCATGCTTCAATCAGTCCGCAACGCCGGCCGTCCGGGCGCCGTCGGCTACGCCATTTCCGCTGTCGACTGCGCGCTGTGGGACCTGAAGGCACGATTGCTGGACCTGCCTCTGCACAGGCTCCTCGGTGCCGTCCGGGACACAGTGCCCATCTATGGCAGCGGCGGCTTCACCACTTACGACGAGAGGCAACTGGAGGAGCAACTCACTGGTTGGGCCTTGGAACAGGGAATCCCCCGCGTGAAGATCAAGATCGGAGAATCCGCAGGAACGCGGACCACCCGGGATCTCGCCCGAATGCGTCAGGCACGTCAGGTGATCGGGGACGGCGTCGAACTCTTCGTTGATGCCAACGGCGGCTACAACGCCAAGCAAGCCATCCGTGTCATGGCCGACGCAAGGGAGCTGGACATCCGCTGGCTGGAAGAACCCGTCTCCTCAGACAACCTCGGCGGACTCCGCGAGGTCAGGGACCGGGTTGCTGCGGACGTAGCCGCCGGCGAATACGGCACAGACCTCCGCTACTACGAGCGAATGTGCGCGGCCAACGCGCTGGACTGCGTGCAGGCGGACGTTTCACGATGCGGCGGCATCAGCCAATGGCTGAAGATCGCAGCCGTCGCCGAAGCCCACGACCTGGAGATATCCGGACACTGCGCCCCGCACCTCACCGTCCACGTCGCAGCAGCAACCCCGAACTTTCGGCATCTGGAATGGTTCCACGACCACGTCCGGATCGAAAACCTGTTCTTCGACGGGTGTTTGGACCCCACCGGTGGGGAGCTCACTCCTTCCGAAGCAGCTGGCAACGGACTCAGTCTGCGGACCGCCGACATGGCCCCTTATCGAATCGGATAGACATCGCACAACCACGAGGCCACTCCCCCACAGTGTGGTCACGCGGGCCGAGTTGTGCCAGCGTCTCCTCGGTCCACTCGCCGGGGCCAAGAACCGCGGAAATTTCCACCGGTTCAGATTCCAGCTCCGACATTGTCCAACAACTTCTCTGCGCCCCATCATCCCTATACTTTTAGTTCTACTCCCAGACGCCGTAAAAGTGAACGGGCAGGCCCAACGGTGCGTGGCCTTTTCGTACCCCGC
>JBBPZC010000012.1:0-5325 GCA_038199275.1 Actinomycetales bacterium
ATCGTTGACGTCCAAACCGCCGCCCAACCCAGCCACATGAAAATTCTGTCCCCGACGGTTCCCCACCGTTTGGAACTCTCCGGGCAAAGCTTCCTCGATCCGGGAGAGTTCATCCACGAACTGGCAAGATCATTCAAGGACGCTGGCGGGCGAATCCTAGAAGATGCGACGAACATGGACGTGAGCGAGAATGAACATTCAGTTGAAGCCGTCACAACATCGGGGGAGCGCGTGGCCGCGGAGACAGCAGTCATCGCCACTGGTGTATGGATGCCTGGAGTGGCTGCCAAATGGGAGCTGAGGCTCGGAATCCGCGCCAACCGCGCGTACTTATTCACGGCAGACGGCGCAAACCTGACTGAAGGTCCCTGTGTATTTCTTTGCACGCGCTACCAAGGAGCACTTCGCATCACTGTAACCATGGAATTTCTTGGACCAGATGAGCCAATAAAGACGGCCCGTGTAGGGTCACTCCGCCGGGCCGCCGCACCGCTGCTGAATGGAATCGACTGGGAATCTCGTCGCGATGTCTGGGTGGGGCCACGCCCTGTCACTCCGGACAGATTGTCCATAGTAGGCAAACTGAGGTCCCCGAGAATCTATGCAGCAGGCGGTCACCGTATGTGGGGGTGTGGTGCTTGGCCCAGCAACCGGAAGTCCCATGACCCAACAATTCATCACCGATGCCTTGCCGGCTGCCATTTCACCGTTCGATCCGCTGCGCACATAAGCCCGGCACCACGATCCCTCTCCACGGGACAGACCCAAGTAAGGAACAAATCTCATGCGAATTTTAGTCTTCGGCGCCAGCGGCGTCATGGGGAGCAACGTCGTCAGCGGCTTGGCAGCCCACCATGCGAAGTTTGGTAGCGGCGAAATTGAGATTCTGGAGGCGTCGACGTCGTCTAACCGCTACCCCGTGAATTGCACAGACGACGCCAGCGTGCGGGAGCTCTTTGAAAAGGTCGGATGCGTCGACGCCGTCGTGAGTGCAATTGGAGGTGCCGAATGGGCTTCCGCGGAGGTGGCTACGCTGGATCAATTCAAAGCCACCATTGATGGAAAACTCTTGTGCCAGATTCGAATAGCGCTTGCCGCCCGTGACCGCGTCGTCGATGGAGGATCAATCACATTGACTAGCGGCATCGTGGGAAATTTTGCTTTCCACGGGGGGTCACCGAGTGCCGTCGCCAACATTGGTCTGGACGCTTTTGTAAAAAATGCTGCCCAAGAATTGCGCAGAATCAGGTTGAACACGGTGAGTGCGACCGTCCTGGAAGAGTCGGCGGGTGCCTACGGTACTATCTTCCCTGGCTTCGATCCCATTTCGGGCGCTGATGCCGCAAATGCCTATGTTCGAAGCGTCTATGGAACCGAATCAGGGCAGACCATCAAGGCGTGGTCGTAGTCTCTGCAACAGCGCAGAACGTAGCAGTCCGTAGTCTTGACATAGTAGACAGCCGTAAGCGATCAAGGTTATGGTCGATCGCTGTTGGTCTGCACAGGATTCAAACGATTTGAAGTGAGGGCCGGGGCCTTTTGTTTCACACGGTTCGTGGGTTGCCGGTGATAAACCTCTAGGCTTTGGGCCTTGGCGAGAGTTGCATTGGTAGTGCCACATGTGAATTTCGGTGTGTAATCTCGCTACATCGGGGACAGTGAATCTCGTCTCTTCGTGGACACCGGGTCTCAATACTTTGTACACAGCTACCGGCGCCACGGTGCCGGTAGCTGTGTCACTTTCTTGGTAGTGGGACGAGCCGGTGTCGTTATAGTCAGCCGATGAACACGATTCCCCTCCCGCATATGGCGCAGAGCTTGGTACTGTGCGTCGACCCTGGGGGCCTGACCTGTCTCGGGGCTTGACGTGTCTGGGGACCGACCTGGCGTGGCGGGCAGTCATGGATGGGCTGGAAGCAGTTCCCTCGCGGCGGCTGTGATGTGGCGGGCGGAGATGCCCGCAGCATCGAGGAGTTCGGCCGGGGTGCCGGAGGTGGGGAGCCCGTTGACGGCAAGGTGTTTGACATGCAGCTCCGGTGTGTCCGGGCTGGCGAGGGCTTCGAGCACGGCTGCGCCGATGCCACCTTGGGGGTAATGGTCTTCGACGATGACGATCCGTCCACCGGTCTCCAGACAGGTCCGCCGCAGGGTGTCCGCATCGAGGGGTTTGATGGAGTAGAGGTCGATGACGCGGGCGTTGATGCCAACCTCGGCGAGTTGCCCGGCGGCGGTGAGGCATTCGTGCAAGCTCACCCCGGCGCCGATGAGTGCCACGGCGTCATCGGGGCCGGCATGGTGAACCTTGCACCCGCCGATAGGGAACTGTTCATCGGGTCCGTAGATCACCGGATACGCTCCGCGGGTCGCGCGTAGATAGGAGATCCCGGAGGTGTCGGCCATGGTGCGGATGAGTTGGGCGGTGGAGGGCGCATCGGCGGGGTACAGCACCGTGGAGGTGTGCACGGCCCGCATGGCCGCGATGTCCTCCAGCGCCATTTGGGACGGTCCATCCTGGCCGATTTCAACCCCGGCATGCGTGCCAACGAGCCTGATGCTGACCTCGGATACTCCCGCCATGCGGATGAAGTCGAAGGGGCGGGAGATCAGGAACGCGGCGAAGCTGGATGCGAAGGCAACATAGCCGCGGACCGAGATCCCAACGGCGGAGGCGATAAGTTGCTGTTCGGAGATGAACATTTCAAAGAAGCGCTCCGGTGCGGCGTCCTTGAATTCACCGGCGTGGGTTGAGTTTCCAACTTCTCCGTCAAGGACCACGACGTCGGGCCGGGCGGCCAGGGCGGTGATCGCGGCGCCAAAGGCGGCCCTGGTCGCCACCTTCTGGCCCATCTCCCACCGGGGCATCGTGATCTCGGCGTGCGGGTTGGCACTGATGGCCGGGCTCCCGGCCTCCGGGAGGGGGCCGGTGACTCGTACATCGGTGGGTCCGCCCAGCGCCGACACAGCACGGTCAGCCATCTCCTGTGGCAGGGCCTTGCCGTGCCAGCCGTTTTTGTTTTCGACCTCGGGTACGCCTTTGCCCTTGATGGTTTTGGCCAGAATGACCGTGGGTTGCTCAGGGTTGGAGCGGGCGCGGGTGAGAGCGCCGTCGATGGCGGTGAGGTCGTGTCCGTCGATGACGATGGTGTGGGCGCCGAAGGCCTCCACCCGTTGGACGTAGCGGTCCATGTCCCATTCGAATTCGGTGGGCCCGTCCTGGCCGAGCCGGTTGACGTCGATGATGGCGGTGAGGTTGCCCAGCTTGTAATAGGCGGCCTTGTCCAGGGCCTCCCACATGGAACCCTCGGCCATCTCGCTGTCCCCGCACAGCACCCAAGTATGGAAGGGAAGTTTATCGAGGTATTTGCCGGCCAGGGCCACTCCAACTGCATCCGGCAGTCCCTGTCCCAGTGACCCGGTGGCCACATCAACCCAAGGAAGGATGGGGGTGGGATGGCCTTGGAGCCGGCTGCCGAACCGTCGGTAGGTGTTGACTAGTTCGTCCTCCCCGAGGACACCGACGGCCCGGTACATGGAGTACAGCAGTGGAGATGCATGTCCCTTGGAAAAGATGAGGTGGTCATTGGTAGCCAGCGACGGCTGGTCCCAGTCGTAGCGCAGGTGTTGGGACAGGAGGACGGACATGAGGTCCGCTGCGGACAATGACGATGTGGGGTGGCCGGATCCGGCCTTGGTGCTACACCGGATGGAGTCAACGCGCAATTGGGCGGCCAGTGCGCCCAAATCGGCGTTCTGGCCGGTGCTATTCGCTTCCGTGGTATTGCGCTGATTGGGGTTCATGTTCATGCCTTTCGCGTACTGGAGGTTTTTTATTCTGCCCGGAGTCAAAATCCCCGGTCGCAGCGTGCCCAGCAGGCCGCGGGTGTGGCCCGCACAGTCCGTGGCGGACAACGATAGGCGCAAGCCGGACCGCCTGCGAAGACGACACACCCACTGCGGCACCGGTCACCCGGGCCGGTTCCGGTAGCGAGAAGGAAACACCGACGCCAAAGGCGTGTAAGCCAGCGACGTTCCTCGGCGCTTCGCCAATCTGGACGACCCTCAATGGGATAGGCAGCCATCGACTCCTCGATCACCAAGTTGAAAAAACTGTGGCCGGCTTCTGTGCAGTCAGCTTACTCCCAAGGGACGGCAACTGTCGTGGCCTATCCGGTTGGCTCGTTGTTGCCCACGGCTAGACCCGAGGCCTTGGTCCTTGGTGATGCGGGAACAAGCGCAACACCGGGCTCCATTTTGGCCGCCGCAGCCCGGGGGTGTTGCCGCGAGGTGACAATGACAAGTTGTACGCCTACACCAGGGGGAGCAGTGAGATTCCGCTCAGATGACGATCCGCAGTGGATCCTCCAGTGTCCGCTTTAGCTCGCTGAGGAATGCCGCCGTGATGGCCCCGTCCAGCACCCTGTGGTCGGAGGTCATGGTGATTTTCATGACGCGCCGGCTGCGCAGTTCCCCGTCCTGTGCGTACGGTTCATCCGTGGCGGCCCCAACGGCGAGGATGGCTGCCTCCGGCGGGTTGATGACCGCAGTGAAGTTGTCGATGCCGAACATTCCCAGGTTGCTGATGGTGAACGTTCCGCCGCTGAATTCGTGCAGCTTCAGTGTTCCGGAGCGGGCCTTTTCCGCCAGGGACCGCGTCTCTGCCGCAATCGCGTCAAGGCTCTTGGCATCGGCGCCGGTGACGACAGGGACCATCAGGCCCTCGTCCAGGGCCACCGCCACACCAATGTTGATCCGTTGGTGTGCCAGAATCTTGTCTCCGGCCCACGAGGAGTTCACCTGTGGGTGGTGCCTGAGGGTGACGGCGCACGCCCGAACCAGCAGGTCTGTCACGCTGACCTTGACGTCTTGGTCCGCGAACCGTTCATTGACGTCGCTGCGGAAACGGAACAGGGCATCGACGCCCACCAAAACGGTCAGGTAGAAGTGCGGCGCTGCCGCGCTTTCGGTGAGTCGCTGTGCTGTCACCCTGCGCATCTGGGTCAGCGGGATCTCCACTGAGTCCTGGACGGACGACGGCGGCACGGCCGTTTCCCTGCCAGCAGCAGCCGGTGGCGGTGCCTGCCGCTCAGGTTGTGACCGCTCTGATTCGCCTGCGGCCATGGCGGCTTCCACATCCGCGCGCACAATTCGCCCGCCAGGGCCGGTGCCTGTGATCGTTGCCGGGTCCAGTCCGTGCCGGGCAGCCTCGCGACGGGCCAGGGGGGAGCTTAGCAGCCGTCGCGTGCTGGCGTCCGGCCGTGCATCGGCCGACGCAGGTGCCGGGCTCGACGCGGGCTGGGCCGGGGTGGGCTTTGGCGCGGGCGGGGC
>JBBPZC010000013.1:0-9924 GCA_038199275.1 Actinomycetales bacterium
AGGGCTCGAACTCAAACGCGAATTCGTAGCCGGGGATTTACGCCAGTTCAGTAAATCCATTGTTCCTGTTGCAGCGGCAGTGGGCGGCGTGGCGGTACCCGCGGTGATTTATGCGCTGGTCAATCTCAGCAGCCCGGAGACACTCCGCGGGTGGGCCATTCCCACTGCCACTGACATCGCCTTTGCCGTGGCCGTATTGGCAATCATTGGCTCCCACTTGCCCAGTGCCCTGCGGATCTTTCTCCTGACCTTGGCCGTAGTGGACGACCTGCTGGCCATTAGCATCATCGCCATCTTTTACACCAACGAAATCCAGCTCCCTCCGCTGCTTCTAGCCCTGATTCCACTGGCGATCTACACCTTTTTGGCGCAAAAGTATCGTCGTTTCTTCGGCTCGAGGGCGTGGGCGGCATGGGCCATCCTGCTTCCACTTGGATTGGTCATGTGGGCCTTGGTCCACGCTTCCGGGGTCCACGCCACAGTGGCTGGCGTACTGCTTGGATTTGCCATACCCGTGATCCGCTCCCAGGCCAGCGGCGGCCCCGAAGCGGGTCCTGGCCTGTCAGAAATTTTTGAACATCGATTCCGGCCCATCTCAGCAGGGATAGCCGTGCCGGTCTTCGCGTTCTTCTCCGCCGGCGTCGCCATTGGAGGATGGGACGGTCTTGTCTCGGCCGCCACCGACCCGGTTGCCATTGGCATTGTGATTGCACTGGTGCTGGGCAAACCAATCGGGATCATGGGCACTACCTGGCTGCTCACCAAAACCACCAAGGCGTCCTTGGACCGTTCACTGAAATGGATCGACGTGTTCGGAATGTCCCTGCTCGCCGGGATCGGTTTCACCGTTTCGCTGCTCGTGGCAGAGTTGAGCTTTGGCCAAGGCAGTGCCCACGATGACCATGCCAAGATCGGTATTCTGGCCGCTTCGGTGCTGGCGGCACTGCTCGCCACCACCGTCCTGTCCACCAGAAATCGTTACTACCGGAAACTGCGGCTCGAAGAAGCCGTTGATGCGGATAACGATGGAATTCCTGATGTCTACCAACAGGACTGACCCTGATACCGCGGTTGTTCAGGACACCACTGTTCAGTGAACCGTGGGCTTCCCATCCGCGGCCCACGCCACACCCAACGCGAACAATGTCGACACGCCGTACTGCTCCATCGCCGCTGCAATGCGACGCCGACCCGTTCGCGGGTTGATTCCGAGCCTGCGGGATGCAGCGTCGAGAGTGACCCCCTGCTTCATCAGTGCAAGAAGCGGCACCCACGGCCGCTCCACACCCCCTATCGGCTCGCCGCGACGCCAGAGTTCGCGGAACAGGCTTCGGCCCAACTCGGCGAGTGACGCGCTGCGGACACCGACCACGCTGGAGGGCCACCCCTCTCCCCATTCGATCGGCAATCCGAGCACCTCGCCGTCGATCCAGAACCAACTTGGAAGGTCATCGAGCAGACGGAACTCCACCCCGACGGCTGCGTAGCGCTCCGCGATCGCCACGAGCCGGCCATCCCCCGCCATCGAACGCGGAAGAAGGGCCCGCACGGATCGCTTGCCCGTGAACATCTGAGCGAAACGACTGGCGCGCGCGGGATCGGTCTGCAAGTAGCGTCCAAGATCGGGAAACACTCCCCAGGCGCTGTCGCTCTCCTCCCCCGCTATGTCATACCAGAGATCCTCTGCCGCCTGCGGACCGTGTCGGACGAAAACGGGGACCAGATCCCCGGATGCGTCGCCCACAGCCCAGTGGCGCAGCAGAGCCGGCAGGTCCGCAACGAGTGCTTCGATTCGCGAGGCGGCCTCGTCCGCGCCCTGCCGCATGGCACGCACTTCGCGTTCGACGACGTCGGCTGTCCACATCACCGGCGTCGAGTACGCGATCGTGCCATCGTGCACCGAGATCGCACCTCTGAGCGCCAGGCGCGCAACGCCGTCGGCGGTCTCCCCCTCATCCGAGTGAGCTGTAGCTGCGAGCTCCGCCACCGTCGCAGGCCGGCTGCGGTAAATCAGTTCGAGCAGTTGCCTGTCTTCCATGTCCACCTCCGGAACGCGCCTGGACACCATTATGGCGCATGTGACCGCATCCGGACGTCCTCTAGAGGCCTTGTCCTGAAGCGGAGGTTGTTTTGTCCGCTTCTGTCCATGCACACTTATCTTGGGGCAATCGGGGGATGACCGGAATCCATGGTTTCGTATGCACGCGTAGGAAGCCATGGATCCGGTAACAGTCAGGCAAGGGGAGGCAGCGACATGAAAATCATGAGCAGCACGAACAAGGGCATCGTACGCGTTGTCACCTTTTCGACGGTGGCAGCATTCACCCTGGGAATGACGGCCTGCACCGCGGGTAAGAGTCCGGAACCTGCGTCCTCAAGCGGGCCCCCCGTCACAATCGGCGAAGCACCCAGTCAGGACGTCGTCAATCTCTACACAGATCGTGACACGGCAGTGGCCGCAGCCGTCGATGCCCTTCCCCAGTACATTGAAAAGGCGCTCAAACAGACGGCAGTGCCCGGCGCGGGAGTCGCGGTCGTCTCGAACGGCAAGGTCGTGTTCGAAGAGGGATACGGAGTGCGGGACCTGAAGACGAAGAAAGCCGTAGACGTCAACACCGTGTTTCAGATCGCGTCTTTGTCCAAGCCTCTTTCCTCGAGCGTTGTGGCGAAGGCGATCACCGACGACGCCGATCTGACCTGGGAGGATCCAGTGGCCAAATACCTCCCCAACTTCGCGCTGAGCGATCCGTACGTGACCACGCACGGAAAGATCGCCGACTTCTTCTCGCACCGCACCGGCCTTCCCACCGGGAGCGGCGATGACCTCGAGGACATCGGCTTCGACACCGACTACATCATGGCCCACATGAGCCAGATTCCCTTGGCGTCGTTCCGCGACACATACCAGTACTCCAACTTCGGACTGACGGTGGGAGGTGAGGCAGTCGCGGCGTCGCGCGGGCAAACGTGGGCGCAGACCGCGCACGACCTCCTGTTCGAGCCGCTCGGCATGACGTCGACGACCACCGTCCACGACGAATACCTCGCCGCAGATGATCGTGCGGCGATGCACGCCCGCACCGGGGAAGGAAAGTACGAGCAGCTGTTCGACCGTGACGCGGATGCTGAGGCTCCTGCCGGCGGCGTCGCATCCACTGCCGGGAACATTGCGAAGTGGATGAACATGGTGCTGGCCAACGGCGAGGTCGACGGCGCTGAATTCATCGACCCGCTGGTGCTCGCAAAGACCTATTCCGCCCATTCGATCACCGGGGGCGATGCGCGGAACCTGACATCGCGCACATCGCACTACGGCTTCGGCACGAACGTCGGTGCCACCGTGACAGGCCGCGTCAACATCAGCCACTCCGGCGCATTCGGTTGGGGTTCGGCCACCAACGCCACGATGATCCCCGATCTGAATCTCGGGATCGTTGTGCTCACGAACGGTGCGCCGTCGGGGGTTCCGGAGGCGATCGTTTCGGAATTCGTCGACCTCGTTCAGTTCGGTGCGGAGACGCGGCCCTGGCTGGACGTGATGCCCACAGTCTTCGCTCACTACAACGACCCGGCGGGCGACCTCGCCGGCCAGAAGCCCCCAACAGGTGCCGCGGCAGCGGGTCCGGCCGGCGACTACGTCGGGACGTACACGAGTCCCTACTTCGGTGACTTCGTCGTGACCGAGCAAAACGGCACCCTCACCGGGGCTCTCGGCCCCGACGGCGGCTACACGTTCACGATCGATCCGTGGGACGGCGACACGCTGTCCTTCGTGCCGACCGGTGAGAATGCGCTCCCAGGTTCACTCTCCTCGGCGGTCTTCGTCCGCGAGGGCGAACAAATCACCGGGGTCACCTTGACGTACTTCAACCAGTTTCCGGCAGAGGGGCAGGAGCCGAACGGGCTCGGCGTCTTCACCCAGGCCGGCTGAACCTTGATCCGCCAATAGCTGAGAAAAGCAAATGCCCGGACCGCCAACCCGGTCCGGGCATGTCCATGCATGTTTTTTTCGGGACGAATGACCGGTGGCTACTCGGCAGACTGTTCCGAGGCCGGCTTCTCGATCACAAAGAGCTCGCACTTGGCGTTGTAATACTTCTTGGTTGTGCCCTGATGTTCCATGCCGATGCGGCGGCAGACGCTCTGGGAGGCTTCGTTGGCGGGGTTGGTCACAGCCACAACCCGCTCCAGTCCGGAGTTGAAAGCGTGCTCAAGCACTGCCGACGCCGCCTCCGAAGCGAACCCGCTACCCCAGTGGTCGGGGTGGAAGTGCCAACCAATTTCGACGTCGTCCGACGGTTCCAGGGGCTCCTCACCCGATGCGGGGATGGGCTTGAGCAACAACGTACCCACAGGCAGTCCGTCTTCCTTGCGGGTCACCGCCCACATTCCGTGAACAGGATGGTCCAGCGCCATGAAGCGGTTCACCCGCTCGACAGCTTCGGAACGACTCTCCATGACCGCCGGCTCAGTGCCGATAAAGCGCTGCACAACCCAGCGCGAGTACAGGTCAAAGACAAAGTCGACGTCGGATTCCTCCCACGGGCGCAGTGCAAGGCGGTCTGTTTCAATTTGGGAAGTCATTCAAACATTATGCACGTTTCTCTTCGGACTCTGCGCGGGCCCCGGATTCCCGGGCCAGCCCTGCCGTAACAAAGGGCACGGGCACGGCCAGAGTTCTGCCCAGCGTGCGTTTCGCACGAATTGACCGGAATTCGTCCATGTATGCGCATCTTAGAGGCCTCGCGTGGAGCATGGTCGCCGGATTTCGTTGAGTGAGATCCGCTATGCGCACGGCCAGACCCCCAGCAGTGCGCCAGTGTACCTGTGGCGCCTTGCTGGAAGCTGGCGCGGCGCATCGTGACTGGCTGCGCCGCGTCCCGCTTCCATGCGCCCGCCAAGCTCCTCATGCGGCGCATGGCGGGCGGCCACCCCACACCCGGATGCCGCTACGCCTCCAGCAGCTGGCGCAGCACGTACTGCAGAATGCCGCCGTGCATGTAATAGGCTTCCTCGGCCGGGGTGTCGATGCGCAGGGTGGTGAGAACTTCACGGGTGCCGCCGTCGGACTCAATGCGCACCGTTACCTCACGCGGCAGCGGATTGGCACCGGCCAGTCCCACGATCGAGTACGTCTCAAAGCCGGTCAGCCCCAGGGATTCGGGACTGTCGCCGTCCTTGAATTGCAGCGGCAGCACCCCCATTCCGATCAGGTTGGAGCGGTGGATACGTTCGAACGATGCCGCAATGACGGCCTTGACACCCAGCAGCATGGTGCCTTTCGCCGCCCAGTCACGAGAGGAACCTGAACCGTAGTCGGTCCCCGCGATCACCACGAGCGGCGTCCCGTCCGCCTGATAGGCGTTGGAGGCATCAAAAATGGTCTCCACTTCCCCCTCGACGGTGCGCTTTGTGAAGCCACCCTCGACGCCGGGCACCAGCAAGTTGCGCAGGCGGATGTTGGCAAAGGTGCCACGGATCATGACGTTGTGGTTGCCACGCCGCGACCCGTAGGAGTTGAAGTCCGCCTGGGCCACTCCGTTCTCCAACAGATACTGCCCGGCCGGCGTGGACTTCTTGATGTTCCCGGCCGGGGAGATGTGGTCTGTGGTGACCGAATCTCCCAGCAGTGCCAGCACGCGGGCACCGGTAATGTCCTGGACAGGTTCCGGATCGCGGCCCATGCCGTCAAAGTATGGGGGTTTGCGAACGTACGTGGATTCCTCGGACCAGGCGAACATGTCACCCGCAGGAACATCCATGCCCCGCCAGTTCTCGTCCCCGTGGTACACGTCCGCGTACCCGTCCGTGAACATTTGCGCCTCAAGGCTGGCGGTGACCACAGACTTGATTTCCGCCGTCGTAGGCCAGATGTCCTTCAGGAACACGGGCTCACCTGAAGAGGACGTGCCCAGCGGATCCTTCAGCAGGTCCACGTGCATGGAGCCTGCGAGCGCGTACGCGATGACAAGCGGCGGTGAGGCGAGGAAATTCATTTTCACCTCGGGGTGGATGCGCCCTTCGAAGTTGCGGTTTCCGGAGAGTACGGCGGAGACGTTGAGGTCCTTGCTGTTCACGCCGGCGCTGACCTCGGGGATGAGCGGGCCGGAGTTGCCTATGCAGGTGGTGCATCCGTAGCCGACCAGGCTGAAGCCGATCTTGTCCAGGTAGGGGCTCAGTCCGGCGCGGTCCAGGTAGTCGGTGACAACGCGGGATCCGGGGGCCAAGGTGGTCTTGACCCAGGGCTTGCGGTCCAGGCCCAGTTCCACGGCCTTTTTGGCGAGCAGCCCGGCGCCGATCATGACGGAGGGGTTGGAGGTGTTGGTGCAGGAGGTGATCGCGGCAATGACAATGTCGCCGTGGTCCAAGGAGTGACTTTGTCCATCGAGCAGTATGTCCACGGGGTCGCTGGGCCACTCGAGGTCGTCGGGGCCGCCGTCGTCCGCATACACGTGGGGCGGTTCGTCGCGGGGAATGCGGGAACTGATAGCCACGGGATCGCTGGCGGGGAAGGATTCTTCCCCGGCATCGTCGAGCCCGCCCGCCATGACGGCCACTTCCTGAGACTCCCCCGCGAGCAGTCCGCGGACCGCTCGGGAGGCGCTGCGCAACGGGATCCTGTCCTGTGGGCGTTTGGGACCGGCGATGGAGGTCTCCACGGTGGACAGGTCCAGTTCCACAACCTGGCTGTAATCCGGGGTGTGCTCCGGGTTGTGCCAGAGGCCCTGCTCCTTCGCGTACGCCTCCACAAGTTTGATTTGATGTTCGCTGCGCCCGGTCAGGCGCATGTAATCCAGGGTCTCCCCGTCTATGGGGAAGATTGCACACGTGGATCCGTACTCCGGGCTCATGTTGCCCAAGGTGGCCCGGTTCGCCAACGGCACGTTCGCCACGCCGGGGCCGAAGAACTCCACAAACTTGCCCACCACGCGGGTCTTGCGCAGCAACTCCGCAACGGTAAGCACCAGGTCCGTGGCCGTGGTGCCCTCGGAGAGTTCACCGGTGAGCTTGAAGCCCACCACCTGCGGCACCAGCATGCTCATGGGTTGGCCCAGCATGGCGGCCTCCGCCTCAATGCCACCCACACCCCAGCCCAGCACGCCCAAGCCGTTCACCATGGGTGTGTGCGAGTCCGTGCCCACGAGAGTGTCGGGATAAGCCTGCAACACGGCGTCGTTCTCCCTGGTAAACACCACCCGGGAGAGGTATTCCAGGTTCACCTGGTGGCAGATCCCGGTATCCGGCGGGACCACCAGGAAGTCGGCGAAGGACTGTTGGGCCCAGCGCAGCAGCTGGTAGCGCTCCTGGTTCCGCTCGAATTCAAACTGCGAGTTCTTCGCGACGGCGTCGGGACGGTTGAAGACGTCGGCGATGACGGAGTGGTCAATGACCAGCTCGCCCGGGATGAGTGGATTGATCTTGGCCGGATCCCCGCCCAAATCCGCCATGGCGTCGCGCATCGCCACCAAATCAACCACGCAGGGGACGCCGGTAAAGTCCTGCATGAGCACCCGCGCCGGCGTGTACTGGATTTCCTTGCTCGCCTCGGCGAGGGGATCCCACTCCCCCACGGCGCGAACCTGATCGGCCGTGACCAGCTGTCCGTCCTCGTTGCGCAGCAGGTTCTCCAGCAGGACTTTCAGACTGTACGGCAGCCTGTCCGAGCCCGGCACCTTGTCCAGGCGGTGGATCTCGTAGCGCTCGCCGTCAACCGTGAGCTCACTGCGTGAATCAAAACTATTGGAAGACATATCAATCCCCTTGTTTAGACCAACTCTTTAAGCCACCATGGCCCCGAAACCCGCATAACGCAAGAGGCGGCCAAGCCTTGGCACAATGGGTGGATGGAGAATCTGAGGAAGGATCGCAGCATGAAGTTTGTTTTGGAGGTGGATCTCGGGGCGATGGCGGAATCCCCCGAGGAGGAACTGGGCCGGATCCTGCGCTACTGGGCGGGCAATCTCAAGCACTACACACTTGCCGCCGGCGCTTCGGAGACCGTCATGGACAGCGCCTACTCCCCCGTTGGCAGCTGGCGGATCGAGTCCCGGAATCAGTCCCCCGAGCAGGCTGGTGCCGGCCATGACTGATCCCGTGCTCCCCGTGTTCGACGACGACTACCTCACCACCGCCGTTGCAGCCGTGCTCAACGGCGCCGATCTCCCGGCCATTGAGCAGGCCGGGCACCCCGTGTTGCGCGCCCAGGCACTGCCCTTCACCGGGCAACTGAGCGAAGCAGAGCTGTCCGCGCTCATCGGGATCATGACGGAGTCCATGCGCGCCGCGCCGGGAGTGGGACTGGCCGCCCCGCAGATCGGCATCCCGCTGCAACTCGCCGTGCTCGAAGATATGTTCGAAGTTGGCGCCGAGAATGCCGCAGCCCGGCAACGCGAGCCCCTGGAACTGTTCGCCATTCTCAACCCCCGGTACACGCCCGTGGGCACCGCGACGGCGGCGCACTACGAAGGCTGCCTCTCCATGTCCGGCTGGCAGGCAGTGGTGGACCGCCCGTCCACTGTTGAACTGACGTACGACGACGAACACGGCACCGCGTGCACGCGCCGGTTCTCGGGGTGGCAGGCCCGGATTGTCCAGCACGAAACCGACCACCTTGGCGGTACCTTGTACATAGACAAGGCCTTCACGCGCTCGTTGGCCAGCACCGCCGCGTACACCGAGCACTGGGCGCACCCAGGCATCGAGGCCGCCAGGAACGGGCTGGGCTTCTAGCCGCCCGCCCAGCTGGCGAATCATTAAGCGGGCCGGCCATTAAGCTTGGGGGATGGACACCGCTGCACTGAACGCCCTGCTCTGCCCGATCTGCGGCTTGGAATTCTCAGACGCAACTCCCCGGGCGCTTGCGTGCACCAACGGGCACAGCTTCGACATCGCCCGGCAGGGCTACCTGAACCTGCTGACCGGGCCCGGCACCAAGTTTGTTCCTGACACCGCCGCCATGGTGGAGGCCCGCGATGCCTTCCTGGACGCCGGGCATTACGATCCCCTCGGCGACGAACTGGCCCGAACTGTCCATGACATTCTCCATAACCGGATCGTCCATAACCGGCCGGTCGGAAACCAAAAACCGCTGATCGTGGACGCCGGCACGGGCACCGGCTGGTACCTGCACCGAATCCTGGCCGCTTTCGACCAGGATCTGAACGTTGGGGAACCGACCGACGCCGGGCGGCCTGCCAGGCCCGCAGCGGTGGGCATGGACATTTCCAAGTTCGCCCTGCGCAGGGCTGCGCGGCGCAACCCGGAGGCGGCGAACGTCGTGTGGGACCTGTGGCGCGACCTGCCGCTGGGAGCCGACACGGCCGACGTCGTCCTGGTGGTTTTTGCCCCACGCAACCCAACCGAGTTTGCCCGCATTCTAAAAACCGGAGGGTCGTTGGTGGTGGTGACCCCGCTGCCCGGGCACTTGGCCGAGATTGCGCACGAGGCCGGCATGCTGGGCATCGCCGAGGACAAGGAGTCGGCACTCGTGGCGTCCATGGCGGACGGTTTTGAGCTGGCAGGCAGTCGCGAGCTGGTGGTTCCGCTGCGCCTTGCCCCGTCCGACGTCGGAAACGTGGCACTCATGGGACCTGCCGGGCACCATCTCGATCCCGTGCAGCTCGGCGAGCGGCTGGCAGCCCTGCCGGAGTGCGTGGAGGCCAACGCCGCGTTTCGGATCTCAGTGTTCCAACCCCGGGACCGGCCGCTGGTCCAGCACCCCTAGTCGCCGGGAAGCTGCTTCGCCCGGCCCTGTGGGGACCGCACGGCATGCAGCTCGGGCGCAGCCACACCGGACCCATCCATCCCGGGAGCCCCCATTCCGGGATACTCCATTCCGGGAGCCTCGAGTTCCACCACCGTGGCGCCGGGCCGGGTGGCGTGCAAATCCACATGCAGCCAGCGCAACGTCAGCTGGGTCAGCGG
>JBBPZC010000014.1:0-7666 GCA_038199275.1 Actinomycetales bacterium
TGGACCGGTGGTTCCCAGAAGTGTGAATCCAACACCTGCACCATCACCGGCCTGACGAATGCCACCGAGTACCGGTTCAAGGTGACGGCCAGCAACGCGGTGGGCGAATCGAACGCCTCACCGCTGTCGGTTGTGGCCGTTCCGGACCGCAAGCCCGATGCTCCTGCGGCCCCGGCCGTGGAGTTTGGCGATACGGACGTGACGTTGACGTGGAAAACACCGGTGGGCGAGTTCTCGCCCGTCACGGCCTACAACGTGGAAATTTCGCCGGCACCTGCCGGTCAGAACGCCCAGAGAACGGGGCTTGTCGGTAACTCGATGACCTGGAAGGGCCTGGCCAACGGTACCGACTACAAGTTCCGCGTTCAGGCAATCAATGACGCGCCGCTGCCTTCGGAATGGAGCCAGTATTCGGCGATCGTCACTCCTGCCGGCGTGCCCGCGGCCCCGGCGGCCCCCACAGTCCAGGTGCTGGAGCGTGTGGGCAGCCAGAATCAGATCGGCGTCAACTGGAACGTGCCGTTCAAAAATGGCGCCACCGTGACCTCGTACGTGCTGACCCAGTCCGGCGGTGGCGTCCCAGCCGTCACTTACCGTCCGACGACGAACAGCCAGACTGTTGCTGTGGGCAACTCAACCGAGCCTTACATCTTCAGTGTGGTGGCCACGAACAAGGCAGGGACGGGCGAGTCAAGCCCGGCCTCGAGTCCGCAGCGGGCTGTGGGCCAGGTGGCAACGATGGCTGCGCCGTCGTTGGCGATCGTCAATGAAAATGCGGCCGGTGGCCAGGTGCGGGTCGACTACACGGCGCTCAACGCCGGACAGCTCAGCGGCTATGCGGCTGGCGAGGTCAGCTACTGTGTGAAGCTCTCCACCGGCGCCGAAAAGTGCGGTGCCCCCTCCGGCGTGGTTCTGTCCTCACCCAATGGTGCGGGCGTGACTGCCACGGCGTGGGCGGTGGCTTCCGCCTCCGGCATCGGTTCCACCGGCAAACCCTCGGCTGCGTCGAACAGCGTGACGCCGTACGGAAACCCCGGAGCGGCCGTCCTAAGCAAGGGCAAAGCGAGCGGAGAGGATGATACGACGGCCTACTACAGCTGGACGTTCCCCACCGGCGCCGTGGACGTGAAGCAATTCCAGACGAGGTCTCCGGGTGAGGGTTGGGTGGTCCGAACCGGAAATGCGAGCGGCAGCTTCAACACGGGCGGCTACAGCAAGACCGTCACGATTGAGGCCCGGACCATGAACTCGGTGGGCCACTACGGTCCCATTGCGAAGGTGGATGTAACGAGCGGCCCGAAGAAGCCGCCGGATCCGCCGAAGACGTTCGTGCGGGTCATTGCCGGCACCTGGCACTCCTGCACCCAAGGCCCGGGTGAGACACGCAGCAACTTCGATTCGGGCACTCCCAAGAAGTGCGATGGAGTGCCGTCGCCTGGTGGCGACGTCAACCTGGGCGGAAAGTGGCAGGACCATGCCGACGGCTGGGTGGAGGTCACCGGATGTGGCAGCCAGTATTACAGCTGGTATCCCGACTGGTACGTCATGTCCACCGGCCCGAATGCAGGCCGCTGGGTCAACGGGCCTGATGTTGAGATTCGGGACGAAAACGGCGGAAACATTCGCTGCAGGTAGCAGGTACCCGGCTGGCCGGCATACAAAGCCGGCCGGCGCCCGCCCCGAAGAAGTGCGGAATTTTCAGCAACTATATTTCAAGAGACAATGCACGGAACGAACAACAGCGCAGACGATAGCAACAGTGCGACCAAGAAGATACGTGAAAGAGGACAAACCATGTCAATGACACCGGAACAAGCCACATGGTTTGCGGGCACCTTTGAGAAGTTGGTGGCCAATATTGGCCAGGCCATTCTGGGCAAGTCGCACGTGGTGACCCTGACGCTGTCGGCCATGCTGGCGGAGGGCCACGTCCTCTTTGAGGATGCCCCCGGCACGGGCAAGACCATGTTGGCGCGGGCCCTCTCAGCCACAGTGAAGGGCAGCAACTCGCGCATCCAGTTCACCCCTGACCTGCTGCCCTCGGATGTCACCGGCGTCATGATTTACGATCAGAAGACCCAGGAATTTGAATTCCACAAGGGCCCGATCTTCGCCACGATCGTGCTGGCCGATGAGATCAACCGTGCCTCACCCAAGACCCAGTCGGCGCTGCTGGAGGTCATGGAGGAATCGCGCGTGACCATGGCTGGCACCACCTCTGAGACAGGCCGTCCGTTCATGGTCCTGGCCACCCAGAACCCCATTGAACAGGCGGGAACCTACCGGCTCCCGGAAGCACAGCTGGATCGTTTTCTGGTCAAAACCTCCATTGGCTACCCGGACCACACCTCCACAGTGCAATTGCTGCAGGGTGCCAGCCAGCGCGACCGTGCCGCCACGCTGCAGGCCATCATCACGCCCCAGGCCATCGCCGAAATGGCAGACCTGGCCGCCACCACACACACCGATACCGCCGTGCTGGAATACATCTCCCGCCTCTGTGAGGAAACCCGCCACGCGCCCGAAACTCGCCTTGGCGTATCCGTCCGCGGCGCCATTGCCATGGTCCGCATCGCCAAGGTCTGGGCCGCAGCCAAGGGCCGCAACTATGTCCTGCCCGACGACGTGAAGGAGCTCGCCCCGTACGTGTGGACGCACCGTTTGGTGCTCGATCCGGAAGCCGAATTCGCCGGAACCACTGCCGAAGCGATCCTGAGCCGCGTCCTCTCCAGCGTTGCCGCCCCGCAGCAACGCGCCGCCGTCTAAGCCACCCGGACACGGCGGCCACCGCCACAACCGCCGCCGCCGCCGCAGCAACGCGCCACACCCCGCACTGAAACATCATCAAAGGTCATTCATGAGCATTAAATCCAACGCCGCCAAGGCCGGTGAATTTCTGGGCAGACCCTTCCACAATGAGGGGGAGCCCACCCGCCTGCACCCCGCGTCGCTGTGGAGTGCGGGGAGGGACATCGCCGAGAAGCGCGCGCTCCCGTTGTGGGCCAAAGTGTGGTCCACGGTGCGGTCCGCGGTGTCCGCCTGGACCAAGCGCTTCGTGCTGCCGGCCATCGCGACGGTGAGCAGGCTGGGTTTTGTGGTCCTGGGTGCCGCGTTGCTCCTGTGGATTATCGGTGTCTGGTTCGGTTGGCAGGAAGCCAAGATTGCGGCCCTCTTGGCGGCCGTCCTGGTACTGCTGGCCATTGCGTTCGTGCTGGGCAATGCCCGCTACTCTGTGCAGTTGGACCTGGCCCGCACCCGAGTAGCCGTGGGTGAGAAGGCCGTCGGCGGCATTTCCGTCACCAATACCTCCGCGCGGGCTGTCCTGCCTGCCACCCTGGAACTGCCCGTAGGCTTGGCCACCGCCCTGTTCCACCTGCCACGCATGAAGCCGGAACAAATGCACGAGGACCTGTTCACCATCCCCACCTCGCGCCGCGCCGTCATCACGTTGGGGCCCGTGAGCTCCGTGCGCGCCGACCCGTTCCAACTGCTGCGCCGCCACATGCAGTGGACCGAAGCGACAGACCTGTACGTCCATCCCCGCACCACGGGATTGGACGGTCCCGCCGCCGGATTCCTGAAGGACCTGGAGGGCCTGGCCACCAAGGATCTGACCAACTCCGACATTGCCTTCCACGCCCTGCGCGACTACGTCCCAGGAGATGACCGCCGGCACATCCACTGGAAAACCACCGCCCGCACCGGCAAGCTCATGGTCCGCCAGTTTGAGGAAACCCGCCGCTCCCACATGGCCGTGGCACTCTCCGTGAACCTGGAGGAATACCGGCACGACGATGACCTCGAGTTGGCCATATCGACCGCCGCCTCGCTGGGCCGCCAGGCCATCAAGGAAAACCGCGAATTGAGCATGCTCACCCAACGCGGACCCCTCCACTGCGAAACCGGGCGCAACATGCTCGATGACATGACCCGCCTGCAGGCCCACAACTGCCGCGGCGGCACGGTCGATCTGGCCCGTTCGCTGTCCGACGCCGTCCCCGGCGCCTCCGTCGTATTCCTCGTGGTGGGCACCAAGGTCACGGCCGCACAGCTGCGCACCGCGGCTTCCTCCGTGCCCGCCGGCGTGCGGGCCTTTGCCATCCGCTGCCACACCGGCGCACAGGCGGCCCGCGCCAACATTGCCGACCTGACCGTGCTCACCCTCGGCGAGTTGAGCGATCTGCCCGTGGTCCTGCGAAAGGCTGTCGCATGAGCCCCCGCCCGTTCCGCCCCCTCAGCCACAGTCTGATCGACGCCGGTGTGCTGGCTTTTTTGCTGGGCGTCGGTGTGCTGGGCTTCGGCCCGGCCTTTGGCCACGACCCGAAGTATTTGCTCGCCGGATTCGGCGGCATCGTCCTGGGCCTGGGCGTGGCGGCTGCCTGCGCCTATTGGCGTCTGGGATTAATTACGACGGCGGGACTCGCCTTCCTGGTGTACATGCTCTTTGGCAGTGCGCTGGCTGCCTCGCAGGAAGCCATTGCCGGGTTCATTCCCAGCCTGACCTCCTTGCGCGGTTTGCTGTTGGGCATCATGCTGTCCTGGAAACACATCCTGACCCTGGCCGCGCCGGTGGGAACCAGCATGGAAGTCATGGTGGTGCCGTACCTGGCCGCCTTCCTGACCGCCATTGCCGCAGGCACCCTGGCCTGGCGCCTGCGCAGCGCCTACTGGGCGATCATCCCGGTGCTTCTCCTGTTCATCACCGCCATCCTCTTTGGTACGGCGGAAGTTTTCCTGCCCGGAGTGCGCGGTGTGCTGTTGGCCGTGGTCGCCATTGCCTGGCTGGCCTACCGGCATGAAGTGGGCAGGCGTCTTGGGGCTGCAGTGGTTTCAGCTGGCCAGCAGGGAGCCGATCCCGCCACCGCCCGCACCGCGCTGCTCCGGCGCGTGGGCATGGGCGCCGGCGTGCTCGTTGTCGCCGCTGCCGTGACACTGGCAGCAGCCCCGGCGCTGACAGCCAGTGGCGGCCGCGAGGTGCTGCGTGAGAAGGTCATGCCGCCGCCGGAACTCCACGAACTGCCGTCGCCGCTGACCAAGTTCCGCGATTACGAGAAGAATGAAAAGGACACGGTCCTCTTTGAAGTGGACGGCCTGCCCAAGGACGGCCGGATCAGGATCGCCGCAATGGACAGCTACAACGGTGTGGTCTTCAACGTGGACCCCAACAGTTCTGCCTCCTTTGCCCCTATCGGTGACCCCAAGTCACTGAACCAGGGCACCAACGGTGAGGGGTCCGGCGTCGGAATTTCCATTGCCGGGTACGAGGGGGTGTGGATTCCCAATGCGGCCGTGGCCCAAAGCCTGAATTACCAGAGCGTGCAGGGGGAAACGCCCACGCTGTACCTGAACCGGGGATCCGGCACTGCCCTGAACCTGACCGGCATCGTCAAGGGCGACAATTATTCCATGAACGTGGATTTCCCCACCGTGAATGAGGGCAAATTGGCTGGCGCCGAATTCGGCTCGCGGCGGCTGCCCAAGCTGGAGAACGTCCCGCCAGTGGTGGGCGTGAAGGCCGAGAACATTGTGGGCGAGCTGACCAGTCCGTTGGAGAAGGTGCGAGCGCTGGAAGGCACGCTGTCGCAGGAAGGCAAGTTCAGCAACGGGCTGGAGGGCCAGGCTGCCTCGGCCTCCGGGCATAGTGCCGCGCGAATCACGAAAATGCTCTCCGGCAAGGAAATGATTGGGGACGATGAACAATATGCCACCGCCATGGTGCTGATGGCCCGCCATCTGGGCATTCCGGCCCGCGTGGTCATGGGCTTCCATGTGGCCCAAGATGATCCGCGCAACGGTTCCCCGGCCATGAAGATCACCGGTTCCGACGTCCATGCCTGGGTTGAGGTGAACTTTGCCGGGGTGGGTTGGGTGCCGTTCAATCCGACGCCGGACAAGGACCATGTGCCCAACCCGCCCGAGCCGCAAAATGCGTCAAAGCCCAAGCCGCAGGTGCTCCAGCCTCCGCCGCCGCCGCAGGAGCCGGCCGAACTGCCGCCGGACACCGCCGCCGACGCGCTGGACACCGACGGGAAGAAGGATCCGGCCGCCGAGGTGCTGTCCCAGATCCTGCTGATCATTGGTGTGGTGGCCATTCCCGTGGCGGTTCTGGTTCTGCCGCTGGTGCTGGTTGTGTGGCTGAAGAGCCGCCGTCGCAAGAAGCGTTCCGGCACGGGCCTGCCCACTGACCGCATGAGTGGGGGATGGGCCGAAGTGCTCAGCCACGCCACCGACCTTGGAGTGGGTGTGGCGCCATCCGGCACCCGCCGGGAGAGTGCCGTGTCACTGGAAGAGCGCTTCCCGGCCATGGAGGGCAACACCGTGCTGCTGGCACAGCGGGCCGATGCGGCCATCTTCGGACCCGGTCAGCCCAGCGAAGGCGAAGTGAGCGGATATTGGCAGAATGTTCAAAAATCCGTGGATGGCATGACTGGTTCGGTAGGCTTTTGGAAGCGGCAACGGGCAAGATTCTCGCCGAGGTCGCTGTGGCACGAGGCGACATCCAGGACCGCCCGCAAGCGCTCCTAACCGTTGCACGCAACCGTGAGGCACTACTGTTACATGCAAACAGTGGCACAAACACGGACACAAACACAGGCACAAACAGCGGGACAAGCAGTGGCGCAGGCCGCAGGAATCAAGACGTTTTTTAGAAGGGTAACCGGAACATGGCGAAACAAGTGGCGGACCCCTGCCGCAACTGCGGGGCCGATCTTGCCCCCGGTTCTTCCTTCTGCACGCTGTGCGGCACCGCGGTCCTGAACCGGGCGGCCGCCTCCGTTCCTGCTGCACCCGAGGGATCCATCCCCGGCATCATTGCCGTTGCTGTGGGGAACGCGGAGCCACTCGTGGCTCCGGTGCAGGTGGGCGGCAACGCCCAATTCGCGGCAGCAGCGGCGCTTAGTCCGGGCGGCGCGGGCCGGCGCTTGGCCGCGAAGGTGATTGACGGCGTCGTGCCTGCCGTGGTGGTGGGGATTGCCACCTTCCTGGCGATCATGGTCATGCGCGTCGCCGCGTCCGAGGACCCGACGCAGGCGGACTTGGTGGGCGTGATGCTGATTTTGGCGGCGGGCTCGTTGCTGTCCCTGGCCTACGTTGTGTGGCTGTGGATCTGGGAGGCCCGTGCCGGCAAAACGCCCGGCAACTTGATGCTTGGACTGCGCACCACCAACATGGCGGGCGGTCCCGCTGGGATTCTGGCCGTCTTTTTGCGCGGCCTCATTGTGGGTGTGGCATCCATCGTGCCCGTCGTTGGGCCGCTGCTGGTGATCATTTCCAATGCGTGGGATCGCAATGGAAAGCGCCAAGGCTGGCACGACAAGGTTGCCAACACGCTGGTCTTCAACATCAAGACCGGACGCAACCCGATGGAAACCGGCGGCGTGGATGGCCGGGCCGATTTCACCCCGGCACCCGTGCCGACGCTAACACCGGTGGCCTCGCCGATGACGGCGCCGGTCGCTGGTGGGCAGGCCGCTGGTGGGCAGGCCGCTGGTCGTCAGGGAATTGGCGGGCATGCCGCTGGTGGTCAGGCACCGTTTGGTCAGCCGCCAAGCGGGCTGGCTTCGACTCAGGGTAGGCCGATGCAGGCCAACGGCCCCATCACCTCTGTTCCCGGATTCGCCAACCCGAGCGTCCAGGCCCCGACCCACCAGGCCCCGACCCACCA
>JBBPZC010000015.1:0-5198 GCA_038199275.1 Actinomycetales bacterium
GCCCGGGCCGTTTCCATGTCGCGCAGCGTGACAATGCGCTGGCGCGGGGTCAGGGTCAGGTTCTTGCTGGGGCACACGGGTTCGCAGTACCCACAGGAGACGCAGCGGTCCACTTCGGGGTCGACTTCCGGCGGCGCAGCCTTTATATGGCGCAAGTGTGCCAGCGGGTCCTCGTCGAGAATGACTCCCGGATTGAGCATGCCGGCGGGGTCGCACAATTCCTTGATGCGGCGCATGACCGCGTACAGTTCCTCGCCGTACTGGCGGCGCACAAACGGTGCCATGACGCGGCCGGTGCCATGCTCGGCCTTGAGCGATCCGCCCTCCCCGAGCACCACGTCCACCATGTCCTCGGTGAACGCCGAATATCGATCCAGCTCATCCGCGCTGGCGAACTTGTCCGTCAACATGAAGTGGATGTTGCCGTCCTTCGCGTGCCCAAAAATGACCGAGTTGGCATAACTGTACCTATTAAAAAGTGTGTTCAATTCCAGGCACGTACGGGCCAGCGCAGGGACTGGGACCACCACGTCCTCAAGCAGCGCCGTGGTGCCCTGCGGCCTGGCACCGGCCACCGAGGTGTACAGCCCCTTGCGCAGGTGCCAGAGTTCCGCCCGGACCTTGGCGTCGGAACTGAACTCCGCGGGTTCGTCGAGCCCCAGTGATCCAGCGAGTGAAACGGCTTTGGCGTTGAGCTCCGCGAGTTCGCCGGCGTCCGCACTTTGGTACTCCACCAGCAGTGCAGCGTGCTGCTCGACCCGTAAATTCCGCACGACGTCCGGGACCTGTGCCAGTCCCTGACCCACCTTCAGCGAGAGCGAGTCCATCAGTTCCACCGTGGCGGCACCACTGTCCACAAGAGCCGGAAGCGCCGTGTTGGCCGCTTCCAGATTCTTGAAAACCAGCAGCCCGGAGGTCGCGTGGGCCAGACGGGGAACGGTCCGGAAAACGGCCTCGGCCACGAACCCCAGGGTCCCTTCGCTGCCCACCAGGAGGTGGGCCAGGATGTCCACCGGGTCCTCGAAGTCCAGCAGTGAGTTCAGCCCGTAGCCCATGGTGTTTTTCATGGCGAACTGGCGTTCAATGGTGGCGCACGAGGCGGGGTTGCGCCGGACACGTTCCGCCAGTTCCCCCAGGCCCTTAAACAGCTCGGGCTCAAGGGTGCGGAGCCGGGCAGAGGCGTCGGGGGCGCCGGTGTCGAGGACGGTTCCACTGGGCAGGACCAATGTCAGTGATTCGAGCGTGCGGTAGGCGTTGTCCGTGGTGCCACAGGCCATGCCGGAGGAGTTGTTGGCCACGACCCCGCCGATGGTGCAGGCGGCTTCACTGGCCGGGTCCGGGCCGAATTTGCGGCCAAAGCGCAGCAGCCGCGCGTTCAAATCCCGCACCGTAACCCCCGGCTGCACGCGGACCCGGGCGCCGCCGTCGAGCACTTCAATGTCCCGGAAGTTCTTGCGCACGTCAACGAGCAGGCCGCCACTGACAGCCTGACCACTGAGGCTCGTGCCGCCGGAGCGCAATGTCAGCGGGAGCCCGTCGATGGAGCTGATGCGCATGAGGTTTGCGACTTCCGCCGCGCTTGCGGGCACCGCCACCGCTTGGGGAATGAGGAGAAAGTGGGAGGCGTCGTGCGCGTTCGCATGCCGGTCCAGCGCGCGCGTGCGGATCTGGGTTTCATCTTCCATGGCCGCGGTGACCTTGCTTAATAGCAAGCCTCCCAAAGCTGCCGTAGTTCCGTCATCCACGCCTGTGTGCGCCGACATTTTTCCAACTTTCCCTCAACGGCCATTGGTGGCGCCCCTTTGTGGCGCTCAGCACCATCCATGCTACGGCGTGTTCGTTCGTTTGGAACGGACCGTCCGCGACTCGAGAACTCCACATTTCGGCGCACCGGCAAGCTCCCGCAGCCATGCGCCGTGCCGGAGGCCAGCCGGGCACATAAGGACATTCGATCCGGGCATGCGCCGGGTCAGCGGCCCCACATATTGATAGACGCACCCATTAATAATGGGCCCAAGCGCCGTTTCGCCTCGCGTTCGCGGCAGCCGGCGTTTTATGCTGGGCCCACACTCCCGACGACACAGACAAACCCCGGGCGCCGCCGTCGTACTTCAGCCCAGCATCATTGCCCTCGAACTTCACCGCAGTTCAATCCCACCGCAAGGAGCACCATGAGCATCTCCACCGCCGACCTTTACGACGAGCAGGGCCCCTCCCTGGCCTCGGTTTCAGTGCAATTCCGTGATTTTGGCGCGGTCGCATCGTTCAGCGGGCCGGCGCGCACCGTTCAATGTGCGAAAGACAACGCCCTATTAAAGGCCCTTTTGGCGACGCCCGGGGATGGCGCGGTATTGGTGGTCGACGGCGGCGGTCTGCTCGAGACCGCCCTCATGGGCGACATGATCGCGGCCTCAGCTGTGGAAAACGGCTGGGCCGGGGTCATCATTCTGGGCGCCATTCGGGACAGCGTGGCGATCGGCGCCCTGTCCTTGGGCGTGAAAGCGCTGGGAACCAACCCGGCCAAGAGCTCCAAAAACGGTACGGGCAACGTGGATATTCCCATCCAGCTCGGCAATGTGACCATTGACCCGGGTGCGATGATCTACGCGGATCTCGACGGAATTTTGGTGGCGCCCGCGGCTTAGCCTGCGCCGTGGATGTACAAAGGAACCCGGCAAAGCACGCCGTCGCCCTGCGGGGCCGAAGCTTCCGGTTGCTCAGGACCTGAAGTTCTTGGGGCCGCGAAGGTGCCCCAATTGCGCCTTCTTGCCCTCAGCCAATCTCACCACGGTACCGCTCGGTTCATGGAAAAAAGCCAAAACAGTCTCTGCATTGACGCACTTGCTCCCACTGACAGGATCGAAAATCGCATACGCGACGGTGAAGCTGGCCCCCTTCACTGCGCTGACCCAGACCTCAATCCGTGCCGGAATGTTGCGGTAATTCAGCGGCGAAAGGTAGCGGACCCGATGCTCCACAACCAGTGCCTGCACATCAGCGTCCAGCTCCGAAAAGATGGGCTGGGCCACGGCAACACCCGGCAAACCGGTCCCTGCCGGCGGCCCGAAGGCATGCACCCTGGCCTCCTCAAGAATGCGCAGCACCTCCACATTGTTGATGTGCCCGTAAGCATCCATGTCCCCCCAGCGCATGGGGACGTGCACGGTCAGGCGCGTGCCGCCCTCGTACGTCTCTTCTTGGTCACTCACAACGATCCTCCACTTTCTCCGGGCATGGCCGAGCGTACCGTCTCCTGCGCGGCCACCAAATAGTGGCTCGTTTCCGCAGCCGCCGCGGATCCTGGCCTGTTGCCCCTGCATTCGCGCCCAAGGTGCACCGCGCCGGAGGTGAGGCTCGCGCCGTTGGCGAGGGACGACGTCGTACGTGTCACCCAGGTGGGCCCCATGTCAGTCACGGGCCGCACCTCGCCGATCGTTTCCCTGGACGGGCCAAACTCCACCGCAAGGTCAAGCCACTGGCCCGGCTCGGGTAGTCCGGTTGAGGAGGGGACGGGATATCGGAGGCCATGTTCAGATCCTAGTGTGCGGTGGCCTGTGGGTACTGAATATGCAGGCTCTGCTGGGCGGGAGCTTCACGCGGTGAAAACGTCCGGCAAACAGTCAGATTCCTTGGATAGCATGGGCGCATGTCTGCCGTACCAACCCGCCGCCGACGCGTGGAACTAGTCCTGGTTCCACTGGTCGCCGCCTTCTGCATGGCGTTTATCATCGGGGCCATCGTCCTCGATCGGGACCGCGGTCCCTGCCCTCCCGCAAATTGGAACAACCAGCTCACCCTGTCCCTGACTGGGAGCCTGAGCGGAATAACCCACGCCGACTCGGTGACGGCCTGCACCGGCACTGACTGCACTCCCATGGCACCAGCAACGGCTGCATCGGCCGCCTCTGCCGCTTTGCCGTCGAACCAAAGCAACCGCGTACTGACACAGCAGAAAAACGGCTCCTGGCTGCTCAACATTGGCACGAAGCCGCCGCAGACCCTCAAATTCAGCGTGTTCGACCAGGCCGGCAATGTCATAACGACTCAAACAACGGCCCTGAACTGGACCCGAGTGGCCGGAGATGAACGCTGTGGCGGCCGGATGGCTGGCATGAACGTGGTCGTTGACGTCCCTTGAGCTGACGTCCCCTGACGGGTTGCTGCCGACGGGTTGCTCGCCTTCCTTAGCGGTTCAGAAAGTGAACCAGGACGCCCACGCCCCACGTTCCGGCGGCCAGCGAGGCGAAGCCGAATTCTGCCAGCATACCCAACCCTGTGGCCTTCATCGCGGCCAACGACGACGCCACGGCCGGGCGCACTTCCCGTTGCCGGGCGAGTTCCGAGAGAAACAGTCCCAGCGCGAAACCAATGAGCAGCCCCACGACGGGGATGACAAAGAATCCCACCACACCAACCAGCAGGCCGATGATGATCGAGCGGCTGGGGATCGACTGCTTTTTCATCGCCCGGCCAGTCAGCACCGCACTTGAGGACATCCCGGCCGCCACGAAAACGGCACCAATGCCAAAGATCACCCAACCCAGCGGCGATCCAATCACCAGCGCCCACGCCAGCAGACTGATGCCGATCAAGATGCTGCCCGGCAGCACCGGAACAATGACACCCGTAGCGCCGACCACGATGGCCAGCCCGCAAACAATCGTCCAAATGATCCGAGCATCCATACCGTAATCGTGCCATCCCCAGCTGATCAGCGCACCTTGGGTCTGCCGTTCAACGTGATGTTCGACGGCGGTTTGCGGGTTTGGTGGTGTTGTTCCGGCCCGCTGGGGGTGGGTTCAGTTCGTGTGACCGACTACGGCATATCTCGGCGCACCAGCAGAAACCATTCCGGCATCCTATTCGGCAACTTGTCCGGGCGCACCGACGCACTTCCCTGCCGGCAACAGCCTAGACTTTCCCTGTGACTACTGCGCAAAAACTCGTTTCGGGCTCCCACGCCCCAAAGGGGTCGGCAAGCCCAGACCAGCCGCGCGGTACGCGTGGACCGATCGGCTGGCGCCAAGCCGCTGCCGGACCATGGGCGTATGCCGCGGTGCTGGGCGTCTTGACCTTCACGCTCTACTCTGTTTTTTCGTGGCTGCAATGGCGCAGCTTCAGCATTCGCTCGTGGGATTTGGGCATCTTCACCCAGTTGGCCAAGGCCTACTCCAATTTCGGTCCGCCCATCGTCAGCC
>JBBPZC010000016.1:0-23316 GCA_038199275.1 Actinomycetales bacterium
CCGATCGCCTCCATGATCGAAATTCGCAAGGAAGGCAAGCTGGGCCGCGTCTACTACCCGGCCCCCTACCTGACGAACGACAACGTCGAGTACTACAAGGACGCGTACGAGATCGGCTTCGAGAAGATCATCGACACCTACGCCGCCGCCACGCAGCACGTGGACCAGGGCCTGTCCCTGACGCTGTTCTTCAAGGACACCGCCACCACGCGTGACATCAACAAGGCGCAGATCTACGCATGGCGCAAGGGCATCAAGACCATCTACTACATCCGTCTCCGCCAGCTCGCGCTGGAGGGCACGGAGGTTGAGGGTTGTGTCAGCTGCGCTTTGTAGTAAACAATGTATCAAGTCAGCCCATAATTCATAGGCTTGTTTGACCATAACTGAAGAGCACGACGGCGGTGATTCCCGCCGTCGTGCCTTTGGCTTAAGATTGATTCGGCCCGCAAGGCCAGCAGGATTTACCCAAGGAGAGAAGTAGCGATGACACCGGACAAGCTGAAGTTGGCCCACCACGTAACAGCCATCAACTGGAACCGTATTGAGGACGATAAGGACGTTGAAGTCTGGAACCGCCTGTGCAACAACTTTTGGCTGCCGGAGAAGGTGCCGCTGTCCAATGACGTCCAGTCCTGGGCCACGCTGACACCGGAAGAGCAGCTGCTCACCATGCGCGTGTTCACCGGCCTGACGCTGCTTGACACCCTGCAGGGCACTGTTGGTGCCGTTTCGCTGATCCCGGACGCCATCACCCAACACGAGGAAGCCGTCTACACGAACATTGCGTTCATGGAGTCCGTGCATGCCAAGAGCTACTCCTCGATCTTCTCCACGCTCGCGTCCACGAAGGAAATCGACGAAGCCTTCCGCTGGTCCGTTGAGAACGTGAACCTGCAGAAGAAGGCCCAGATCATCGAGTCGTACTACTACGGCGATGATCCGCTCAAGCGCAAGATCGCCTCCACCCTGCTGGAGTCCTTCTTGTTCTACTCGGGCTTCTACCTGCCCATGTACTGGTCTTCACGGGCCAAGCTGACAAACACTGCTGACCTGATTCGCCTGATCATCCGCGATGAGGCCGTACACGGCTACTACATTGGCTACAAGTACCAGAAGGGCCTGGAGAAGGTATCCGCGGAGCGCCGCGAAGAACTGAAGGCATGGACCTTCGAGCTCCTCTTTGAACTCTACGAGAACGAGGTCCAATACACGCACGACCTCTACGACTCCGTCGGCCTGGCCGAGGACGTCAAGAAGTTCCTGCACTACAACGCCAACAAAGCCCTCATGAACCTGGGCTACGAGGCCATGTTCCCCGCCGCCGTCACTGACGTGAACCCGTCCATCCTCTCGGCCCTGTCGCCGAACGCGGATGAGAACCACGACTTCTTCTCCGGGTCAGGTTCCTCCTATGTCATCGGCAAGGCCGTGAACACCGAAGACGACGACTGGGACTTCTAAAGTTACTCGCCGAAGTTTCGGCCGTAATACCTAGTCAAAGGCCCGGTTCTGCCAATTCCCGCGGAACCGGGCCTTTTTCATGCCTTTTTCAACAACCCAGGAGCGGGCTGGGGTGGTCAGTCCTAGGTGGTGATGAGGGCGCGCTTGCGCGCGTAGGCCCGTGCAGCGCGAACCCGATCACCGCAGCGCGTGGAGCACCACTGTCTGCGACCGTGCGTGCGCAGGAAAAACCTCTCGCATGGCTCGGCTTCGCAACGCGCCAGCTGGGCGGCTTCGTCTCCGGTCAGCAGTGCTGCGAGGTCCTCGGCGATCGCCGACATCGCGTGCTCGACCAGCTCGGTGGTGGGGTGTGCCAACTCCCGGAAGAACCCCGACTCAGGGTTGAACCGCAACAGCGGTGAATGTGGTGCGGCAACGAGTGCTGAATTAATTTCTTCCAGCGTCGAGGGCGCGAGTTCCTCTCCGGAAACGTAGGCCGAAAGTGCCGCCTGAAGGTGGTGACGAAGCCCGACCAGTCGGTTCTGGCAATATGACTCCAGCGCGGAACCGTCGCTCACGAGCCCACGGGCAATCAGCCAGTCGGTCGTTGACTCGGGGCTGTTTAGGGCATCCTGCACGTCATTGCCGGTGCGGATCACGCTGTTTGCCAGGGCAATGCTGACGTGCGCTTCGGCGCCGGGACTCGGGGGGAGGGGTAGCTCGTACATGCTCCTCATGGTATCACTGGCAGTTTCCCGTGAGGATATGCTAGAGTTGCAATCACGTTATATCCATAGAATATCCATGAGAATTGAGGTTGTGCTTGCTCTCCGCACCAGTTTTTGGCTCTGCGCCGTTTTCCCTCTCGGTACACACCGGGGGTGGTCCCGGCGTCGGGCGCACCGTCTCCGACGGGCTGCAAGACACCATTGGCATTGCACGCGCTGCGGATCGCCGCGGCTATCACCGGTTCTGGATGTCGGAGCACCATGCGATGCCCGCATTGTCGATTGGATCCCCTCCGATCATGTTGGCCCGCCTCACCGCTGAGACCGAACGCATTCGGCTGGGGGCAGGTGGCATCATGCTCCCAAACCATGCCCCGCTTGTCATTGCCGAGCAGTTCGGCATGCTCGACGCACTCGCCCCGGGGCGCATCGATCTGGGGCTCGGACGGGCCCCAGGCACCGATGGCAACACGGCGGCGGCCCTGCGCAGAGGCACAGGGGCGAACGACTCATTTCCGCAGCAGGTCGAAGAGCTTCTCGGGTTTTTGGCCGACGACTTCCCCGCCGGACACCCGTACCAGGATGTCCACGCGGTTCCCGGCCCGTGGCAGGCAGCCCAAAACCGGGTACCGGCACCAACAACCGCACCCGGAATTTGGATGCTGGGTTCTTCATCCTATTCGGCGCAACTCGCAGCGGAACTTGGCCGGCCCTACGCCTTTGCCCTGCAGTTCGGCGATGCAGACATTGGCACCGCGCTTCGCATCTACCGCGAGAACTTCAAGCCATCGAATGTACTTGACCGCCCTCACACGATGGTCAGCGTCAGTGCGATCGCTGCAGAGGAAGTTGAGCTCGCGCGGCGGGAGGCCTCATCCATGGCCATGGCCATGTTGCGAATGTTCAAACGCGAATCGTTCGTTTTGCTCCCCCCGACTGAGGTGGAGAGCTACCCTGCGACGGCGAACGAACGCGCAATCTTGGATCTGTACACAAGCCGCAGCTACCACGGCACCGCCAGCACGGTGGCAACGCGGCTCGAACGCCTCCATGAAGAAACCGGTGTCGACGAAGTCATGCTTGTGCTGGGTAGCCACACCCCTGGCACTGGGGAGCGGACAGTCGAACTGCTCGCCGATCATTACGGACTGCTACAACCTTGATTCCCATACTTCCCACAGTTCCCACAACGATAATTCCCATAGTTCCCGCCACCTGCGTGAACGAGTTCACCTCACCAGCGAAATCACAGGAGACATCATGAATGCACCACGTCGAGCCCTAGTCGTTATCGATGCCCAGCAGGAGTACTTCGAAGGTCTTTTGCAGATTCAGTACCCGGCGCGCGACGAGTCACTGACCCGCATTACGCAGGCCATGGATGCGGCCGAGCAGGCAGGTGTTCCTGTCATTATTTTCCAGCACGAAGCCCCTGAGGGCTTCCCAGTGTTCGCGACCGGTTCGGCTACGTTTGAACTGCACCCTGACATTGCAGCACGTGCCAGCAAGGCTGCAAAACGATTTACGAAACAGCACGCGAGCATCTTCGCCGACACGGATCTGGAATCGTGGTTGCGGGAACAAGGCATCGACACGATCACCCTGACCGGGTACATGACCAACAACTGTGTACTCGGCTCAGCGGTCGGGGCAGAGCCTCTCGGCTTCAACGTCGAAGTGCTTTCGGATGCAACCGGCGCCATCGACATCGCCAATGAGGCGGGCTCGGGCTCAGCTCGAGTGGTACACGAGACACTCATGACGCTCCTGCACTCCAACTGGGCCGCAGTCACCACCACTGATGCGTGGATCAAGGCAGCCAAATCCGGGGAAGGCTTTGCTCCGAACAACCTGATTGTTTCTGCCGCCCAGGGCCGCACCCAGTCCGCCTAACGCAACCCACCCAAGGTTGCGTCAGAGCAAGGTTGAGCTGAACGCCGCGCATCACCGCTACGACAGGGTGTGAATTGTTCAAAAGTGGTGGTGTTTCCTCGAAAGGATACAAGCATGAGCAGATTTCACGTGAAAGTTCAACGGTTCATTCCCATGCCCGCACAGGCCTTGTTTGATGTCGTCGCGGATCCGCGTCAGCATCCGCGCATTGACGGTTCGGGAACAGTGAAAATCCTTGAATCGATTAAGCCGGAGAAGCTCGCACTGGGGAGCACCTTCTCGGTCGGCATGAAGCTCGGTGTTAGCTACGGCATGACCAACACCGTCACCGAGTATGAGGAAGGCCGCCTGATCGCCTGGCGGCCTAAGGGGGATTACTTCTGGCGATACACGTTCAAGTCGGTCGACGGCGGCACCATCGTCACAGAGGAATGGGACGCACGGACATCGAAACGTCGCTTCCTGATGGCTTTGATGGGTTTTCCGCGCCGCAACCGCCGTGGCATTGAACGGACGTTGGAGCGCCTTCACAACATCGCGGCAGCTGCGACTTCCGGCGGAATCGGCTAACGCAGAAGCAATTCAGCTGGGGAAACCAACAGAAGCGTTTATTGGCGCAGCGTGGATCGCTTTGGATTTGGGGATGGGTGTCTACTTCGTAGGCCTCTGGAACGCGGACCTGCTGTTGTCGGAGAATGGCTGCTAGGGCATCCGATTCGCCATGGGCGCACCGCGCCGCCTATCCCGGCCAGCATGTACAGCCGAGCCATGGATTTCTCGACAAGCGCGAGCCCTGACAGCCATCGTCCACCAGGCGAAAGCGGCGCAGCCACACCAGCAATATTGGCTGTGGACTTGATACGGTGAAGGTTATGGACGACGACAACAACCGCGCACCCCACGCCGCCGCGGCAGCCCAATTCATTCGGGATGCCGCGGCGGTTGTGCGTCCCGGGCACTTGGGCGGCACCCGCGATCCGGGCGATGCCTGGGTTGAGGGGGAGGCCGGCAAGTTCTGGGGCAAGTTTGGTTCCGCCGGTCTGCTGGTGTTCGACGCCGGACGCGGAGTCCTGCTGCAACACCGGGCCCTTTGGTCCCACCATGGCGGCACGTGGGGCCTTCCCGGGGGAGCCCTCCACCAAGGAGAAAGCGCCGTGGACGGCGCCCTGCGCGAATCCTGGGAGGAAGCAGGCGTGCCCCGCCAGAACGTGGAGCTGCTGTTCACGTCCGTCTGGGACGTTGGCTACTGGTCTTACACCACCGTGGTGGTGGAGACGGTCACACCATTTGAAGCCGTCATCAGCGATCCGGAGAGCCTGGCCCTGGAATGGGTGCAGCCTCACGACGTTGACCAACGCCCGCTGCACCCGGGGTTCGGGGCAGCATGGCCAGAGCTCCGGCGTCGGCTGCCGGACCATGATTGAGCATGCGGATCTCGACTTCTTGCGCGGCGATATGCCGCTGTCGAACGAGAGCTCAAATGGCTTCCGTTCGCATACACAACCCGACGCGCTGCTGACCACTCCCAGCACATTTGTGCTGCTGGAAGCTAAACGCATTCGCAGCAACGCGTTGCAGCCCCTGCAACTGGAGCGGGAGTATGTTGCCGCGATGACCCATGCGGTGAGGAGGTTGCTGGTCGTTCTCCTCTTCCGGGGCGCAAGTCGATGCGGTGATTCGCCGGGAAGTGGCCACCTTCAGGTCAGATGACCCCTCGTGGGCTCTGACACCGTGTCCGTAAAAGAACGCGTTTCCTCTTGTTAGGCTGAAATCATGGACACCACAGCCAGCATGCCGGCACCGACCACGCCTCTTGAACCAGTCTGGTTGCGCCGTCATGCAGACGTCATTGCGGCTGCACTGGATCCGCAGACTTTTTCTTCCCGCGTCTCGGCCCACCTGAACGTGCCCAACGGCATGGATGGTGCGCAGCACAGCCGCTACCGTGCCGTGGTGGACAAGTACATGAGCCCGGAACGTACTGCCGATCTGGAACCAATGTGCCGTGCTGTTGCGGCGGAACTCATTGACAGCACCCCTGATGGGGAATCCGTGGATGTGGTGGGCGGGCTCGGCCGCCGGTTTGCGGTCCGCGCGCAAAGCCAATGGCTCGGTTGGCCAGCAGAGCTGGAAGAGCCCCTCCTGGAATGGATGGAGGACAACCACGCCGCAACCCGCTCCGGAGAAATGGCGCAAACAGCCGGGATCGCCCGTCGCTTCGACACCATCATCACCGGTCTCGTGGACGCCCGCCGGATGGCCCGCATCGGCGGCCGCGGCACAGCCGTTGACCCCACCGATGAACTCGCCCATGACTTCGTTGGCGACGTGCCGCTGCTGGGTACCGAGATTGTGGCCATCCTGCGCAACTGGACAGCGGGGGACCTGGGCACCATTTCACGCTGCGTCGGCTCCATTGTGAACCACCTGGCCCAAAATCCCGCCCTGCAACAGGAACTGCGCGAAAGGCTGGGTGACACTGCGCACCTCGATGCCGCCATTGACGAGATGCTGCGCATTGACAACCCCTTTCTGTCCAACCGGCGCATCGCCACTCGCGATGTCACGATGGGTGGCATACACATAGCCCAGGGTCAGCGCGTGTACCTTGATTGGGTTTCCGCCAACCGGGACCCGGCAGTCTTCGGCGACCCGGATGAGTACCGTCCCGTTGCCAATGCCGCGAACAACGCGGTGTACGGGATCGGCAAGCACGTATGCCCCGGCCGAGACCTCTCCACCATGGAGCTGCGTGCGGCCACGATCGAACTGCTCGCCCGCACCACCTCCATAGAGCCGGTGCCCGGAGCCGTCAACGAACGCGAAACAATGCCGCTGGCCGGATTCCGCAGCCTCCACGCGATCCTGCATAAGCAGTGACGAGGGCGGCAGGCCTGCGCTGCGGCCCAGGCGCTGGCGCCGGCTACAGCCCCAGGATCTGCACGGTGCGTTCGCGCATGTCCATCTTGCGCACCTTGCCGGTGACGGTCATGGGGAACTCATCCACTGTGAGTACATAGCGCGGGATCTTGTGCCGGGACAGGTGGCCCTTGCAGTACTCGGCGATGGCCGCAGCATCCAGCGGTGTGGCGCCTGGTTTCATGAGGAGCCAGGCGCACAGTTCTTCGCCGTAGCGTTCGTCGGGGACGCCGATGATCTGGACGTCGGCAATGTCCGGGTGCTGGTACAGGAACTCTTCAATCTCCCGCGGGTAGAGGTTTTCCCCGCCGCGGATCACCATGTCCTTGATGCGGCCCACAATGTTGACGTAGCCGTCGTCGAACATCACGGCAAGGTCCCCGGTGTGCATCCACTGTTCGGCATCGATGGCCCCGGCGGTCTTCTCAGGCTCGTTCCAGTAGCCGAGCATGACCGAGTAGCCGCGCGTGCAGAACTCGCCCGGCGTCCCGCGAGGCACCGTCTCCCCGCTGGCGGGGTCCACGATTTTCACCTCAAGGTGGGGGTGCACCTGCCCAACGGTTTCGGTGCGGTGGGCGACGTCGTCGTCCATCAAGGTCTGCATGGACACCGGCGAGGTCTCCGTCATGCCGTACGCAATGGAGACGCCCTCCATGTGCATCTCGGTCATGCAGCGCTTCATGACCTCGACGGGGCAGGGCGAGCCCGCCATGATCCCGGTGCGCAGGGAGGTGAGGTCGTAGTCGGCGAAGTTCGGCAGGTTCTGCTCCGCAATGAACATGGTGGGCACCCCGTACAAAGCCGTGCAACGCTCCTCCTGCACGGCGGCAAGTGTTGCGGCGGCATCGAAGGACGCGGCCGGAATCACGATCGTCGCACCGTGCGTGGTGGAGCCCAGATTGGCCATGACCATGCCGAAGCAGTGGTAGAACGGCACCGGCACGCACAGCCTGTCCTGCTCCGTGAAACCAATGGTCTCCGTCACGAAGTAGCCGTTGTTCAGGATGTTGCGGTGGCTGAGCGTGGCCCCCTTGGGGTAGCCGGTGGTGCCCGACGTGTACTGGATGTTGATCGGATCATGGGCGTCCAGTTCACCCATGGCACGTTCGACGGCGTCCGCCTGCTGGGATTGCCCGCCCGCCACGAGCGCGTCCCAGGATGGCGTGCCGATGTAGATGGCTGCGCCCAGATCGGGGCACTCCGGGAGGACCTGGTTGACCATGCCTTGATAGTCGGAGCCCTTGTACTCCGGCAGGGCGACGATCATGGCCATGCCGGATTGCTGCACGGCATATTTCAGTTCGTGGACCCGGTAGGAGGGGTTGACGTTGACCAGGATCGCACCGATCTTCGCCGTCGCGTATTGCATCAGCACCCACTCGGGCACGTTCGGTGCCCAAATTCCCACGCGTGAGCCCTTGGTGATCCCGGCGGCGAGCAGGCCGCGGGCCAGGGCGTCGACGTCGTTGTTCAATTCCCGGTAGGTCCAGCGCCGCCCCGACGGCTTGTCAATCAGGGCCTCCCTGTCTGCATGGCGGCGGGCGGTGGCCTGAAAGTTGGCACCAATGGTGTCTTCCAGCAGTGGGGTGGTGGTGGGTCCGGACGTGTAGGAAAGATGAACTTCGGTGGTCATGTCTCGATGCTAATACGGGGATGAGTTAATGTGTACTAACTCACAGTGAGTATTTTTCGTGGTGGTCAACGGTGGTGCTTCTCGGGCAGGAAGCCGCGGCCAACCACGCGGGCCGTTACGGGCTGGGCCGCCTTTGCCGCCAAGGTGGCCAGGCGGGCCTGCCACGCAGCCATGTCAACGTCAGTGGTGATGCCCCCGCTGGACAACATCGTGTGGACCCGCCGCTGCAGTGGCTGCATCAGGCGCACGGGCCATTCGCGCCGGCGCTGGAATCGTCGCAGGGCATCACCGGTGTCACCGCCGGACAGCAGCGCCGGTGAGAGCAGCCGGGCGGCAGCCACGGCATCCTGCACGGCATAGTTGACGCCCACACCAAACACCGGGCTCATGGCATGGGCCGCATCGCCAATGCACAGCAGCCCGGGAATGGACCACTGCGGCAGCCGGTCCAGCTGCACCGAGAGCAGTTTCACCTGGTTCCAATCCTGCAAGCTCTCGGTGGCTGCTGACAGGAACGGTGCGGCAGCTGTGATGCGAGACCTGAATGCCGTCAGCCCGGCGGCCCGGATGGCGGTGAACTCGCCCTTGGGCACAACCATGCCCATTTGGTAGTAGCCGCTACGGGGGATGGTGATCAGCAGCGTGCCGTGGCGCAGATATCCCAGGGTGTCCGGCGGCGCCGATGGGGGAGTTGGGAGCCGGAACCACACCACATCAATGGGGACGCCCAGCGCATCCGGGACCAACCCCGCGGCGGCCCGCAGGGTTGAGTCCCTGCCATCCGCCGCAATCGTCAGCGGCGCTTCGATGCGCAGCGGCCCGGCGGCGCCTTCAGCGCTCACCCCGGACACGGAGCCGGCGCTGCGGTTGAGACCGGTGGCGCGGGTGCCCATTAGGAGATGGAAGTTGGTCAGCTTTTGCGCCTCGACGGCCAGCAGATCCAGAAAATCCCATTGCGGCATCAGCGCGATCCTCCTGTTGCGGCCGCGCAACGTCCCGAAATTGACAGGTGTCAGGCGGGTGCCGCCCACCACGACGTCCAGGTTGGTGATGCTGTTTTGCGGGATCGCCATGAACTGCTCATGCAGCCCCAGCTGGTCAATCAAGTCCAGCGTTGAGGGGTGGATCGTGTCGCCGCGGAAGTCCCGGAAGAAGTCCTCGTGTTTTTCCAGAACGGTGGTCTCAAGGCCGGCACGGGCCAGCAACAGACCCAGCATCATTCCGGCCGGCCCGCCACCGGCAATGCAGCATCCCGTTGTCATTTCGGGCTCAGTGCTCGGCAAGGTTTCTGCGGTGCTGGACATGGCCACCTCCCGGTGGATTGACGAAACGACGTCTGCCTTTTGATGCTACGCCGCACCCGGGCGCCGGTATACGATTCGACCGGAGCGACGCTTACATGGCCAGTGTCACGTGTGTTTTATTAGGCTCAGCTAACCACCTGTCGATAAGATGGGCCAAGACTTTATAGCACGGCTTTCCGTGGCTATATTCTTTCGCTCAGAGGGGTAGCCCACGCTCATGATGGACAGTATCACTTCGCTTCCGTTCGTCTGGGCTTTCCTGATCCTCTTTTGCATCGTCATGCTGCGTTCCAACGCCACCTACTGGGCGGGTCGCGGCCTTGCCGCCGGCGGCCGCAAAACCAAATGGCAAAAGTACCTGGATTCCCCGGCCGTGCTGCGTGCCGAGAAGGCCATTGCCCGCTGGGGTGCCCCCGCTGTCAGTGTCAGCTTCCTGACCATCGGCATCCAGACCGCGATCAATATGTCCGCCGGACTGGGCCGTATGCCGTTGCGCCGCTACATTCCTGCCACCGTGGTGGGTTCCATCGCCTGGGCCTGCATCTACGCAACGATCGGTCTCGCCGCTTTCGACGCCGCCATTGCCGCCGCTGCGGGATCTCCGATGGCCCTGGTCCTGCTGGTGCTGGCCGCCGGCGCCGTGGTCCTGGGCGGTCACCTCTTCCGTGTCTCACGCACCCGCAAGCTGGACCGGGCCGCCTTGGACAGCTGCCCCGTCATGGGCGCGGAAATCACCTCCGACTCCACAGCCAAGGCCTAGCCACCTCCGCCTGACGGCGTTCCGTACGTCTGACGGCGTTCTCTCCGCCATACGGATCCGCCGTACGGATCCGTCGTGCGGGCTCGCCGGTCCCGGCAGTCCCCGCGCGCACCGCACCGCCCCGCGCCCGCCACCGATTTGCTGCCCGTGGCGCCGCTGGCGGTAGAGTCATTGCCATGGAGGAAACCACAACAATCCCTGCGCCCGAGGCCACGTCGTACTACCGCCACCTCGGTGGGAACCGTTACGAATCAACGATCCACGCGCAGGGGGCCTGGAACCCGCACGAACAGCACATGGCGCCCGTTGCAGGCATCATGACCCACGCACTCGAACTGTTCCAACCCCGCGAAGACATGCGCATGGTGCGGATTAACTTCGACATCCTGGGAATGATCCCCGACGGTGAATTCACCATTGAAACCACCATGCTGCGGCCTGGCAAAACCATTGAACTCATCCAGGCTGAACTGCACGCCAACGGCCGCCCCGCCGTGCGCGCCTCAGCCTGGCGCTTGCAGAAGAACGACACCACCGCCGTCGAATTTTACGAGGACGAGCCCATGGGCAGCTTCGAAGACTCCGTGCCGTGGGGCGGCATGGGCATGTGGCCCGGCGGATTCATTGCGACCCTGGAAGGCCGTGCCATGCCGGAACACCGCCCCGGCCGCGGCCGGGCCTGGCTGCACAGCCCCTACACCATGCTCGACGGCGGAGAACACGCCTCCGTGCTGGTCCGCCTCCTCGGATTGGTCGACAGCGCCAACGGTGTTTCGGCCCGCATGGCGCCCGAGCCCGGCAGCTGGATGTTTCCCAACGTTGACCTCTCCCTGCACCTCTACCGGGAACCCGTCGGTGAATGGCTGGGCCTGGACACGCATGTCACCATGGGGTCCGACGGCGTGGGCCTCACCTCCTCCGTGCTCCACGATGTCACGGGGCCCTTCGGTCGAAGCGAGCAGATCCTTACGGTCCGTCCCATCCCGCACGCCCAGTGAGCGGAATGCTGGCACCGGCGCTTGAGGTCCATCACCAGCTGAATGGGCGTGGCGCCGAAGCCGATCTCAACCACGCCCTGGAGCTGTTGGCGGAGGTCAAGGCGGGCACACGGGGGCCGATGCTGCGCTTCTACCGCCCCGAGCCCACCGTCGCGTTTGGGCAGCGGGATGCGAAAATGCCCGGCTTTGCTGCAGCAGAGCAGGCGGCCCGGGACAACGGCTTCGTCCCCGCCATCCGGCGCGCCGGCGGCAGGGCAGCCGCCTACCACCAGGGCACTTTGATCGTGGACCACATCCAGCGCGAGAATGACGCCATCGCGTCCGCCAAACCCCGCTTTGCCTTCTTTGGTGAGCTGTTCACCAACGCCCTGAAGTCCCTGGGCGTCGACGCCGGCGTAGGGGAAATTCCGGGGGAGTATTGCCCCGGCGAGTTCAGTGTTTACGGCCGGGGGCCACGAACCAGCATCAAGCTGGTGGGCACAGCACAGCGGGTGGTTGCGGGGGCGTGGTTGTTCAGCTCCGTTGTTCTGGTGGAGAATTCGGCGCCCATCCGCAAGGTCCTGATGGACACATACTCAGCACTGGGCCTGGACTGGGACCCGGCCACCGCCGGCGCCGCCGAGGACCTGGCGCCCGGGCTGACCGTTGAAGCGGTGGAGGCGGCCGTGCTGGCTGAATATGGGAAATATTCACAGTTGACACTCGTGAGTTGATTCGAAACAGCAGGTGATGCGGTTGCCACACACAAATCCGCGCCCGTTCCCCAGATCCGCCCCCGTTCTTACGGGGGCGGGTCTGGGGGACGGGCGCGCAAATTGCCGTACGCCCGGGCCCCTACACCTCGGCGGCCAGGATACCCGGCGCTTCGGCGGCAATCGTGGTTGAGTCGCCGTGGCCGGTGTTGACCACGGTCCCGCCGGGCAGGCTCAGCAACCGTTCGGAAATAGACTTCACAATGGTGGGGAAGTCGCTGTAGGAACGCCCCGTGGCTCCCGGGCCGCCGTTGAACAGCGTGTCGCCGGAAAATACGGTGCCCAGCTCTGCTGCATAGAAACACATTGACCCGGGGGAGTGGCCCGGGGTGTGCAGCGCGGCCAGGACCGTGCCGGCAATCTCAAAGCTGTCGCCGTCGGCGATGGCCCCGTCCGGCGTGGTCCCCGGGTAAATGTCCTCCCACAGCATCTGGTCCGCCGCGTTCATCAACACCGGAGCCCCCACCAACGTGGCGAACTCGCGGGCGTACCTGATGTGGTCGTCGTGGCCGTGGGTCAGCAGCACCGCCTTGACGCTCCGCTGGCCCACGGCGCTGGCGATGGCCGCGGCGTCGTGCGCGGGATCAATCACGTAGACGGACGCGTCATCGCCCACGATCCACACGTTGTTCTCCACATCCCAGGTGCCCCCGTCCAGGGAGAACGTGCCGGAGGTGATCAGCCGTTCAATGCGTGCGCTCATGCGAATTCCACCACCGATCGCAGCACTGAGCCCTCGCCCATCTTGGTGAACGCGGCCTCAATGTCATTGATGGTGATGCGTTCGCTGACAAAGGCGTCCAAATCCAGCTTTCCCTGCTTGTACAATTCCACCAGCATGGGGAAATCGCGCGAGGGCAGGCAATCCCCGTACCAGGAGGACTTCAGCGAACCTCCCCGGCCAAACACGTCCAGCAGCGGCAGCTCCAGCATCATTTCGGGCGTGGGCACACCCACCAGAACCACGGTGCCGGCCAGGTCGCGGGCGTAGAAGGCCTGTTTGTACGTCTCGGGACGTCCGACGGCGTCAATCACCACATCTGCCCCGAACCCACCGGTGTGGTTCTGGATGGCGACGACGGCGTCCTCGGTTGAGGCGTTCACCGTGTGCGTGGCGCCCAACGCCATGGCTGCGGCGAGCTTCTTCGGGTCGCGGTCCACGGCGATGACGGTGGTTGCACCGGCCAGTGCGGCACCGGCAACGGCGGCCGAGCCGACCCCGCCGCAACCAATGACAGCCACGGTGTCCCCGCGCTTGACGGCGCCGGTGTTGATGGCGGCGCCCAGGCCGGCCATGACGCCGCAGCCGAGCAGGCCCACGGCGGCCGGGTCAACATCGGCGTCGACCTTGGTGCACTGACCGGCAGCCACGAGGGTCTTTTCAATGAACGCCCCAATGCCGAGGGCGGGGGAGAGGACAGTGCCATCCTCGAGCGTCATCTTTTGGGTGGCGTTGGCTGTATTGAAACAGTACTGGGCCTGGCCCTTGGCGCAGGCGCGGCAGTTCCCGCACACGGCACGCCAGTTCAGGATGACCCTGTCACCGGGCACCACATTGGTGACGCCGGCGCCGACGGTGTTGACCACCCCTGTGGCCTCATGGCCCAGCAGGAACGGGAAGTCATCATTGATGCCGCCCTCCCGATAATGCAGATCGGTGTGGCAGACGCCGCTGGTCAGAATGTCCACGAGGACCTCGCCGGGGCCGGGATCCGGAACCAACACTGTTTCCAGGGTGACGGGGGCGTTTTTGGAAAGTACTACTGCGCCGGTGACTTTGTGAACCATGAAACATGCTCCTTGAACAGCAGTGTCCCTGCCGGGATCAACGAATAGGGGTCCTGACAGGCTACAGTACGCAAAACCATGAATTCTGTGAAATTCTGTGGAACTCTTGGTTTTTGCCGGTCGGCAGCTAGGCTGCTTTTCCACCCGGGGCCTCTGTAAGCCCCGGATCCGCTCCTGTGGCCGGTCGCCGGTTCCAGCGGTGCTGGTGTCGTTGATCGAGCTGTTGGAGGGTGGTTCTCCTTGCCGGCTTGCTGCTGTGGTCGGTGAGTGGGAACGAACGTCGTCCCCTGATCGCACGGGCTGCGTTGATGTCGGCGTGGAGTTTTTTGCCGCAGAACCGGCACGTGAAGTGCGCGGCCCTCCGGTTGGCTTGGTGGACGTACCCGCAGCCGGAGCATTCCTGGCTGGTGTACGCGGAACCGATCTCGGTGACGGTGATGCCGTGTTTGGGGGTGAGGGCGGCCAGGCGGGCTTTAACGGTGGAGCGTCCGGTGCGGGTGATGAGCCGGTTCATGCGCCGGGACATCCCACCGCCGCGGAAGTCCAGCTTCTCCACCACGATTTCTTTGACACTTTCCGGGCCGAGGTCGCGGACGAGGATGTTCAGCACGCGTCCGATCTCGTTCGTCACGAAGTCCTTGATCCGGGTGTTCAACCGCCGGTACTCGGCACTGTCACGCAGCTTCAGTCCGCGGGACTGGTGCGCGGCGGCAATGGTATTCATCCGATCGTCCCAGCGCTTCAGGGTGTGGAGCATGGCCCTCCCCAGCAGGCGTCCGTCACTGGTGGCAAAGAGGGCATTGGCCATCCCAAAGTCCAGACCGAGAACGGCCCCTTCGGTGCGCTTCGGAGCGTCGGGGGTGTTCAGCAGCAAGGAGATCGCAGCCCCGGCGGGCTGTCCGTTCGGTGTGGTCACCAGATGGAGTTGCAGGGCCCCGGCAAGGACAACACCCGGCCGGGCCAGACGATTCTCGAAATAGCTGTTGGCGACCAGGGGCACGCGGACGGGTTTGCCGCGGGTCAGGGTTGCGACCGTTACCCACCAGCTGTGGTTGGTGGCTTTTGTGGCGCGTTCGGGTTTGGCGATGATGCTATCCATCAGGAGGGTCCGCACCCGTGACAAATCCGGCCGGACCACCCTGCGGTGGCTGGCGTGTTTGGCTAGGTGGCGGGCGAGCTTCAAGTCCTCCGGATCCACCGGCACCCACCGGCATTCATCCGGGTGTTGCTGTGCCCAGGCATGGCTGACGTGGGCCAGGTGCCCGTCACTGGTTTCCTTCCAGGGCAGGGTCAGTTCCTCGACCCACCAGACGTGCCGGGAGTTGATCCGGTACAAGGTGGTGGCCCGTTGCCCGGTGAGGGTGGAGCCGGTGATCCTGTCCCGGATCTCTGCCTCGAGCAAGGCCAGCCAGGAGGAATGCGCTGCATGGACCTGATTCTGCGCCGACTTGACCTGCCGGGCCGACAGCCGGGTAGAGAAAGGAAGGTTCGTCAGCACGCGCCACTTAGGCAGGGGAAGCCCGGCCTGCAACTCCTTCATTGTCATCCAGGACAAGTTTGCCAGGGTCTGCCGGAACGCCGGGAACAAATCCATCAGGGCGTGTTCCTTACCGGTGTTCGCGGCGAGCTGGTGGCGGTGGGCGGTGATCACCGCACGATCCCCGCAGCCACCGGCAGCACCAGCGGCCACCGGGGCCCCGGGCCCAGGCCCTTAACAAAGCCTGCATGAAACCATTCGATGATCATGAACCCCAAGCTACCCGCAGGCACCGACACGATACCGCCAACGATGACGAACGACGGCCATGCCGCACACCACAGCCGACACAAGTTTCTCCACCAACGGGGAACGCTGTCGGACCGTGAACCACACAACACCCTGGCCGCCACCCACCGGCGCCAAGCACGGCCAAACCCGAAAGCCTCGCAAAATGGTACATGAATCCATGGATATGGACTCAATCCCACGTAATAGAGCCGCCAGTGCTAGCACGGCTTCATGCGGCGCGGGGTGTACGTGAAAACTTACGCGGCGAGGCGTTCCTTCACGTCATTCAGCGACGGGTTCGTGGCGGCGGAGCCGTCCGGAAACAAGACGGTGGGCACGGTCTGGTTGCCGCCGTTCAGGCTCTCGACCAGTTCGGCGGTGCCGGGCACGTCCTCAATGTTGATTTCGGTGTAACCGATTCCTGAGGCGTCCAACATCTTCTTCAGGCGCTTGCAGTAGCCACACCAGGTGGTGGAGAACATGGTGATGGTGCCGGCGTCGGGAGTGTAGTCCACGGGTAATGCTCCTTGGTGTGGGAATTTATTGGTGCTGCCTGGCACAACGCTACCGGGTGAGGTGCATATTCCGGAGCGCCCGGTCCACGGTGCAAAGCCAGTACAGTGCAAAGCCAGCATTGTGTGCAACCATGGATTTCATGTGTGGACGCTATGTGATGGCAAGGGCCGTGGGCGATCTTGTTGCCGAGCTGGAAGCCGAGGCGGATGCCTCGCTGGAACTGCGGGCCTCGTGGAACGTGGCCCCCACCACCGACGTGCCGATCGTGTTGGAACGGCTCATCGATGGGGAGCTACACCGGCAAATCCATGTGGCCAAGTGGGGCCTGGTGCCGGGGTGGGCGAAGGACCCGGCCGTGGGCGTGCGCGCCTTCAATGCCCGCAGCGAGACCGTGTTGGAAAAGCCCACGTTCCGCGCAGCCATAAAGTCCAAGCGCTGTGGTGTCCCCGTCCAGGGCTATTTCGAGTGGAAAAAGTCTCCCGACGGCAAGACCAAGCAGCCTTATTTTGTGCACAGCACTGACGGTTCACTCATCATTTTTGCGGGGCTGTATGAGTGGTGGAAGGACCCGGCCAAGGAGGCCGGCGCCGAGGACCAGTGGCTGTTGTCCGCCACCATTGTGACCATGGCTTCCCCGCCCGACGGCGAACTGGCCGCCCTGCACGACCGCCTCCCCGTGCCGCTGGGCCGCGAAGCTCTGGCGCAATGGCTGGATCCGGAGAACAAGGAGCCCGCGCCGCTGCTGGAAGCGGCTCTTGGCCAGGCGTGGGAGTTGGCGGGCGCCTGGGTGCTGGATCCGGTGTCCTCCGCCGTAGGCAATGTGCGCAACAATGGCCCCGAATTAATTGAGGCCATGGCACTGTAACTCAGCAAATCGTCCCAGCCGCTGTACGCGCTCATTCCTGATGTCTGGCGGGATGCTCGACGGCGGCACCAGCCTCGAGCGCCTGCGCCAAGACCGCATCAACTTGGGCCACGCTGGCTTTCGCTGTGTCGGGTCTTCGTCCGTCTTTAGTCTTCGTCGTCGCCGTCTTCGGGGGACCAGCGGTGGAAGTCCAGGGACAGGTAGAGTGCCAGTGCTGCGGAGTTGCTGGCCTCCACCCGCAGGGCAACGTTCTTCTGGCCCTCGTTGAACAGGGTGTCCAGGGTGGTCATGACCAGGTCCTCGGCCAGGCCGCGGCGGCGGTGCTCACGATCCGTGATCAGTTCGATGATGAAGGGGGCTTCGGGGGTGTCATCGCCAATGGCGCGCTCCACCACCAGTACGGCGGCGACGATCTTGCCGGTGTCGTCCAAGGCCACATGGGAGGCCTCGGGCAGGAAGGAACCGTACTTCCCCTCCATGGAGGCTTGCATGTCGGCGAGGGCGGCCTCCACGGAGTCCGCGGCGAGTCCGGCGTCGTAGGCGGTGAAGTACAGTTCGCCCAGCCGGGGAAGGTCTGTTGGCTGCACCGTACGGGAGGAAATTTTGAGCTCGCGCTCCAAGGGAATGGTTTTAGCGATGAGGGTGACCATGTCAGTCATGGAACGCTCCTTAAAGTCGTTGTGGTGCCAGCAGTGCGGCTGGGCCAAAGGCCTTACGCCCATGCTAGACGGCTGTTGCGTTGTCAGCTATCTCAATAACGCGTTCGATACCGGATTGATGCCCGATCCGTACATTGTTTCTAAAGTGGCGGTTACTTCAACATAAAAATGAGCGTACACTTAAACCCAATAGAACATACGTTCTAATACAAATTATTTGTCTGGAATGCGGATGGCGGGCCAAGGATTCGGTGCACGGTGTTGGCCGAGCCTATCCGTTTGACTGCCGGGATGGGAGTGCTTGCATGGGCACCTTTACCGAAACCGTGGACGTCGTGGCCACGGAGCAGGGAGTCCCTGTGCAGTTGTCCTGGCGGGGGGCGTTGTACACTGTGGCCCCGCACCCGTTGTGCTGGTACGAACGCCGGCCCTGGTGGTCGCAGGAAACCCGCCTGCCACCGGGGGCGGGAGTGGGAATCGTGGACACGCAAATCTGGCGGCTGGTGCTGCAGACCGAGGATTCCGCGGAGCGTTTCACCCTTGATGTGGCCCACTACCGGCCAGGTGGGCGCTGGCGGACCATAAAGATTTATGACGCCGTGGATCACCCGCTTGCCGAGGCATCGGAGTGGGAACACAGCGATGCGTAGCTTTGTCCATTTGCATAGTTCTTCGGCCTTTAGCGCCCACTACGGCGTGTCGTGGCCGCATGAGCTGGTCCAGGCTGCTGCGGAGAGCGGCGACGCCCTGGCCATCACCGACCGGGACGGGCTCTACGGGGCCGTCAAACACGTCAAGGCCTGCATGGCGGCCGGCATTGACCCCATCATTGGCGTTGACCTGACCGTCCTGGAAGAAGGGGCCGCGGGGCTGGAAACCACCGGTCGGGTGGTGCTCCTGGCCCACGGAGGCTCATTTTTGGCCCCGGGCGCGGGCTATGCGGCACTGTGCCGGATCATTTCGATGGCCCATGCGCACCCTAAAAACCGCGGACAGACACAAGACCCTGTGGGGCTCACCCTGGAACAACTGGCCGCAGGAGTGCTGGATCCGGACAGCGGCAGGCCGGCGCTTACCGTGCTGCTGGGTCCGTCCTCACCCGTGGGCAGGGCCCTGCAGGGGCGCAGATATCTGCTGCCCCGGACCAGGTTCGCCCAGTGGCACAACGCCCTGCCCGTCGGCTCGCTGGTGGTTGAGATTGCCAGCCACCAGAGCGAACCCGGTGCTGCCATGAGCACCAGCCACGCCGTGCGCATGCTGAAATTGGCGCAGGAATTTGATGTCCCTGCCGTGCTGAGCAACGCGGTCCGGTACAGCCGGGAAGAAGATGCACCCACGGCGGACGTCCTGGACGCCGCCCGCAACATTGCACCCCTGGAGCAGCTGCACAACCTGCAGCCCACGGGCCAGGCCTGGCTCAAAAGCGCCGCCGCGATGGCGGCGGTGGCGAAGGAAATCGTGTACCAGGGCGGCTATGGCAGCGCCGAACTCTCCCGGCTGTGGGAGAACACCGCCCAACTGGCGGACAAATGCCGGCTGGACCCGGTGGCGGACCTGGGTTGGAAAACACCCAAGACCCCCGAAGCCCAGGTGCTCGGGCTGTCCCGGCCCGCCGCCGTCGAACTTCGCCACCGCACCGAAGCCGGGCTGAACCAGCGCTATGCCGGGATCACGGGAGGCAGGCTGCTGCGCATCCACGACCGGCTTGAGACGGAGCTGGCCACGATTGGCCGGCTGGGATTCGACTCCTATTTCCTTACTGTGGCGGAAGTGTCGGAAATGATCCGCACCATGGGGGTGCGCCGGGCGGCGCGCGGCTCCGGAGCGTCCTCGCTGGTCAACTACCTGCTGGGCATCAGTGCCGTGGACCCCATCGCCAACGACCTCCTCTTTGAACGCTTCCTCTCCAATGACAGGTCCACGCTGCCGGACATTGACCTGGATGTGGAAAGCGCCGAACGCCACAACGTGTACAACCGCATCTTTGAACGCTTTGGCTCCGACCGGGTCACCCTGATGAGCATGCAAAACAGCTACCGGGCACGGGGCGCCGTCAGGGATGCCGGCCTGGCCCTGGGCATGGAGAAAGGCAGCATCGATGCGATCGCCAAACAGCTCTGGCGGTTCTCGGCTGGCAACTTCAGGGAAGCGCTGGAGGAAAAGCCGGAGCTGCGGGACTTCGCCGCCCAAATTCAGGCCTCACGCACCACTTCCGGGCCCGGGGCGCAGCTGGATTTGCTGGTCGATCTGACCGAACGCCTGGACAGCCTGCCCCGGCACATTTCCATGCACCCGTGCGGGGTGATCTTGGGGGATTCCACCCTGCTGGCCCGCACACCCGTCCAGCCCAGCGGCATCGGGCTGCCCATGAGCCAGTTTGACAAGCACGACATGGACGCCATGGGCATGCTCAAACTGGATGTGCTGGGCGTGCGCATGCAAAGTGCCATGGCCTACGCGGTGCGCGAGGTTCTCCGGCTGCACCCCTCCAAGGAAGCGGTGGCGCAGGAGGGCACCCACGCCCCGGACGCACCGTTCATCGCCGAGGACGGCACCATTGACCTTGATGCCGTGCCGCTCGACGACGAACCCACCTTTGAGTTGATCCGCAGCACCCACACGCTGGGCTGCTTTCAGATCGAGTCCCCGGGCCAGCGTGAGCTGGTGGGCAAGATGGCTCCGACAGAGTTCAACGATTTGATCATTGACATCTCCTTGTTCCGTCCAGGGCCCATGCAGTCGAACATGGTCAAGCCCTTCCTGGAAAGCCGGGCGGGGTTCGCCGCACCGCATTACGCCCACCCCGATCTCATCCCCGCCCTTGAGGAGACACACGGGGTGACGGTGTTCCACGAGCAGGTGCTGCGGACCTTTCACATCATGACGGGGTGCGCACTGTCCCGGGCCGACGAGTTCCGGCGCGGGCTGGGGAACCCCGCCGTCGAACCCTCCGTGGAGAGCTACTTCAGGGAGAACTCTGCCGCCAAGGGATACGCGGCGGCCGTCATTGATGAAGTGTGGGACACGCTGAAGGCCTTTGGCAGCTTCGGCTTCTGCAAGGCACACGGCGCGGCCTTCGCCGTGCCCACCTACCAGTCGGCCTGGCTCAAGGCACACCACCCGGCGGAATTCCTAACAGGGCTGTGGGAGCACGATCCCGGCATGTACCCGCGGCGGCTCCTGGTGGCCGAAGCCCGGCGGTTGGGGATTCCCATCCTGCCCCTGGACATCAACGCGAGCACCGGTGAATACCGGGCCGAACGCGTGGCTGCGGCCGGGAACGGGGGGACCACTGCCGGCGGGGCCACCGGAATCCGGCTGAGCCTGGCCGGGGTGTATGGACTCTCCGGAACGGAACTCAAACGCATCCTGGCAGCCCAGCCCTTTGATTCCCTGTCCGACCTGCGGGACAGGGCGCGGCTGAGCCGGCCCAGCCTGAAGCGGTTGGCACAGCTCGGCGCCCTGGACTCCCTGCACCGGCAGGCCAAATCGTTGACCGGGAACACGGCCAACCGCGCCGACCTGGTGGCCCATGTCAACAGCCTGCCCGCCCACAAGGCCAACAAAAGAAACGAACCCATTGCAGGACAACTCGCACTGCCCATGGAAGACGTGGAATTGGGGGTGCTCGCAGCCGAGCATCCGGAACTTGGCCTGGAAGAGACCGTGCGCGCCGAGCTGGACCTGCTCTCCCTCGATGTCAGCGCGCACCTCATGGACAGTTACGCACCGATGTTGGCCCGGCTCGGGGTGAGCCGGGCGCAGGACCTGCTGGGTTTGCGCAACAACACGGAGGTCCTGGTGGCCGGGGTGCGGGTGGCCACCCAAACCCCGCCCATGCGCGGCGGCAAACGGGTGGTGTTCATCAGCGTGGACGACGGCACCGGCTGTGTTGACGCCACGTTCTTCACGGAGGCGCAGGAGAAATCCGGACCGCTGCTCTTTGGCACCCGCATGCTGCTGATCAGGGGGCTGACCCGGCGCACCGGACCGCGCGGGATCACGGTGCAGGCGTTGGAGGCCTGGGACCTGCAGAACACCGAATCGCTCCCGGCGCCGGCCGTGGTGCATGCTGCGTTGCACGCCGGGGTGGCTGGAACCTACGCCCGGGCATAGTGCCGGCTGCCAATTGCACGGCCTCCCGTGTTGGTTGGTGCCGCGGCGAACCGATACCATCGAAGAGGCTCACAGCAACCCCCGTATGTTGCTTGGACAAGGAGCCGCACAGAACAATACAAGGAGTTAACGTGCCAGTGGATTCACAAGCAACCATCAAGGTCGACGGCGAGACGACTACGGTGGCCACAGGCACCACTGGTGCGGAGCTGTTCTTTGAACGCCGCGACGTCGTTGTCATGCGTGTTGACGGCGTTTTGAAGGACCTCTCAGCCGAGCTGGCGCAGGGCGCTTCCGTGGACGCTGTCACCATTGATTCCCCCGACGGGTTGGATGTGCTGCGCCACTCCACCGCGCACGTCATGGCCCAGGCCGTACAGCAGCTGCGCCCCGATGCGAAGCTCGGCATTGGCCCCTACATCACCGACGGGTTCTACTTCGACTTTGATGTGGCCGAGCCCTTCACCCCCGAAGATTTGAAGACGCTTGAGAAGATGATGCTCAAGATCGTCAATGCGAACCAGAAGTTCGCCCGCCGTGTGGTCTCCGAGGAGCAGGCCCGCGAAGCCATGGCCAACGAGCCCTACAAGCTGGAACTGCTGGGCAAGAAGAACGACGCCGGTGCTGACGCCGCCGAAGGCGTGAACGTTGAGGTTGGTGCCGGGGAGACCACCATTTACTCCAACATTGACCGCAAGAGCGGTGAGGAGATCTGGTGTGATCTGTGCCGCGGCCCGCACCTGCAAAACACGAAGCTGATCTCCAACGCCTTCGCCCTGACGCGCACTTCCGCAGCGTACTGGCTGGGCAACCAGAACAACCAGCAGCTGCAGCGCATTTACGGAACGGCCTGGCCCACCAAGGATGCCTTGAAGGCGTACCAGGAGCGCATTGCCGAGGCCGAACGGCGCGACCACCGCAAGCTCGGCGTCGAACTTGATCTGTTCTCCTTCCCGGACGAGCTGGGCTCCGGCCTGCCCGTGTTCCACCCCAAGGGCGGGATCATCCGCAAGGAGATGGAGGACTACTCACGCAAACGCCACGTCGAGGCCGGCTACGACTTCGTCTACACCCCGCACATCACCAAGGCCAACTTGTACGAGGTCTCCGGTCACCTCGACTGGTACAAGGAGGGCATGTTCCCGCCCATGCACGTGGATGCCGAGCTAGAGGA
>JBBPZC010000017.1:0-9248 GCA_038199275.1 Actinomycetales bacterium
CGAGTTCACGGCGGTGACCAACCAGTTCGTGAACTCCTACAAGCGCCTGTGGGGCGGCGGAGAGGCCCCCAGCTATCTCTCCTGGGGCCATAACAACCGCTCAGCGCTGATGCGGGTTCCCCTGTACAAGCCCGGCAAGGGCCAGGCGGCCAGGCTGGAATACCGGGGTATTGACTCTGCCGCGAACCCCTACCTGGCCTATGCAGTCCTGCTGGGTGCCGGGCTCAAGGGCATCGAAGAAGGCTATGAACTTCCGCCCGCCGCTGTGGAAGACATCAGTGCCCTGACCAGCACCGAGCGGCGCCTGATGGGTCACGACCCGCTGCCGTCCAGCCTGCATGACGCCGTGCGTCAGATGGAGGAATCCGAGCTCATGCCGGAAATTCTGGGCGACCAGGTCTTTGAAAACTTCCTGCGCAACAAGCGTGCCGAATGGCAGGACTACCGGTTGCAGGTCACCCCGTACGAGATCAACCGCTACCTGGGAGTGCTCTAAAACCTGCCATGAGTTCACTGACCCGCACCCTCATCTCCCGGGGCTTCTCCGACCTGGAAACCAGTGAGCGGTTCCTGGGCTTCGCGGAATTGGCCGACCTGGACCAGGCCAAACTGCTGGATGCCCTGGCCATTGCCGACAACCCCGACATGGCGTTGCAACTGCTGGTGCGTCTGCTCAGCGCCGTCCCGGCCTGCGCGGGAAAGCTGACAGTCCACGAATCAGGGACAGGAGAGCCCGAAGCAGGGCAAACAGGGGCAGCGAAGCTGGTTTCAAACGCGGCCCTGTTCAGGCTCCTGGGCGCCTCGGAGGCGTTGGCGGAATTCCTCATGCGCCACCCCGAACACCTGGACGTACTTGACGCGGTGGCACAGGCGGAACCCGTTCCCGTGGAAGCCGGCGTCCTGCGTGAGTCCCTGCTTCGCGCGGTGGGTGCGGATCCGACGTCGGACATGCCCGTTGCGACGATGAGCGGCAGCCCGGCACGGATCGCCTTGCGAACAATGTACCGCCGGCACCTGTGCGAGCTTGCCTTGGCGGATCTCGGCGCGGAGTCCCCGCAGGCGGTCATGCCCATGGTCGGGGCACAGCTGGCTGATTTGGCTGCTGCCGCGGTTGACGGTGCCCTCGCCGTGGCCAGGGCCGAAGTGGGGGAGAGCGTCGGTGCGGCCAAGGTGGCCTCGGTGCGCTTGGCTGTCATCGGGATGGGCAAGTGCGGGGCCCGGGAACTGAACTACATTTCCGACGTTGATGTCATGTACGTCGTGGCGCCGGTGGTGCCGGAGTCCCCGTCAACGCCGGAGTCCCCCACAGCCCGCCAGGGCGCCGAGCTGGACGAGTCGGAGGCGGTCCGGATCGGCAACGCCCTGGCGGGGGCACTCTCACGCACCATCTACGCCACCGATCGTGAGCCCGGGCTGTGGGAAGTGGATGCGAACCTGCGTCCCGAAGGCAAGGACGGTGCACTGGTACGCACCATGGACTCCTACATTGCCTACTACCAGCGCTGGGCCCAAAGCTGGGAATTCCAGGCCCTGCTCAAGGCCCGTGCGATTGCCGGCGACCGGGAACTGGGCCAAAGGTTTGAGCGCGCCGTGGAACCGTTGATCTGGCTGTCCTCGGAACGTGATGGTTTTGTGGAATCCGTTCAAGCCATGCGTCGTCGGGTCACAGCCAACATTCCAGGCGCGGAGGCAGAGCGGCAGATCAAGCTCGGCAAGGGCGGGCTGCGTGATGTGGAATTCACAGTCCAACTGCTGCAGCTGGTGCACGGCAAAACCGACACCGGCATCCGGCAGCGCTCCACCACGGCCGCCATCGACGCCTTGACGAAGGCCGGCTATATTGGTCGCACTGATGCCTCGCTGCTGCTGAACCACTATACGTACCTGCGCGTGCTCGAACACCGCATCCAACTGGTGCACATGCGCCGCACCCACACCATGCCGACTGCTCCGGAGGCGTTGCGTGCCCTGGCCCGGGCGCTGGAGGGGCCCACCAGCGCGAAACGGCCCAGTGCCGATTCGCTGCTGGCCGACTGGGCCAAGGTCAAACGTTCCGTACGCTCCCTGCACGAGCAGATCTTCTACCGCCCCATCCTGGCCACCGCCGCAAACCTCAGCGCCGAGGACGCGGCCCTGACCACCGATTCGGCCCGGGCGCGCCTGGCGGCCCTGGGCTACCGGGACACCGCCGGTGCGGTCCGTCATATTGAGGTGCTGACAGCAGGGGTGAGCCGGCGGGCGGCCCTGCAGCGACAACTGTTGCCGGTGCTGTTGGGCTGGTTGGCTGACGGTGTGGATCCCGACGCCGGACTGCTCGCCTTCCGCCGGGTCAGCGACGCACTTGGCACCTCGCACTGGTACCTGGGCATGCTGCGCGACCACCAGGCCGCGGCCGAGCGCCTGTGCCACGTGCTTTCCAGTTCGCGGTTGGTCAGCGATCTGCTGGAGGTCTCACCCGAGGCCACCGCATGGCTGGGCAACACCAAGGAACTTGTTCCGTTGAGCTTTGACGCCCAGTGGACTGAAATTCAGGCCAAAATGTCCCGTCACCGTGGCGGCTCCGAGGCCATCCGGCTGATCCGGCTGCTGCGCCAACGTGAAATCCTGCGGGTTGGTATTGCCGACAGCTGCGGGCTGCTGCGCCAGGACGCTGTTTCCAGGGCCCTGACCGACATCGACCGGGCCGCCGTGCTCGGGGCCCTCAGGGTGGCCGAAGATGAGATTTATGCCGGCCAGGAACCGGTGACGCGGGTGCTGGTGGTGGCGATGGGCCGCCAGGGCGGGCAGGAAATTGGGTACGGTTCCGACGCCGACGTCCTGTTTGTTCACAGCCCCGTCGCCGGATTGGATGAAAGCCGCGCGGGGGAGGCCACAGAACAGGCCAAGGCCATTGTGCAGAAGTTGACGGCGCTGCTGACGGCCCCCGTCAAGCCCGCCATCCAGGCGGAGCGGGTGCTGATGGTCGACGCCGATCTGCGCCCTGAAGGACGCAAGGGCCCGCTCGTGCGCTCCCTCGAGGCGTACCGGGAGTACTACGCGCGGTGGTCCTCTGCGTGGGAGGCCCAGGCCCTGTTGCGGGCCTTGCCCATGGCCGGATCCGACGAGGTGGCGCAGGAATTTGTGGAGATGGTGGATCCCATCCGCTATCCGCAGGCCATGTCGGAGACGGATCTGCGCGAGATCAAACGGATCAAGGCGCGGATGGAATCCGAACGGCTGCCTCGCGGTGCGGACCCGGCCCGGCACGTGAAGTTGGGCAGGGGCGGGCTCAGCGACGTTGAGTGGTTGGTGCAACTGCTGCAGCTCGAGCACGCCCATGCCTACCCGACCCTGCGCACCACCCGGACCATTCAGGCCCTCCATGCAGCCCGGGACCTGGATCTGGTGGACCCGGACGACGCCGAGACCCTCGAGGCTGCGTGGCGGCTGGTTTCAAAGATTCGAAACGCCAACGTCATGTGGACAGGGAAGAACTCCGATCTGCTGCCGTCGGCCAGACGGGATCTCGAGGCCGTGGCCCGCTGGTGCGGCTACGAACCGGATCAGGCGGCCGCCTTCGAGGAGGACTTCCTGGCCCTGACCCGCAAGGCCAGGGGCATCTTCGAACGGCTCTATTACGGGCAGTAGGCGCCACCGCTGCGTTGCAGCCCGCCGGCAATCCCGCCCAGCGCTGGCGGCACTCCCGCCTCACTCAACGTGCCATGCGCGCCCGGGCATGGGAGAGCATGGTGACCACCGGCGCTCCGGTGACCAGTTCGCCGTCGTCCACGAAGCCTTCCTCGCGCCCGGTCAGATCGGTGATCAGCCGCCCCTTCCACAGCGCCAGCAGCCCGGCGTGCTCGGGCAGCGGAGCAAGGTTGTGCATCTCCTCCGGGTCCGCATCCAGATCGAAGAGCTCTTCCGTGCCCCATGCCGAGGCCCACAGGTACTTCACATGCCCGTCCGTCACCCACTGCAGGGATTGGCCAAAATACACATGCTCGCCGTGCAGCCATTCCCGCCAGGGTTCCCGTTCCGGCTCCGGCTCATGGCCGACGTCGGACGGGGCCTCCCGCAGGAACCTCACCAGTGACTTCCCGTCGCAGGAGTCGGGAACGGGAATGTCGGCCAGCTCCAACAGGGTGGGCATGATGTCGCGCAGCTCCACGACCTCATCGACCACGGCGTCCCTGGCCGCGCGCGGATCATTGGGTGCCGGGGCGATGATGAACGGCACCCGGGCCGAACCTTCATAGCCCACCGCCTTGCGGTAGAAGTCGTGATCGCCCAGCATTTCGCCGTGGTCCGAGGTGAAGGCGATGACTGTGTTTTCGGCCAGGTCGAACTCGTTCAGGGCCTCATACAGGCGCATGAGTTGCATGTCGATGTATGTCATGAGCCCGTAGTAGCCGGCCCGGGCCCTATGGGTGACGGCCTCAGGGAGCGTGCCAAACGCCGATTGGTGGTCCCGGTCGCGGCGCACGGATTCATAGTGGTGCTCCCAATCGCCGAGTCGGCGCGCGAAGGCCGGCAGGTCCAGGTACATGTCCATGGCCCAGGCCGGCGGGTCATACGGCGGGTGCGGCCGGTGGAAGGAGAGGTAGAGGAAGAAGGGGACGCCCGGGTCCCGTCGGTACAGCCATTCAACGGCTTGGGTGCCCAACCACGACGTGGGGTGCAGCCGTTCGGCCTTGTCCCAGGGCCGGGCCACGGTGGAGTTGCAGCCTGCGCCGTGGTCAAAATATTCCTCGTCGGCACTGACGCCGGGCTGGCGGCGCAGCCACGGGACGTAGTCATCGAAGAACTTGAAGTCCCGCCGGTGCTCCTTGCGGGCGAAGTGCAGGAAACCGTCGTGCAGGGTCACCTCGTCGAACCCAACCCGGCTGCGTTCCGGATACACGTGCAGCTTGCCGATGGCCTGGGTCTGGTAGCCGGCCCTGCGGAACTCGCCCTGGAGCGTGACGGGATGGACGTCGTCGAACTTCACACCTTCCTGGTAGCCCACCCGGCCGTGCCGTTCCTGCGACTGGCCGGTGAACAGGGCCACCCGCGCCGGCACACACGTGGGCGTGGCCGAATAGCCGTGCCGGAAGCGCGCGCCCCGGCGGGCAAGATCATCCAGATGTGGGGTCTGCAGGTGCGCGTGTCCCTCGGAGCCCAGGCAGTCGCCGCGCCATTCGTCGACGCAAATCAGGATCACATTGGGCTTGGTCATCGCACATCTTTCGGCAGGGGAGGGCTGGTGGTGGTAACGGGGATCACGTCCAGCTTACTGAAAGCGCCGTGATGCCGGAGGCCGTGATTGATTCCTTGGAGGTAAAACTGATACGCAATCGTGATCCGTCTCGCATGATTGGCGCAAACGCTGTAGCGTCGAGGGGTACTTCAATCGCCCCGAAGAGGGCGCGACACCGTTGTGAGGGAAAATATATGCTTGGGCTTCCACCTCTACGGCGGCGAAGGGGCGGCAAATTTGCCGTCCTCGCCGCCTTTTTTACCGTCGTGTTCATGTTGCTGGGGATCGGTGGTGCCTCAGCGTTGAGCATGCCCGCCCCGACAACAGCGGTCGGCTCGGTGCAGCACGCCGATTTGAACGGCAAGAAGTTCGCCATTGCCACCGACACCACCTTTGCCCCCTTTGAGTTCCGTGACGGCAGCGGCAACCTGGTGGGCATTGACATGGACCTGCTGAACGCGATTGCCAAGAACCAGGGCTTTGAGGTGGACATCAAATCCCTCGGCTTTGATGCGGCCCTTCAGGCGCTGCAGTCCAACCAAGTGGCCGGCGTCATTGCCGGCATGTCCATCACGGACGAGCGCAAGAAGATCTTCGACTTCTCCGACCCGTACTTCGACTCCGGCGTCCAGATGGCCGTGGCCAAGAACAATAAGGACATCAAGACCTATGCGGATCTAAAGGGCAAGACCGTCACGGCCAAGCGAGGCAGCGAGGGTGAGACTTTCGCCAACTCCATCAAGGACCAGTACGGGTTCACCGTCAAGGCCCTTGCGGATTCCGCCACCATGTACGACGACGTCAAGGCCGGCAATTCCGTGGCCGTGTTCGATGATTACCCGGTGCTCGCCTACGGTGTCAGCCAGAACAACGGGCTGAAGATTGTCACCGACAAGGAACAGGGCAGCTCCTACGGTTTCGCCGTCAACAAGGGCCAGAACCAGGACCTGCTGAAGGCTTTTGACACCGGCTTGGCAGAGTTGAAGGCCAACGGCGAATACGATGCGATCCTGGACAAGTACCTGGCCAAGACCGACGCGGCCGAGCAGGGCAGCTTCTTCCAGCTCGTGAAGGACAGCTTCCCCGCACTGATGAAGGGCCTCTGGCTGACCATGGTCGCCACCGTGCTCTCACTGGTCATTGCCCTGATCCTGGGTGTGCTCTTCGGATTCTTCAAGGTCTCCGAATCCAAGATCATGCGCGGCATTGCAACTACGTACGTATCCATCTTCCGCGGCACCCCGCTGTTGGTGCAGGCGTTCTTCTTCTACTTTGGCCTGCCGCAGATGACGGGCCAGCCGCTGGACGTGCTCACTGCCGGTGTGATCACCCTGAGCCTGAACGCCGGCGCCTACATGACTGAGATTGTCCGTGGCGGCATCCAGTCCGTGGATCCCGGCCAGCTCGAGGCCAGCCGCAGCCTGGGCCTTGGTTACGTCACCTCCATGCGCCGCGTGGTGGTGCCGCAGGCCGTGAAGATCATGACGCCGTCGTTCATCAACCAGTTCGTCATCACCTTGAAGGACACCTCCCTGCTGGCCGTCATCGGCTTCGCGGAACTGACCTATCAGGGCCAGCAGATTTACGCGTCCAACTTCCGTACGGGTGAAACACTGCTGATCGTGGCCGCTCTGTACTTCATCGTGATCTCCATCTTGACCCAGCTTTCCAACGTTCTGGACAGGAAGTTCAACAAATGAGCGACAACACCGCGAAAATCAGTGTCCGGGGCTTGAAGAAGTCCTTCGGATCCAACGAGGTGCTCAAGGGCCTGGATGTGGACGTTGCCGAGGGCGAGGTCGTGTGTGTCATCGGCCCGTCCGGTTCCGGAAAGTCCACGTTCCTGCGCTGCTTGAACAAGCTCGAGGACATCACCGGTGGCACCGTCACGGTCAATGGGTTCGATTTGACTGATCCCGACGCGGATTTGAACGCCGTGCGCCAAAACATTGGCATGGTGTTCCAGCACTTCAACCTGTTCCCGCACATGACCGCGATCCAGAACATCATGCTGGCGCCGGTTGAATTGAAGAAGCTGGACAAGTCTGCCGCGCGCGCCAAGGCCATGGAATTGCTTAAGCGTGTGGGGCTGGAGGAGAAGGCCGATGCCCGTCCCGCCTCGCTTTCCGGTGGGCAGAAGCAACGTGTGGCCATTGCCCGCGCGCTGGCCATGAACCCCGACATCATGCTCTTCGATGAGGCCACCAGCGCCCTTGACCCGGAAATGGTGGGCGAGGTGCTGCAGGTCATTCGTGACCTCGCCGCCGAGGGTATGACCATGGTGGTTGTGACGCATGAAATGGGCTTTGCCCGCGAAGTCGCCGACCGCATCATTTTCATGGATGACGGCTACATTTGCGAGGAGGGTGTGCCGGAGACCATCTTCAACCATGCCGAGCAGCCCCGCCTGCAGGAGTTCCTGGCCAAGGTCCTCTAGCGTTTTGAGGGTAGGCAGGGCGGCGGCACTTTGGCTGCCGCCCTTGTTTTTTAAGCATGGCAAATTTGGGTACAGTCGTTTTAAGTTCGACGACGGGACAACAGTTGGGAGCGTACGTGGACGAAATGCAGGAGATCCTGGAGGACATTGTGGCCCATGTGGCTCCGCTGTGCCGCCAAGGCGAGGTGGCCTCTTACATCCCGAGTTTGGGTGACGTCTCGCCGGAGAGCTTTGGGATTTGTGTGGCCATGGCCGATGGCGACGTGTTCGGGGCGGGGGACTGGCAGGTGCCGTTCTCCATCCAGAGTATTTCCAAGGTGTTCTCATTGGCGCTGGTCATGTCCTACGACTACGACTCCATTTGGCGGCGGGTGTTCCGGGAACCCTCCGGCACGCCGTTCAATTCGATGATTCAACTTGAGGCTGATCAGGGCATCCCGCGGAACCCGTTCATCAACGCCGGAGCCTTGGTGGTCACCGACCGCCTGCTCTCACTGACGGGCGACGCCGCCGGTTCAGTGCGCGGGCTGCTGCGCCAGGAGTCCGGCAATCCGGAGGTGGACATTGATCCGTTGGTGGTCGCCTCGGAAGCGGACCACGGCCACCGCAACGCCTCCATGGCGCATCTGCTGGCCAGCTACGGCAACCTGGAAAACCCGGTTGACGACGTCCTGGCAAGCTATTTCCGCCAATGCGCCCTCGCCATGAGCTGCGAAGACCTTGCCCAGGCCTCCTTGTTCCTGGCCCGCCACGGCGTAGCCGCCGGAGGCACGCCGTTCCTCAGCCCCGACCAAAGCAAGCGCATCAACGCCGTCATGCTCACCTGCGGCACCTACGATGCTGCGGGGGAGTTCGCATACCGCGTGGGCCTCCCCGGCAAGAGCGGGGTGGGTGGCGGCATTGTCGCCATCGTCCCGGGGCGCTGCTCCATTGCCGTGTGGGGGCCGGCCTTGGGCCCCAACGGCAACTCGGTGGCTGGCATCGCCGCCCTCGATGAATTCACTGTCAGGACCGGCTGGTCCATCTTTTAGACCGGGACGACGACAGCGCCATGCTGCTCTGTGGCTGCCTCATCGATCGGGGCGCCAGGGACGCAGTTACGGCACGAACGCGACGATGACCGCTGTCGACCTTGCCCGGTACATTACGCCGTATCCTCACAAGTTCCCTGAGGAGCCAGAATTAACCTGACGCTCAGGTAATTCCCAGCTTAATTACGTAGTTTCGAAACTGTTACCCCGTTGGATTTATATTGAAGGAGGTCCTCATGGGACTCGGAGATAAGATCAGCAACAAGGCACAGGAAATGAGCGGCAAAGCCAAGGAAGCCGCTGGCGATGCAACTGATAACGAAAAGCTTCAGGCCGAGGGTGCAGCGGACCAGGCAGCGGCCAAGGCCAAGCAGGCCGGCGAGCATGTGAAGGATGCTGGCAAGGACGTCTTTGGCAAGTAGCTCGCGCAGCTGCTGCAAGCAATAGTGAAGGGCCGGCCCCACAGGGGTTGGGGCCCGTCACTCTGTTAAAAACCTCTGAGGTTGGGGCCCCGTTAATAAACAACCACGGGTGGGCGCCCCCCCGCCCGGGTGCCGGGACAACG
>JBBPZC010000018.1:0-6044 GCA_038199275.1 Actinomycetales bacterium
CCCTCCGCGGAACTGAGCTCCATACTGTTGCGCAGTTGCGGATAATAGTTGTTCAGAAAGAGTTCGCGGGCGTCGGCGGGTATGTCCACAGGATTCCGGGCATCAATGAGCAGCTTCAACGTTTCCCCAACAGTTTCCGCCACGGGGGCCAAAGTGATGTTCCGGGTCGCCATGGTGCTGTTCCCGGTTCCTGCACTCCACCAGAAAAGGCCATGCACGGGGGTGCCGAGGGTGCCCATCATGGCCGGGTCCAGCTCCATCCCATCAACAACAGCTTGGGGAACAAGGCGGATGCCGCCGTCGGCGGTGGCGGCAACGTTGGTGTTGATGCGCGCCTCTGCTGCCCAGGTTACTGTGTTGGACTTCCGCGACGTAACAAATTCCAGGCCAATTTCCTGCGCCTCGGTCAGCAGGTTCCACAGCAACGGGGAATTGAAATCGTCCAGGCAAACCCACTTCCCGGAGCCATATCCGTTCCGGGTGGATTTGAAGACGGAATGAAAGACCTGCAGCCAGCGCTTGTGCCCTTCATTGAGGCCCTGCATGTAGTAGAACTGGTGCATTGAGTCCCAACCGAGGCTACCCACAACCCACTTGTTCGCCTCGTTGCGCATGACCGGGCGCACGCCCAGGCGGACCCGCGTTGCCTGAGGTGTCTTGCCTATGCCGGCGGGAGTCTTCTTGCGGCCATTGGATCTCGCCGCATACGGATCCAGTGGTTCCTCGATCAGCTCAAACTGCAGCGCCAGCGGGGCCGGCGTGATGTCCGCCGCGTTGTTCGCCTGCGACCGGCCCCAGAAGGCCGGTGCGGCCACAACGGGGGGATGCAGGATGGCGTCCAGCTGCAGCTCCCAGGGAGCCGGCTTGACGGGCGCCTTCATCTTCGGCGATGGCTTGCTCTTTGTGGAGTTTGCGGCAGGCGTTGGTTTGCTGGCGGCCGTGGGGCTTTGGGTCCCGTCCATCATGCTATTGGTGGTGAAAATCAATGCCGCCACGTGTTTGCAGTTCCATCCGACAGGGCAGCTGCATTCACCGTCAATGAAGCGGGCACCTTTGGGTTCGTCCATAAAAACGACTGAAGTCTCGTAGCTGCGCCGACCGCTGCCGGCGACCTTGCCCTTGAGTGTGAGCTTGTCTTCCACCCATTTGATCCCGCCAACGTGGCCATTGTTGGCATACCCCAGCCCGCGTTGCACGCCTGCCTCACCAACAAGCCGCCTGACATCCTCGTATTTCACGTACGGGACAAGTGAAAGATCCATGTATTAACAGTAACCATTGGCGGTGACAGTTATGCACCGGCACCAGCCAGCCAACGGCGCAAGATGACCCGTCCGCCGTCGAGCCTGGAAAGCCATTTCACATACTTGACCCACATCAAGGCAGCGCTGCGCGCAACCCGATGTAATGGAGTCATCCACAAGAACCAAACAACAGGAAGGCCCATCATGCGCACCGCCAAATTTGAGACCGAACCGTTCACCTGTCCCTCTTGCATCACGAAGATTGAGAGCGTCGTGGGGAAGATGGACGGCGTCGAGGAAACGAAGGTCATGTTCAACTCCGGCAAGGTCAAGGTGAAGTTCGACGACGGACTGGTCACCGCAGAGGCGATCGCCAAGGCCATCACGGACCTCGGCTACCCCGTCCTGAAGCACAAGGTCGCGGCATAGCTGGTTGACTATGGGTATGGCACATCATTCTGCACCCCACGGGCACGCTCCACTGGAAGTTCTGGTGGGGCGTGTCCCCATTTTCAGCCAGCTGAACCCGGAGGAACTCAAGGACATCGCCGGGCGGGTCAGGCTGCGTAGCTATCCCCGCAATGAGCAGCTCTACGGTGCTGGCGAGAACAACCCGCATCTGATGATCATCCACAGCGGACATGTGAAGATTTACCGCATCACCGAATCCGGACATGAGCAGCTCCTCCGGGTCCTGGGCGAAGGTGACTTTCTGGGTGATACCAACTTCATCAGTGGCGCCCCCACGGATCACTTCGCCAGCACGCTGGAGGCGGCCGAGATTTGCACCCTGCATCACGACGAGCTGCGCGACTATCTGCTGCGCTTCCCCACCGTCACCTACAAGATGCTCGAAACCCTCAGCAGCCGGCTGGAACACACCGAACGGCAGTTGAGCATTTTTGCCGGGGAGGATGCCGACCACCGTCTCGCCGCCTATTTGCTGGAGCTGGCAGAGGGACACCCCACGGCCAAGTTCGCCCTCCCGATCGCGAAGAAGGACGTGGCCTCTTTTCTGGGCCTTTCCCCGGAAACGCTCAGCCGTAAACTTGCCCACTTCGAGCACTCAGGCTGGATCCGCCAGCAACCCCGCCGGGGCATTGAACTGCTGAACATTCCCGCCCTGCACAAGCTCTGAGTCGGGCCCGGGCCGCCCGGCCGCGGCAACTCCGGGAATTGACCCCGGTCAAGGCGGTTTCGGCGGGTCCGGGCAATCCTTGTAGTTACCGGTGGAAATCACGCCGAAACCAGACCAAGGAGCATCATGACTGGCAGGACAAAAGCCCGGATCGCCGCCGCGACCGGCATCATGCTGATCGCCGCATTGGCGTTCCATCTCGCGGGCTTGCCCGCCGTGCGCGACGGGTTGCTGTTCGTCTCCGCCGTCACGGCCGGCGTCCCCACCGCCATCCGCGCCTTCCAGGCGTTGCGCGCCAAGGCGTTCAGCATTGACTTGCTGGTGACCATCGCCGTCATCGGCGCCCTGGTGATAGGTGAATTCGTCGAGGCCGCCGTGGTCTCCTTCCTGTTCATCTTCGGCGCCTGGCTCGAGGCCCGCACGCTGGAGAAGACGCGCCGTTCACTGCGCGACCTGGTGGACATGGCGCCCCAGGAGGCCCAGGTGATGCGCGACGGCGTCACCGTCACCATCAGCGTGGATGACGTCGAGGAGGGCGACCATGTGGTGGTCCATTCCGGCGGCAAAATCCCGGTGGACGGCACCATCATCTCCGGCCGCGCCCTGGTCAACGAGGCCACCATCACCGGCGAGCCCGTGCCTGCCTCAAAAAAGGTGGGCGACAAGGTCTATTCCGGCACCATTGTGGACAACGGCTTCATCGGCATGAGCGCCGAGCAGGTGGGCGATGACACCACCTTCGCCCAAATCATCGAGCTCGTCGAGGAGGCACAGGACACCAAAACAAAGGCACAGCGTTTCCTGGACCGGTTCGCACAAATCTACACCCCCGCCATCATGGTGCTCGCCGTCATCGTACTGATCATCAGCTCCAACATCGAGTTTGCCCTGACGTTCCTGGTCATTGCCTGCCCCGGCGCACTCGTGATCTCCACCCCGGTCTCCATGGTTGCGGGTCTGGGCAACGGCGCCCGCCACGGCGTCCTGGTCAAGGGCGGCGACGCCCTGGAACGCTTCTCCAAGATCGATGCCATGGTCTTCGACAAGACGGGCACCTTGACCATGGGCCGCCCGGAGATCACCGAGGTCTTCCCGCTCGGGATGTACGACGCCGGCACCGTCCTTACGCTGGCAGCCCGCCTTGAGCTTGCTTCCGAACACCCGCTGGGCAAGACGATTGTCGATGAGGCCCGTGAACGCGGGCTCGAGGTCACCGTTGCCCCCACCGAGGTGGAGGTCATCAAGGGCGGCGGCATCCGCGGCAAGGTCGATGGCCACACGGTTGCGGTCGGCTCACGCCGGGTGCTGGCCACCATGGGCGTTGAACTGCCATCAACGGCTGCCGATCATGCGGTGCGGCGGGAGCAGGGCGGGAACACCGCCGTCTTTGCTGTCCTTGACGGTGAACTTGCCGGTGTCATCTCCATTGCCGACAAGATCCGTCCGGAAGCCAAGGGTGCCATCGCTGCCATGCGCCGCCGCGGCGTCAAGAAGTTCTACATGTTGACGGGAGATAACCGCCATACGGCAGCCTTGGTGGCGGCCGAGCTCGGCATCGACGAGGTCCGTGCAGAACTGCTCCCGGCCGACAAGGTCCGCCTGGTTCAGGAAATCAAGGACGCCGGGCACACGGTGGCCATGGTGGGCGACGGCATCAATGACGCCCCGGCCATCGCGACGGCCGACGTTGGCCTGGCCATGGGTGCCGGGACCGATGTCTCGATCCAGACGGCGGATGTGATTCTGATGGGCAACCGCTTTGACCAGCTGGTCCACGCGTACTCGCTGTCCAAGGCCACGGTCCGGAACATGAAGCAAAACACGATCATTGCACTTGGCACAGTTGTGCTGCTTCTGACTGGCGTGCTGGCGCAGAAGGTGTTCATGGCAACCGGCATGCTGGTCCATGAGATCAGCGTGCTGGTGGTCATCATCAATGCGGTCAGGCTGGTCAGGTTCACGGACAAGCGGGCGGCGGCCACACCCGTGGCTCCGGTTCTCGCGCAGGGTCAAAATGAGGCTTATCCGGAAAGGGTCTCCTCGTGAGCTTCCGGGGATGTCGGCAGCCTGGTCTCCCATGCTGCCGGCATCCCCGGTTGGTCGCCTGCGGCCGGCGCCCTGGTCAGCCGTTGGGACGGCCGGGGATGTATTGCAGGGCCCATTTGTTGCCGTCCGGGTCGGCGAAGTACACGAAATGACCCCACGCCTGAATGTCGATGTCGCTGACGTCCACCCCGTTGTCCTTAAGCTGGGTATGGGCGGCCTGGATGTCCCCCACCACTATTTGCATCATGGGCGCCGAACCGGCCGGGGCATCCGTGAGGCCTTCCCCGATACAGATGGAGCAGGCTGAACCTGGCGGGGTCAGCTGAACAAAGCGGATCCCGTCGCCGGGCTGTTCGTCGTAGTCGGCGTTGAAACCGACCTTGTTGACATAAAAATCCTTGGCCCTGTCAACATCGGAGACGGGCACAAACACGAGTTCAAGTTTCCAGTCCATGCCGCAAACACTACGCCTGTGCCACGCCCTGTAATAGGGTCTGGCACGAGCGCTTCCGATCATGCCGGCCGAGGCGGGCTCAACTTCGCGGTCGTGACGCAGGTCGCGTCGTCGGCATTCCTGGTGGACATCGGCACCGTCGCGCTCTTGCCGCCGTGGCCCATGGTCAGCGTGGCCTCAATCCCACGCGGCAACCACAACCCCACGAAACCATTGTCATAAGTGCGCAGCGTGTCCTCGAGAAGAACCTCACCCGTCGCGTCGTTGGTGACCGTGACGTCCACGTCCTGATTTTGCAGCTCGCCCAGGCACGTGGTCAGGCTGTGAAAATGGCACTCGTGCGTTTGGGACACATAGGGCGCCACCGAAACATAGAATTCATCGGCGGGCATGGACACCGCGGCTTCCCGCTTACCGGCATCCATCAGGACCAGCTCATCCGGACGGATCGACGCCATGAGCTCCGTGGAACGTTGCGCCACGGGCAGCGTGTCGAGTTCGGTGATGATGTCCTTGGCGCTCATGCCCGCAAAGCCGAGATCGGCAATGAGTGTGTTGTCTTGGACCGCAGTGGATTGGGTCGGGGCGGATTCGGCCGGTGCAGGTGCTGAACACCCGGCAACGAGCAGGATGGTGGCAGCCGCTGCGGCGAGTGCGCCGGAGAGTGTGGGACGTCGGGAAATGGTGTTGGTCATGGTGTGTTCCTTGGCGATCGATCGATATGGGCGGGCGCAAACAGCACCGCTCAGCATCGATTGATACACCGAACGTTCAATGAGGGGGCCCGATCCAGGAACACTCCGTCGATTCCACGCTGCGGACCCGCGCGCCGCGGCGGCATGATTCCGTAGGCCCGGGGCAGCCCCGGCAGCAACACCTCCAAGCCAAGCACGACGGCGGCCAGACAGTTCCCCGCCATCGAGAGTTCTCCTTGGCAACAGGTGGCGCACGGCACCACCTCGGCGCTGCCATGTCCGTCATGGACGGGCGCAGCCACCACGGATGGGCCCTCCACATGCTTGGCGAGGACATCCGCCGTCGTACTTTGGTGTGTGGGGGAAACGACCGGATGGAGGCTGTGCATGGCAAGCATGCCGAAGATGACACTCAGAGCCAGCAATCCGCCAAACACGAAGCGGGAGCTGGGGCGGGGCCAGCGCCC
>JBBPZC010000019.1:0-28236 GCA_038199275.1 Actinomycetales bacterium
CCCGCGTCGAGGAAGGCGAGTCGGCCGTGAAGTTCGACTACCCCATGTTCTCCACCCCAACCACTTCGGATGAATTTATCGCAGCGCTGAAAACGCAGGAGGGCCTGGCCGGCTCTTCACGAGGCTACTGACCGGGGCCGCGCGGGTACTGACCGGGGCCGGCCGTGCGGTGAGCCGGGGCCCCTGGCGCCGGCGTCGGCGTCGGGCATAAAAAATGCTGCCGTTTCACGGTTTCGCCATGGTTTGAACCATGGGCTTTCCCGTCAAGCGGCAGCATTTTCAAGTCGGTGGGCCCTGCGGGGCTCGAACCCGCGACCCACGGATTAAAAGTCCGATGCTCTACCAACTGAGCTAAAGGCCCGACCTAAACGTCGCATCCTGCAATCGCGAAACCACTCTTGCAAAAGTTGACGCATATCAGACTACCGCACAGGGCGGACCAGAATGCAATTGGTGCGGCGGATCCGCCGTTCTCTCGACCACACCGCGTGTCGGGGGTAGTGTCGTGTCATGAACGATCGACCAGCCAGCAACGTTCCCCGGCCACACAAGCCGGTGCCATTTTCCCCGGCCGACTTTGAGCCCTTTGCCGGTGGCACCGATCCAGCCCGCGTCTCTGAGGCAGCCCATCTTGCCGCCCGCGCCCTGGTTCACAGTGGCAGGGCCAGCAACGATCCGGAAATCACCAAGCGCCTTGTGAAATTGACCGACAAGCAGGGCCTGGAGGCGATCGCTGAAATGTGGGCAGCCAGCCCGCCCAACTCTCTCCCGGGCACCCTGTGGCGTCTTTACGCACTGCGGGCGGCGACAATCCAGGACCCCGAGGGAATCAGCGTGTTCTTCCGCGCCGGCCAGCAAAAAGCCCAGGTGGCCAATGCCGTGGCAGGAGTGGCGGAACCTCCCGGTGCCAACGAAATCACGGTCATGGCGGATGCCATTCTTTCCGGGGCGTTCGACGGCGACTTCGACGTTGCGCTGGAACGCTCGGCCGCGTTTTGCCGGGTCGTTGCGCTAGGTCAGGCAACGATCGCCGAGGATCGCAAGGTGGCCCACCCTGAGCACTCGGCCGCGCTGACCAAAAAAGCGCACAAGCTGGTGCGCACAGCGGACGACCTTGAGGGAGCCGCGAAGTCTTGGCGCAAGGGCGAACTCGACTAGAAAAACCCTCCGGAGATGCTGCTCACAACGGCTCCGGTTGACAGCTGGAGCCGGACGTAGAAGACTGAAACTGGTGTCGAACCGTGGAACCCCCGGGCTCCATATTATAGCCGCTTCGAGCGGCCCAGTGCCGAGAGGCGCTCCCGGTTCGGCACCACTTTTTATGCCCGAATAGTCCCGGCACCCAGCGGGATCCAACTATCTAAAGGTCGCATGGTGAAGCTCCGACTTTTCCCGCAGGAAACTGCCGGACTGCAGGCACTGGCCCGCATGGCTGAGCATGTTCAGACCGGCACCCATTCGCTGGCAGAGCTCCTCGGTGCCGGACGCGGGGATTTTGCCGCATTGACCGAATCCTTGCGCCAGCAGGAAGCCGCCTCCACCGCCGATTTCGCCACCCTGTTGACCGGCATGCGCACCAGTTTCATCAATCCGCTGCCGCGCGAAGACCTGTACACGCTGGGGCAGCTGCTCAATGAGACCAGTGAAATGCTCACGGGCGCTGGCGAACTCATTGAACTCTATGCCCTGGATCGCAGCCCCAACCGGGTCAGCGACCAGCTGGAAATCCTCTCCCGCCAGGCCGAGCTGACCACTACGGCGATGAAGGCACTCAACGATCTGGACAGCCTGGAAGACTACTGGCTCGAGATCCTGCGCCTGGCCAAGCGCGCCGACCACACCCACCGGGTCCTGGTTGCGGAGCTTCTTGAAGCGCACAGTCCCACCACCTTCTCCAAGTACAAGATGCTGGCCGACCAGTTTGCCGCAGCCAGCCGCCAAATGCGCACCGTGGCTACGCAGGTGGGCAGCATCATCGTCAAGGAATCCTAAAGCCTTGCTCACGTTCCTGCTCAGTGCCGTGGTCATCACGGCGGCGGTTTTCGCCTTCCTGAACGGTTTCCGTGACGCATCCTCCGCCGTTGCACTTTCAGTGCGAACCAGGGCCCTGACCCCGTCCATCGCGGTCCTGCTGGCCGGGTTGTTCAACGGTCTTGGTGCGCTGGCCAGCGTTAGCCTCACCGCCGTGTTCGCGGACAAGTTGTTCACGGTGCCGCCGGGCAGGAATGGGTTGATCCTGCTGCTGGCGGCGCTTATTGGGGCCAGCCTATGGGGAATTTACCTGTGGTGGCGCGGCTACCCGTCGTCCTCCACGCATGCACTTATCAGCGCGCTGGTGGGTGCCTCGATCGGCTCTTCGCTTCTGGGCCAGTCGCCGCTGGAAGGCATCAACACGACCATGCTGACCGTGGTGCTGCTGCCGCTGCTCGTCTCGCCCATCGTGGCATTTGTGCTCGGTTTTGCCGCCGTCTACCCCGCGTCCTGGGCGGTCCGGAACACGGCTCCCAACAGCGTGAATCGGCGCACCCGGCAATTGCAGTCGGTGGCCGGAGCCGCGGTGGCGTTTGGCCACGGGCTCCAGGACGGTCAGCGCACTACGGTGGTCGTACTCTTTGCTTTGGTCGCCGCCGGCACAATTGGGGCCGGTGAAATTCCGCTCTGGGTGCCGATCTTTACCGCGGTCATGCTCACAGCGGGCACTATTTTTGGCGGCTGGCGCATCTCCTACACGCTGGGCCACCGGCTGGTCCGGATCGACCCCATGCGAGGTTTCGTGGCCCAGCTGGTCGGCGCCGGGCTGCTGTTTTTTGGTGCCTTGGGCCTGCACATGCCGCTGTCCACCACACACACGGTCACGGCGGCTACTGTGGGCGCGGGTGCAAACCAGCGCTTCTCGGCAACCAACGGGCGGGTGCTGCTGAGCATTGCCGGGGCCTGGGTGGCCACGCCCGTTGCCTGCGTGCTTCTGGGTGCCATATTCTTTCTGGCGCTATCCCCGCTGACCTAACCATTCCGCCACGAGGAACCCGGTGGCTGGCAGGATCACCGCCTTGTAGCTGCACCGCGCAATGCGTTCTCGACCAATTCATCGGCAAACTCCAGGGTGAGAGGCTCATCGGGAATGAGGAGGCGGTGGTAACAGGCTCCCCACAGTTGATCCACAATAATCTGCAGGGAAAAGCCCTCACGCAGCTGGCCCCGGTCCCGCGCACGTTGCAGTGCCGAGATCGCCAAATTCCGTCGCGGCAACGAATAGGCAGCGGAGAATGCCGCCCTCAAATCCGGATCGGTTTGCGCCGCGCCAATGAGTTCGGCAATAACGGTACTGGCACCTTCTTCCGTCATCAGGCGCACGAATGAACGCAGCTGCGAGCGCAAATCCGCCGCAATGGCACCCGTATCAGGGAACTCCAGGGTGTGCTCCACGCGGGTGAAATAGGCCTCGGCAGCCAAGGCGCCTGCGCTTGGCCACCATTTATAGAGCGTCGTCTTGCTCGAGCCCGCCAGCACCGAGACCTTATCAAAGGTGACGGCCGCCAAACCCTGGTCGAACAGCAGCTTCGCGGCGGCGGCCAGCACCCTGACGCGCACCTCAGCAGCGGGACGGCGGCCCCTGCCCTGACGCAACGGGGGAACTTGAGAAAATTGCTCGGCACTTATGGACATGTTGTTCATTATGGCATAGCGTTAATGGTGTACAAAATGTCCATATAGGAGGACTCATGGAACAGCAAGGGCTCCGCACTGCAATCGTGACCGGCGCATCCGGAGGCATCGGACGCGCGGTAGCGCTCCGACTCGCCGCTGATGGATTGGCCATTGTGGCGCACTACAGCGGCAACCGGGAGCGGGCCGAGGCGACCGTCGCGCAGATCCAGGCCTCCGGCGGACAAGCTATCGCGTTGGGAGGTGACGTTGCCGATGAACAGGCAATGGCCAGTCTCTTTGCCGGCGCGGAAGAAGCATTCGGCGGGGTCGACGTCGTCGTGCATACAGCGGGGATCATGCCACTGTCCCCTCTCGCGGACCTTGACTTGGAGGTCTTCGACCACGTCATGCGCACCAATGTCCGGGGAACAGCCGTCGTTGCCCAACAGGCCGCCCGGCGGGTGCGAACCGGTGGCGCCGTCATCCTCTTTTCCACGAGCATCACGCGCCTTCAGTCCCCCGGCTACGCGGCTTATGCCATGTCCAAGGGCGCAACGGAGGCACTCACACTCATCCTTGCCCGTGAAATGCGCGGCAAGGACGTCACGGTCAACACCGTTGCCCCCGGCCCTACGGACACTCCCTTGTTCCGCGAAGGAAAACCACAGCAGCTCATGGACACGATCGCAGGTCTCAACCCGATGAACCGCCTCGGTACCCCCGGCGATATCGCGGAGGTGGTCTCTGGCCTTGCCGGAGCGCTCCGCTGGGTCAACGGGCAGGTGCTGTATGTCAATGGTGGGGCTGCCTGAACCGACCATGGGGACGCCCTTCCCATCCTTGGCCACAGACCCTAAAAGGAGATTTGCGCCCGTCCCCCATAAAAGCGCCCTGTAGAACGGGGGCCGGATGTGGGGGTCGGGCGCGGATTTTTGCGCGTGGCTCTATTGCTAGCCGAAGCGGCCGGAGACGTAGTCTTCGGTGGACTTCTGCGAGGGGTTGTTGAAGATGGTGGCGGTCTCGGCGTACTCAATGAGCTTGCCGGGCTTGCCGGTGCCGGCGATGTTGAAGAACGCGGTCTTGTCTGACACTCGGGCGGCCTGCTGCATATTGTGCGTCACGATGACCACCGTGTATTCGTCCATGATCTCGTTGATGAGGTCCTCAATGGCGAGCGTGGAGATCGGATCCAGTGCGGAGCATGGCTCATCCATGAGGATCACATCAGGAGAGACGGCAATTGCCCGCGCAATGCACAGACGCTGCTGCTGGCCACCGGAGAGACCGGAGCCGGGCTTCTCGAGGCGGTCCTTGACCTCGTTCCACAGGTTGGCGCCGCGCAGCGACTTCTCGACGAGGGCCTCGGCGTCGGACTTGGGCATGCGGCGGCTGTTCAGCTTCACACCGGCCAGCACGTTGTCGCGAATGCTCATGGTGGGGAACGGGTTGGGGCGCTGGAACACCATGCCGATCTGGCTGCGGACCGTCACCGGGTCCACCCCGTCGCCGTACAGGTTGTCGCCGTCGAGCAGGACCTTGCCTTCAACACGGGCGCCGGGGATGACCTCGTGCATGCGGTTCAGGGTGCGCAGGAATGTGGACTTGCCACAGCCGGAGGGGCCAATGAAGGCGGTGACGGACTTGGCTTCAATGGTGATGTTGACATCCTCCACGGCGCGAAAGTCGCTGTAGTAGACATTCAGATCGCTGACATCAATGCGTTTGGACATAACTGGAATTTCCGTTCAGAAGAATTTAGCGGCCGGTCTTCGGCGCGAAGATGCGCGCCACCAGGCGGGCACCGAGGTTGAGGAGCATGACAAGGAGGATCAGCAGAAGAGCCGCGGCCCAGGCACGCTGGGTGGAGGGATCGGCGTTCGACGGCGAGGTCGGCGTCATGATCTGCGTGTAGATGAACGTGGGCAGGGAGGACATCCACCCGGCGAACACGTTCATGTTGATGCTGGTGGCGAACCCTGCGGTGACCAGCAGTGGAGCGGTTTCGCCAATGACGCGGGCGATGGCCAGGGTGACACCGGAGGCGATGCCGGAGATGGCCGTGGGAATAACCACCTTGACGATGGTGCGCCATTTCCGCACACCCAACGCGTAGGCGGCTTCGCGCAGTTCATTCGGGACGATCTTGAGCATTTCCTCGCTGGAGCGCACCACCACGGGGATCATGAGCACGGACAGTGCCACGGCGGCCACGAACCCGGTCTTGGTGCCGGGACCTAGGATCAGTGCGAAGAACGCTGCAGCGAACAGGCCGGCCACAATGGAGGGAATTCCGGTCATGACATCGACCAGGAAGGTGATGACCTTGGAGAACTTGTTGCCGGCACTGTATTCCACCAGATAGATGGCCGTCAGCAGACCCACCGGCACCGAGATGATGGTGGCCCACAGCGTGATCAACACGGAGCCCACGAGCGCGTGGTAAACACCACCGAGCACCGGCGTGCCGTCTTTCACCGAGGCATTGTCGACGGCGCCCGTCACACCATTCATTGAGGTGCCCAGGAATCCCGGGGTCAAGAGCCCGGGTACGCCGTTGACCAGAACGGTCCAAATCACCGAGACCAGCGGCAGCAGCGCGACGAGGAAGGCTCCAACAACCAGTGAGGTCGCGAGCTTGTCGGTAGCCTTGCGTCGGCCTTCCACCACAGCCGCGGTGATGACGTTGGCGGCGGCGAACAGGACGGCTGAGAGCACTGCCCAGCCGAAGACGTTGAAGCCGATCAGTGACATGAGTGCGGCGGCAATAACGATGGCTGCCACAGCGATCACGTACGGCGTGTAGCGCGGCAGACGGCCGCGGGTCAGCGCGGAGCGCTTGCGTTCAGTCATGAGCGTGGCCATTAGTTGGCTCCCGAGAATTCTTTGTGGCGGTTGATGATCCAACGGGCCACCATGTTGACCAGCAACGTGATGAAGAACAGCACGAGGCCGGCGGCGATCAGTTCATGCATGCGCAGACCGAAAGCCTCGGGGAAGTCGAGGGCAATTTCGGCGGCGATGGTTTGGTTGCCGGAGCGGATCAGCGAGGCGATCAACGGTCCGGAGGAAAGCACGAGTGCAACCGCCATGGTCTCACCGAGTGCACGGCCAAGGCCCAGCATGACGGCGCTGATGATGCCGCCGCGGGCGAAAGGCAGAACGGCCATGCGGATCATTTCCCACCGGGTGGCACCCAACGCCAACGCCGCTTCCTGGTGCAGCATGGGTGCCTGCAGGAAAATCTCCCGAGTCAATGAGGCAATGATCGGCAACACCATGACGGCCAGGACAATGCCCGCCGTCAGAATGGTCTTGCCGGTGCCGGAGGCAGGTCCGGCGAAAATTGGAATCCAGCCGAGGTTCTCGGCCAGCCACGCGTACGGCCCCTTCAGCGAAGAGGCTAGAAAGCTTGCACCCCAGGCGCCGTAAACAACGGAGGGAATGGCTGCGAGCAGGTCCACCACGTAGCCCAGGCCCTTGGCAAGATTACGGGGGGCGTAATGGGAGATGAACAGGGCCACGGCCACACCGATCGGGGTGGCAATGAGCAGGGCGATCGTGGCGGCGATGAGCGTGCCGATCACGATCGGGAAGATGTAGGAGAAGAACCCTTCCCCGCCCGTGATGTCAGCAGGTGCTGCGCCGAAGGTGGGCAGCGCCTGAACAATCAGGAACAGGGCCACCGCGAAGAGCACGGCAACGATGAGCGCACCCGCGGTCAGGGCCGCACCGGAGAACACTCTGTCTCCGATGCGACCCGTCGCGGTTTGCCCAGCGCCCTTAGTGGGTACGAGCTTTGTGGTGGACAATCTAGTACTTTCTGCTTACTTTTAGTTGCGGCTCGTGGCGAGCAGTTACTTGGCGACCGTGATGGAGTCGATCGAGGCCTTGGCCTTGGTTGCCAATTCTGCGGATAGCGGGGCACTCTTGGCGGCGTCGGCTGCCTGCTTCTGACCCTCATCACTCACTACGAAGGAGCCGAAGGCCTTGACCAGGTCAACTGTGTCGGCATCCGGGTAGTGGGCGCAGAACACACCGTAGGAGACCAGCACGGCCGGGTAAGCGCCGGCTTCGGTGGTGGTGCGGTCCAGCTTCAGGGAGAGGTCGTTGGCGGAACGGCCTTCCACGATCGTGGCGGCGTCAACAGCCTTGGCGGCTGCTTCGGCGGTGACGGGAACGAACTCCTCGCCAACCTTCAGGGATACCTTGCCCAGAGCGTCGGTGACAGCTGAGTCGTCGGCGTACGTGATGGCGCCGGCGGTCTCGGTGACAGTCTTGACCACACCGGAGGTGCCCTTGGCGTTCTCGCCGGGCAGTGAGGTGGGCCAGTCGCCGGACTTCTTGTCCGTCCAGACGCTGGACGCGGCTGCGGCCAGGTAGTCGGTGAAGTTCTCGGTGGTGCCCGAGTTGTCCGAGCGGTGCACGGGCGTGATGGCCAGGTCAGGCAACGTGGCGTCCGGGTTGGCGGCCTTGATGGCTGCGTCGTTCCAGTTGGTGATGTCGCCGCGGAAGATCTTGGCGATGGTGTCGGCGTCGAGCTTGAGGTCCTTGACCCCTTCAACGTTGAACGCGACAGCGATCGGGGAAATGTACCAGGGAATGTTGATGGCTCCGTCGGGGCCGCACTTTTCCTGGGCGGAGGCGAGCTCTTCGTCCTTCAGGAAAGCGTCAGATCCGGCGAATTGCACGGCGCCTGCAATAAGTGCCTTGCGTCCTGCGCCCGAACCTTCGGGTGAGTACTGGATCTTGGCGTCAGAGTTGGCGGACTCGAAGCCGGCCTTCCAAGCGTCCATTGCTGCTGAGATGGAGCTGGCGCCGGTGCCGGTCAGTGTCCCGGTGACCGAGGCTCCTGCCGCGGTGGTGTTCGATCCGCCAGCCGCGGGGGAAACAACGTTGTCGGTGCCACAGGCTGTCAGTGCCAGTGCGCCAACGGTCAGTACTGCTGCGACACGGCCAATGTGAAGTGACTTCACGCTTTTACCTCTTCGATGGGTTGCTTTGCTATTCATTACTCCTTGAGACTAGGAGGCGCAGGTGAAGCGAGGGCGCCGCCAAAGTAAACGCAAGGTTAACGCTGCGCGGATTCTTTCCTTTCCGCGCACGACGTCGGTCACATTCGCAACCCCGCAGCGGCAGTCCCCCATTTCGGTGCGCCAGTCCGGCCCGGGAACGCATTGGAATTCGGGCTTTTGTTGACGTGCATCACACCTGAAAATGTTGTGCCCAAAAGCCAATTTTTATATAGTTGACCTAAATCAACTTCTTTCAGCGATATTTTGGAGCCCTTTTGTCCCAAGCACCACGCACCCCGAAAACAGCTCGCGGGCTGTCGGATTCGGGAATGACCCACCGCCAGGTGATTCAATCCCTCACCGGCCTCCTCATGGGCATGTTCGTCTCGATCCTGGCAGGGACGGTTGTTTCCACCTCACTGCCCGTTATTCTTTCCGATCTCCACGGCGACCAGACGGCGTACACGTGGGTCGTGACGGCAACCCTGTTGGCCACCACCATTTCCACACCGATTTGGGGCAAGCTGGCGGATCTTTCCAACCGCAAGGTGCTGCTGCAGCTGTCGCTGGTGGTGTTTGTGGTTGCATCCGCCATTGCGGGCTTCTCCCAGGACACGACCATGCTGATCACCATGCGGGTATTCCAGGGGCTGGGAGCCGGCGGATTGACTGCGCTGAGCCAGATTGTCATGGCGGACATCATCTCCCCCCGCGAACGCGGCAAGTACATGGGCCTGTTTGGTGCCGTCATGGCCTTGGGTACCGTGGGCGGACCACTGATCGGCGGATTCATTACGGATGCCATCAATTGGCGCTGGAACTTCTTTGTGGCCCTGCCCTTTGCCGTGGTGGCCATCATCCTGATTCAGAAGACACTGCATCTGCCGGTCCAGCAAAAGCGCAAGGTCAGCATTGACTACGCCGGCATTGTCCTGCTGTCCGCAGGCATTTCACTGCTGTTGATCTGGGTCTCACTGGCCGGCAACGACTTTGACTGGGCCAGCACCACGTCGGCATGGATGGTTGGCGGCGCCATTGTGGCCCTGGTGGCATTTGTGATCGTGGAATTCAAGGCCTCCGAACCCATCATCCCGCTGACGATGTTCAAGAACACCACGTTCACCCTGTCCGTTGTTGCCTCCATTTCGGTTGGCGTTTCCATGTTCGGCACCTCTGTTTTCCTGGCCCAGTACATGCAGCTGGCCCGCGGCGCCAACGCCACCCAGTCCGGTTTGATGACCATACCGATGATGGCGGGGCTGCTGATAATCTCCACCATTGCCGGGGCCATGATCTCCAAGTTCGGCAAATGGAAAGCCATCATGGTCGTCGGCTCAATACTGCAGCTGGTGGGCCTGTTCCTGCTGGGAACCATCCACTACGACACCAACTTCATCCTGGTGTCCCTGTACATGTTCATCCTCGGCGCCGGACTCGGCATGGTCATGCAGAACCTGGTGCTCATTGTGCAGAACGCCGTCACCCCGGCCGAAATCGGTGTGGCCAGCTCCGGCATCGCATTCTTCCGCTCATTGGGCGGCACCATCGGCGTCTCGGTCCTGGGCGCACTGATGGCCACAAAGGTTGTGGATCTGATGGGCAGCAAGTCCGCAGAATTGAAGAACGCGCTGGCCGCGCTCGGCGACAAGGGCCAGGAGATTGGCGCGTCGCTGGCCAGCGGGGATATTCCCTCAGTCCATGCGCTGCCCGACTCGGTCCGAACCATCATCGAATCCGCGTACGGCGACTCGGTTGCTTACATCTTCATGATCGCCGCCCCGCTGAGCATCCTGACCATTTTGGCGGTCATGTTCATGCCCAACCTGCCACTGAGCAGCCAAACTCGCGACCAACGTGAGAAGAGCGACGCAGCAGCGTCCGGTGGGCACACCATGCTGGCGGATGCCGAACAGACCCTCGCGGATGTCAGCGAGGCAACTGTGGCGGTGTCACCCGCCACCGGCCCTATCGAGAGGGTTGGGATTGAACGCTAGAGACGGCCTCCATGTCGGGACCGGTGCGTCCGCTGGCAACAGCGGGTCCGCCGACCCCGGACAGGGCATGCCCGGAACGCGTGCGCCGGAAGATGCCGCCCTGGCAGAGGCCATTGCGGACACCCAAGAGCAACTCGCCGTCATGATGGTCCAGGCCCGCCGAAGCCTCAAGTCCCGCGCCGTAGCAATCCATCCGGCCCTGCAGCCCATGGCATTCAAGGTGTTGATGCTGTTGTCCCGCTCCGGTCCAACCGGACAGTCGGAGCTGGGCCGGGTGCTGGAGATGGACAAGGCCCTCGTCAGCCGGACGATCAAGCAGCTTGAAATCATGGACCTCGTTGTCCGGTCCGAGGATCCTCACGACGGGAGGGCGATTCTTGTTGACATGACCGGGCTTGCGCACGAGCGTTACACAGCGGCCCTGCTGGACGCCCGACAGGAACTCATCACCAGGCTTTCAGTGTGGGACGTCGCCGAGGTCCGTCGCCTTGCCGAGCTGCTGACACGTCTGAACGAGTCGCACTACTGAGCCAGTCCGGCAGTGCACCGGACAGCCATAATGCACATAGAATGGGCGGCATGCCCGAGTCAGCCACGGAAGGATCCACCCGGCCGGCCGCAAGCGTCTTGTTCCTGAAACGCCGCGCCCGCCTGGGGGTGCGCCGCAGCGTGAACTCGGTGCTGCCGGCCCTGATGATCGCCGTGTGCGCCGTGGCCGCCTACTACTTTTCCGAGCTGGTATTGGGTCATGAGGGGCCGTTGTTTGCCGCGACCAGCGCCATCATCGCCCTCGGTTTCTCCCGGGATCCGCGCCTGCGGAGGGTGCTTGAGGTGGGGTCGGGCTGCACCATCGGCATAGCCGTGGGCGACATGCTGCTGCATTGGCTCGGTGCGGGCATTTGGCAGGCTGCCCTGGTGTTGTTCCTATCCATTCTGCTGGCCCGGTTCCTGGATTCCGGAGCCATTTTCACCACGCAGCTGGCGCTGCAGTCGCTGCTGGTGGTGTTGCTGCCCCTGCCGGCGGGAGGCCCGTTCACCCGCAGCCTTGACGCTGTTGTTGGCGGTTGTTTTGCGCTGGCCTTTACCTTTCTGCTGCCGCGGGATCCCCGCCGCGAACCCAAGGACGACCTCAAGGAGGTTCTGGGCGAGCTGTCGCTGGTGCTGCGCGAGTGCGCTTCCGCCCTCTCCTACAACGATTCCACCACTGCCTGGCATGCCCTGGTCCGGGCCCGCAGCCAGCAGCCGCGCATTGATGCCATGCGCCAGGGGCTGCGCGGCTCGCTGGAAATTGCCCGACTTTCCCCGTTGTACCGGCGGCATTTGGAGGAGGTTGAGGGCATGGCAAAAGTCATGGTGCGGGTTGATTACGCCATGCGTTCGGCCCGTGTTTTGGCCCGCCGGCTGGCCAGTGCCATCAACAACACTGCGCTCTCCGATGCCGGCACTGTTCATCTGGCGGAGGTCATGGGTGAGACCGCGGCCGCTGTTGACGAGCTTGGCGCAGCCCTGTCCGACACCACCTCGCACAGAACCCTTTCCCATGCCCGGGACGCCCTCGCCGACATCGCCACCCGCCTGCATCCGGCCAAGTTGGATATTGCCCAGCTGGAAGGCGAAGCCGTGGTGCTGCTGTTCCGGACCCTCATGATTGACCTCCTCGAAACCGCCAAAATGGACCCCGTTGAGGCCAATTCCCTGCTGCCGGACCTTTAGCAGAAGTACGACGCCGGAGACCTCGCCTTGGGTGACGGGGTTGCGCACCAGGTGCCTGGGCGCCTGTGGATGGGCGCGCAGGAATGTCGGTGCCCGGCGCTAGGCTTGATTCATGGCATCAAAGAGCGCGAAGAGCAACGCCGGACAGAACTTTCGCTGCACCGAGTGTGGCTGGACAGCAGTTAAATGGGTGGGCCGCTGCGGCGAGTGCCAGGCCTGGGGCACGCTGGAGGAAGTGGGCACGGTGGTTGTCCGCACCACTGCTGCCACCACAGTGGTGCGCCCGGCCCAACTCATTTCCGAGGTCGACGCGTCCAAAGCTGCCCACAACCTGACAGGGGTGCCGGAGTTGGACCGCGTCCTGGGAGGAGGCATGGTGCCAGGCGCCGTGATCCTGCTGGCCGGGGAACCCGGCGTCGGAAAATCCACGCTGCTGCTGGACGTTGCCGCAAAGTTTGCCCGAAACGAGCACGGCCGGGAACCGAAAAAGGTCCTTTACCTCACGGGCGAGGAATCTGCGGCCCAGGTGAAGCTGCGGGCCGAACGCATTGGCGCGGTCGCCGACACCTTGTATTTGGGGGCGGAGACGGACCTGGGCACTGCCCTCGGTCAGGTGGAGGCGGTGCAGCCAACCCTGCTCATTGTGGACTCGGTGCAGACCTTCAGCAGTGCCATGGTTGATGGAGCGGCCGGCGGCGTTTCACAGGTTCGCGAGGTGGCGGCGTCGCTGATTGCTGCGGCCAAGCGGCTGAACATGACCACCTTGCTGGTGGGGCACGTGACCAAGGACGGCTCCATTGCGGGGCCGCGACTGCTTGAGCACCTGGTGGATGTTGTGTGCCAATTCGACGGCGAGCGCCACTCGCGACTGAGGCTGCTGCGTGCGGTGAAAAACCGCTACGGGCAGACCGATGAGGTGGGCTGTTTCGACCTCACGGAGGACGGGATCGAAGGGTTGGCCGATCCCAGCGGGCTGTTCACCTCGCGCACCGCCACTCCGGTGTCCGGCACATGCATCACCGTCACCATGGAGGGGCGCCGGCCGCTGCTGGCCGAGGTACAGGCTTTGTTGACCCCGGCACTGGGATCGTCCCCGCGGCGGACGGTCAGCGGTTTGGATTCCACCCGGATTGGCATGCTGTTGGCGGTGCTGCAACAGCGTGCCGGGCTGCGGCTGGACGCTGATGACAGCTATGTGGCCACGGTGGGCGGGGCACGGTTGAGTGAACCGGCCATGGATCTGGCCGTTGCGCTGGCCATTGTGTCGGCAAAAACCAACAAGGTTGTCCACGGCAAGATGGTTGCTTTTGGTGAGGTGGGCCTGGCGGGCGAGGTCCGTCCCGTACCGGGGATCAACCAGCGTATTCACGAGGCAAGCCGGCTGGGCTACACGCACGCGTTGATCCCCCGCAGTTCATCGGGGCCCGGCGTCATTCCGCCAGATTTTACGGTGAAGCAAATTGAGCACATTGCGGAGGCCACGGAACTGCTGCTGCACAGCTGAGCGCAAGTGTTAATGACACGTGCGAGGGTTGTTTTTCTCCACCAAAACCACCGGTTACGTGCCAATGTGACACAAATCGGTGACAATGCCCGCACTGGCGCGCAATTCTGAGCCTGTGAAGCCGTGCTTTCGCACTATCATGGGCAGTGTGACTTGTGCGGAATCCCGCGCTCGAAAAGAAGGAACAGCCAATGCTCCGCAGCCCCGAAGAGGCTCTCAAGGCCACTCTCGCCCGTGTGGCCCCTGGAACGGCGTTGCGTGACGGGCTTGAACGCATTCTTCGCGGCCGCACTGGTGCCCTGATTGTGCTGGGCTCCGATAAAACCATAGAGAGCCTTTGCTCGGGTGGCTTTGAAATTGGCATTGACTTCGCACCCACCCGGCTGCGCGAACTGGCCAAGATGGACGGTGCGATCGTGTGTGACAAGGACGTCACCAAGATTCTGCGCGCAGCCGTCCAGCTGGTCCCGGACCCGAGCATTGAAACCCAGGAATCGGGCACCCGCCACCGCACCGCGGAGCGGGTTGCCATCCAGACCGGCGTCCCGGTGGTGTCGGTGAGCCAGTCCATGCAGATCATTGCGCTGTATGTTGACGGCCTGCGCTACGTTTTGGAAGGGTCCGAGAAGGTCTTGGCCCGCGCCAACCAGGCCCTTGCCACGCTTGAGCGCTACCGTGCCCGTCTCGACCAGGTGACCAGCTCGCTCTCCGCGCTGGAAATTGAGGCGATGGTGACGGTCCGCGACGTTGCCGTCACTTTGCAGCGCCACGAGATGGTGCGCCGAATTTCTGAGGAAATCGCCCAGTACGTTTTGGAGCTCGGTGTTGACGGCCGCCTGCTGTCCCTGCAGTTGGAGGAGCTCTCCACCACCCGCGGCGCTGGCGCCGACACCGTGATCCGTGATTACACTGATCCCGAAACCACGGACGTTGACGCGTCCGTCGCCGCCCTGCAGGAGATCGACCAGGCCGACCTGATTGATCTGAACCTGATTGCCGGCGTCGTAGGCCTGATCAGCGGCAATGATTCCATTGAGGCCATCATCCAGCCGCGCGGCTACCGCTTGGTCTCCGGACTGAAGGCGGTCCCCCGCGCCGTTGCCGGACGCCTGGTGGATCATTTTGGTGGGTTGCAAAACTTGATGGCGGCAACCATTGACGAGCTCATGGTGGTTGACGGCATTGGCGAACTGCGTGCCCGCAATGTACGTGAGGGCCTGTCCCGCATTGCCGAAGCCAGCCTTCTGGACCGCTTCCTGTAACTGCCCGGTGAGGGGCTGATGCCTGCAGCAGTATCTCGAGCTGCCTGTCACCACCGAAATTCCCGGACGTGCGGTGGTACCCAGTCCCAGATCACGCAAATTCCCGGTTTAGTGCGTCTTTCCCAGGATGCGCATCGGTGTTCATGGAAATCGTGGCTCATGATCCCAAGCGAGACGACCTAGCTGCTTGGAATCGGATGAACGCTCGCGGGTGTTTGGCCGGCATTGTCGAAGCCAAATGAATGGGGTTGTGTGTGCCCGAAATTCTGTCCCGCATAACGCCGCTTCACCGGACTGGTCTTACGGGACACCCCGAATGGCAGTATGACAAAAGCGCAGGTCAGCGGGTGGCTTGTCCGGTAAGGGACCGGCTTGCGGGACAGCGCGGATTCAATGCGTGACATCACCTACCAATGGGAAGTTCCTTCAAGGCCCTTGCACTAATACAGTATTTGTACTTTACTAGTAGTATGTCGAGAATACAGGCCCAGCAGGATGCGCAAATCATCCGCTCGGCACTACCACTACTCACCCTCACACTCATCGGTGAACAAGAGTCCTACGGGTATGAAATTGTTGAACGGCTCTCCAAGTTCGGCCTTGAGGTCAGCACAGGGCTTGTATACCCCGTACTCGCCAGGCTTGAGCGCGACCGACTTGTCACCACACGCTCCGTAGCTTCCAACAGCGGCCCACCCCGCAAATACTTCACACTCACCCCTGACGGGCAGTCGGCGCGCGCTTCTGCGCGTCAGCAGTGGCAGCTTGTATCCTCTGCTGTCCACAATGCCCTCGCACCGGAAGGAAACGCGGATGACTGATTCGCCCCGTACCAAGGAATTGCAACGCTCCATTCGCAACCGAATACGAATTGAAATCTATCTGACGCGCTTAGAATGGCACCTCGAAGGAGTCATGTCAGGAGCCGAGCGCAAGGCCATCACTGAAACACTGCGCCGAGAACTCGTGGCTGACCCGAGAAACCTGGCGTTAGCCCTTGCCGATCTCGGGGCCCCAAGAGTTCTCGCGACAAGGTACGCCGACGCGGGGCAGCAACGCCCACTCTGGTCAATGGGAGTCATCATCGCGGGGATTACACTCCTCGCCTACTGGGCAGTGTTCCTCTCCTACGCGGGAGGGATGTTCGCGGCCGTGGACAGTGCCGCGCCTGCAGAAGCGCACTCCACTTTCCTTTTTGTCCAGGTCGAGGCATTCTCCAGCAGCGAAGGGATCGGCATCGGCTGGACCAGCGGATGGGCCTGGCTCCTGGTACCGGCCACGATCATTGCCGTCGCATTCCTTGCAGGCGCTCGAATCTGGAGAGCCCTGCCGCGAGACTGAAAGCACCTTCACCCGCCGTTGTCCCGCATAGCGTTCCTCTGCGGACAGTCTTTCGCACGGTAGCGCTAGATCGTGCGGGGCACCGATCATAGATACCCTTGCCCTATGGTCTACAACACGCATCAGCGCGAAATTGCGGCTCCCGCCAACGAAGTCGGAGAGCTCATAGACTCGCTGGCGAGCAAGAACGATCGATTGTGGCCAAAGGGCGAATGGCCAGCAATACGCTTAGATGGGCCTCTCAACATAGGTTCAGCGGGAGGGCACGGGCCGGTGCGCTATTTTGTGACTGCGTACGAACCCGGCCGACGAATCGAATTTCAATTCACCGGCCCATCAGGCTTCAACGGCCACCACTCCTTCACCGCCAATAGCCTCACGGACAATTCAACGTTGCTTCGGCACGAGCTTTCCATGTCGCCAAGTGGAACGGCGAAACTAACCTGGCCGCTCTTCTTCCGCCCCTTGCACGATGCGCTCATCGAAGAAAGTCTGGATTGCGCAGAAAACCAATGCAGCTCCGCATCCGGAGCTGCACACCGCCGGTCGCTGTGGACGAAGATCCTCAGAGCACCGTTCTCTGCACGCATGACCCACAAGTAAAGCGCCCGGTCAAGGTTCCGTATGCGGACGCACCAGGTCAGTGCAGACGAGTATTGAAGTTTGTGCAGGCGACTTCTGAAAATGACACGCTTTTTCGAAGATTCCCGAAGTCCTCTGCACATGCTCAGGTGAGGGACCGGCTTGCGAGACAGCTCTGGACTCCTGCCCGGACAGATCCCTTGCCTGTAAATCGCAGCTGTAAATGGTGGCATTCTCTCGGCATTAATGTCATTGCAACTACAGGGACGAGGTCCCCAAACATGATGTTCCGTTAGGGAGTGCACGCACTCACGCGCCTCGCAGCGCGCGCAACGGCGACCTCGACGCTACGGGGCGGCAGCGGGGGTGGGGGCATCAATCGCGAGCTTTACGCCGATCCCTCCGAGGAGCGTACTGGTGACCCACTTCTGCCACCGCATCCACGTCGGCTTACGCTGCAGGAATGTGGCGACCGACCCCGCGGCGACAATAATTGCACCGTTGACCGCGACGCCGATGAGGATCTGGATCGCGCCGAGCTGAAAACCTTGCGCGACGATGCTGCCGGCGGTGGGGTCGATGAACTGGGGGATGAGCGCGAGATAGAGGATCGCGACCTTTGGGTTGAGAAGATTTGTCAGGAGTCCCATGCGGAAGAGCTTGCCGAACGAGTCGCGCGGGAGCTCGCTGGTCTCGAACAGCGATTTGTCTCCCGGGCGAAGCGTCTTGTAGGCGAGCCAGAGGAGGTAGACGGCACCAGCGCTCTTCAGCGCGATGAACAGCCACGGGACAACGAGGAACACCGCTGCTAGCCCGAGGTTTGCCATCACCATGTACACGACGAAGCCGACTGCCGTGCCGGAGAGCGACATCATCCCGGCACGCCATCCCTGGCTAATGCTGCGAGAGACCAAGTACATCATGTTCGGCCCGGGGGTGAGGGCGAGACCAAGCTCGATGAGAGCGATGCCGGCCGCGGCGGACAACGAGATCATGCACACTTCTTTCATGAGGTGGGTCGGGACGAGCCTCCCCGTCGATGCCGAGCTGCACCCAGTCTCCCACTCCTTATGACTCAGCCATCCCCGAACCGCCGAGCGTGGCCTCTGTCAATGTCGGGATCTCGTGTCATGGTGTCGACCTGTTTGTTGGAATCCGTGCCCGCCAGAAACTGACTGATTCCGACACAAGGGCGGTGAGCACCGTGAATCGATGGGAGTCCTGGTCCCCGCTTCGCTTGGCGTCCCCCTGCGGACAACGCCATCGATCTCGCAGCCGCCGTTGCTTTGGGCGATCCAGCCGCCCGGAGCTGGACCGGCTTGCGGGACGGCGCTAACCCATTCATCAAATTGCGGTTTACGACAGGGAAACAGAATCGACTCGTGGACTTTCCTGTGAGGAAAGTCTAGTGTTTCCTTTATGGAAAAGAGTCCCGATTCCCTCACCCCCGCAGCAGCACAAGAAGCATTGTCATCCATAGAAGAATCAAAATCACACTTGTCCGACCACGTGAAGTCTCCCTGGTGGCTATACCCGGTTCAGGGAATCGGGGTAGCAGCTTTCATTGTCGGGATTGCTTTCAGCAAATACGACATCGCGCTCGGATCGACCGCCCTCGTCATCGCAATCCTGCTGTTTTGTATCCTGCCGCTACTTCAACAGACGCCGACGCGGATCATTTTCGATGTATACACGCATCGAAGCACCCGTAGGCTCGCCTCGATCTATGTGCTCTTGTTGCTGTCCCTGGCAGCGGCAGCCGTGTGGGCGTTTTCCTCCGCTGGCCATGACTTTGCATGGGCTGTCTATCTGGCGGCAGGGGCAGGCCTGGGGTTGACAGTGATCATTGGTCCGCTCATGGACACCCGCCTCGAACGCGCCGTCCGGGCTAGTCACCGATGAGCGATGGATTCAATGAGGTCATCCACGTGCCAACCCGCTTGCGCGTGTGTTCCATCCTGGCCGAAGTCGCCGAGGTTGAATTTGGGGTGGTTCGGGATTCACTTGGACTGAGTGATTCAGCGCTCAGCAAGCATCTGCGTGTTCTGGAAAATGCCGGATATGTCGTTCTGCGCAAGGGTGTTATCGATACGCGTACACGCACATGGGTAAGCCTGACCAAGGCTGGCCGTAGCGCATTTCGGGCCCACGTCGAGGCTCTGCGAGTTCTTGCGGCTAGTGCAGACGTTCCAGACAGCGACGATTAGTGTGCCCTGATAGGTCAGCTGATACCACCATCCCGCAGAGCGTTCCGTAAACGGCCATGGTAGGAACCCGAATCCTAGAGAATTCCGCCAGATCTCTAGACGCGAGTGCCGAAATAAGGTGGGCGGTTCAGGAGTCCGGCATAATCCGCATTGAAACTACAGATCACCACCAGAATTCGACGAGTCATTGGTTTTCAGCCCTCGAAGCCGAAGGTGAAAGTAGACGGCGGCGACCAAACACACGGCGCCGAGAATGAATTGCAGGATACTGCTGAGTTTGAAGACTCCATGGCTTTCCTGCACCCGAAGCGCAGCGATACCAATATTGGTGACCACAAACCATATCGACCAGTTCCTACTCGCGGCCAATCGTTCGGGTCCTAAAGACTTCCGTTGCCTTCGAGTCATGCCTGAGCGTAACAGCCGACCTGGTCAACATCCAGAGATGGGCTATAACGCTTCCGACGGACGGACAACCCAGGGCGTCCGGACGACGTTCCGCCTGCGGGTGGATGAAGAGAAATGCTCATCCATGTTTGGATGAAGCATGAACATCCAACAGATCCCACTCCTGCGTATCGCGGTCGTCATTCTTGCACTTGGGTCGATCTTGGCTCAGGTATTCATCACGCCGCTCGTCGCGAGGTCCTTCGCGGCAGCATTTCCTGAGGCCGCCTACCTGGAACTTCCCTATACGGTCGCCGTCATCGTTGCGATCGGCGGCTTTGAGCTGGCACTGCTGGCGGTCTGGCAAATTCTCTCGATTGTGAAGCGGGGAGCAACTTTCACCGGGTCACCGATGTTTTGGGTCAATTTCATGACAACCTGCTTCCTCTTCGCGGCAGCAACACTGATCGGCATCATCATGCACGCCACTTTGATTGCAAACATTGGCACCCCCATTATGCTCTTCGGGCTTCTCGCCTCTATCGCTTTCGGAGCAAGCGCAATCGTCTTGAGGACAGCAGTGAAGCGCGGCCTCCTAACCCGGATATTTCAAGGGAACCCTCGGCCTTGCATCCCTGCCTCGTAGACCGAAGAGCTTCACACTTTGGATGCGCGTAAGTTCTCTGGTGCCGTCGGATGTGTTTCGCCTGTACCGGTCAAGGTTCCCCATACGGTACTCACAAACAACCACTTGCCGTTCAATCCAGTTCACCCTGCCAACCACAACCGGGCCAAGGCTGTTGTTTTTGAACTGGGCCAAGTGACACGCTGGTGTCATGGCAATGGGACAAGTGCCAGATGGCTTGGGGCCCTACACCTGCAGGGCCGTCACTGCAAGGTAAAGCTCACCCGTTCACTGGACCACTTGCCCAGGGTTGCCACCAGCACGTAAGTGGCGCCGCCCCGGCCGGGCTCGCTGACCACGGGTGCGCAATCGGGCGCGTTGCGGTTCACCGACCACACCAGGTTCGCCGTTTCAGACGCTCCAGGTGCCAGGTTCTTCACCAGGTCGTTCGGGTCCAAGGCGCAATTCTTGGAATTGAAGATAATGTCATCACCGCTGGTGATCACGTACTCCATCTGACTGGTGCCCACGTTGATGTCACAGGGAGCTGCGCCCGTATTCGTCACCCGGAGCGTCAGGACCGGGTGTTCCTCACCCGTGTAGGCCGGCTTGTCCACGGCGGCGGCGACCTTGATCCCGCCTTCATCACACACCGCCGACGGTTTGGTACCAGGCTTCGCCGCGGGCTTGGGTTTTTCAGCGGCACCGTTGGTGTTCTGCCCGGTGGCCGTCTTTGCAGCAGGGCCTGCACCAAACATTCCAGCCAGAAAAACTCCGCCAGTAACGAGCCCGCCAATAACCAGCAGGGTAAGAAGGACCACTGCCAGCCGCCGACGGCGATACACCTTGGCTGAGGTACGGAGCTTGGACGGAGACCCTTTGGGCGCAGGTCTGGCTGCCGGCCGCTTGGCGGCGCCTGATTTCCCTGTAGTTCCCACCATCCAAGCCTACCGAAGGGTTCCGTCCGGCCCGGACGACCACGCCGTTAAACAAGCTGTGAGGATCCCCGGAACGTGCCCCGCCCCGGCCCGGACCACAGAGGGCAGTGCCTTAGAGTGGGAGTGCCGTTTCACTCTTTCCCGTGCCGCACCAGTGGCACCGGAGCGAACGCAGGCGAACTTGCAAGGAGCATGGGTGTACACGGAAATCCAGGACTGGTTCCGCCGCGAGGCCCGGGACCTTCCGTGGCGTGGCAGTTGCTCTGCCTGGGGCATTCTGGTCAGCGAGATCATGCTGCAGCAAACACCCGTGGTCCGGGTGCAGCCGGTGTGGGAGCAGTGGCTGGAACGTTGGCCCACACCAGCTGACTTCGCTGCGGCCCCCGCCGCCGATGTTCTGCGCGCCTGGGGCAAGCTCGGCTACCCGCGCCGTGCCCTGCGGCTTCATGCTGCCGCTGCCGCGATCGTGGAGAAGCACGACGGCAAAGTGCCTGACAATTTCGACGGGCTGCTGGAGCTACCCGGCGTGGGCACCTACACGGCGGCCGCCGTTGCCGCTTTTGGTTACGGGCGCCGCACCACGGTTGTCGATACCAACATCCGGCGCGTTCATGCACGGCTCGTCATAGGTCAGGCGCTCCCGGCCCCGGCCCTGACTGCTGCCGAAATGGCACTGGCCGCCGAACTCCTGCCCGAAGCCCGGGACGAGTCGGTGCTGTGGAATGCCGGCGTGATGGAGCTGGGTGCTCTGGTGTGTACGGCTCGTAGTCCAAAATGCCGTCAATGCCCGGTGTTCGAGCAGTGCGCCTGGATTGCCGCCGGCCAGCCCGAACCCACCTACATTCCCAAGGGCCAGCCGTGGGCCGGCACCGACCGGCAGGTGCGCGGTGCGGTCATGGCAGTGCTGCGAGCAGCCAATTCCGCCGTCCATGCAGACCTTCTCTGGGATGCGGAGGCAGCAAGGCTCCACACCGAAGTGTCCAAGGAACTGGGGAAGCTGCACGATCTCAACACCCACGCCCCGCAGCTGGAACGCGCCCTCGCCGGACTGGTCGCGGACGGACTGGCCCAAGTCACCGAGGGCGGCTACCAGCTGCCGGGCTGATGTGGGAGGAGCTAGAGTTCGCCGAAGCCCGCTTCCACTTCTTTGCGCACCAGAGCCACGGCCTGCTGAGCATCCGGGCCCGTGGCCGAAACGTTCAGTTCCGTACCCTTCGCGGCGCCGAGCGTCATCAACATCATGACCGACTGCCCATCCACCCCATTGATCTCGATCTCCACGTCCATGGCACCGAGCGCGCCGGCGAGGGTAGCCGCCGGGCGCGCGTGCAGGCCCATCGGGTTGATCAAGGTGAACTGTGCAGTTACCGCGCCATCGGTCCCGGCGGTCCCGGCAGGCTCAACCACAGGGGCCCCGGCCAGCGCCGTCTCTGCCGCGTTGACGACAACGTCCAGGGAGGCCCCGGACTGGGCCGCAACGGCAGCAGCAACGGCGCCTTCAACCAACGGGGCGTCAGCCACACGGACAGAGTCGGGACTGCCCATGAATTCCAGCGCGGATTCAGCCGTCATGACCGCCGACCCCAGGTCGGTGAGCACCACCGCTCCATCGCCGGTATCAGCCAGCCCCAGCGCCGTCATGACCTTTTCAAGCGAAGTCCCAATGCCGCCGTCGTCCATACCTCCGGCGGGAACAAGCACCACATCAGGAGCCATCTGCGCAGCCAATTCAACCACTCCGGCAGCCAGCTGTGCGCTGTGGGAGACGATCACGAGGCCGACGCTCATGCGTCCCCACCCGCGGTGTCGGCGGCTGCCCGCAAAATCAGCGCAGAGGAGACTGAGCCGGGGTCGCGGTGCCCGATGGCCCGTTCGCCCAAGTAGCTGGCTCGTCCCTTGCGGGCGATGAGCGGATCCGTGGACGCGGAGCCGGCCTCCGCTGCCGTGGCAGCAGCCGCCAGAACGGCAGCGGGTGATTCTCCCGCGGTTGCTGCGGCTGTAGCGGCATCCACGGCCGGGGTCCAGGCGTCGATCATGGTCTTCTCCCCAACCTCGGCCTTGCCGCGGGCAACCACGCCGTCACGGGCGGCGGCCAGTGCGGCCGCGAGTGCGTTGGCGTCCAGCTCCGCGGTGTCACCGACGGTGGTGGCGGCGCGCAGGAATGCAGTGCCGTACAGCGGCCCGGCTGCCCCGCCGACCTTGGACATCAACGTCATCGCCGCAAGCTTGAAGGCGGCGCCTGGTGTGGCGGGCGTTTCGGCATCAAGCTTTTCCAGGATCGCACTGAAGCCGCGTTCCATGTTTTCGCCGTGGTCGCCGTCGCCAATGGCCCGGTCAAGCTCAATGAGCGCAACCCTGTTCTCGGCGATGACTTCCGCGGAGCGCCGCAGCCAGCGCACAGCCCATCCGGTGTCGAGTGTCTGGCTCATTTACATCCCCCATCGCAGTGCCGGCGTGTTCACTGGTGCGTCCCACAGCTCGGTCATTTCATCGTCCAGGCGCAGCACAGAGATGGAGCAGCCCTGCATTTCCAGCGCCGTGATGTAGTTGCCCACCAGCGAACGCTCCACCACGAGTCCCTTGTCTTCGAGCACCTTGGCTGCGTGCCGGTACACGATGTACAGCTCGCTGGCGGGGGTGCCGCCCATGCCGTTGACAAACAGCAGCACCTTTTCCCCGGCGACCGGTGCCAAATCGGTGAGGATCGGCTCCAGCAGCCTGTCGGTGATGCCGTCGGCGTTTTCCATGGGAATCCTGTGGCGTCCGGGCTCACCGTGGATGCCGATGCCAATCTCAATCTCGTCATCGGCCAATTCAAAGCTGGGGACTCCCGCGTGCGGAACCGTGCAGGCGGACAAGGCCACGCCCATGCTGCGCACATTGTCCACAACGCGCTGGCCGATCGCGGCCACGCCGTCAAGGTCGTCGCCACGTTCGGCGGCAGCCCCGGCAATCTTCTCCACCAGCACGGTGCCGGCCACCCCGCGGCGCCCGGCCGTGTACAGCGAATCCTCCACGGCGACGTCGTCGTTCACCAAAACAGTGCGCACATTCACGCCTTCCGCCTCGGCCATCTCCGCTGCGGTTTCAAAGTTGAGCACGTCGCCGGTGTAGTTCTTCACAATATGTACGACGCCGGCACCCGCGTTGGCCGCGATGGTCGCCGGAATGATGGCATCAGGTGTGGGCGAAGTGAACATCGCCCCGGGGACGGCGGCGTCGAGCATGCCGAAGCCAACGTAGCCCGCGTGCAGCGGTTCATGGCCGCTGCCGCCCCCTGACACCAGGCCCACTTTGCCCTGCCGGGGTTCGTCCTTGCGGGTGACAAAGAGTGGATCCGGATGGACTGTTACGTGGCTGGCATGTGCCGAGCCGAATCCCTCCATGGATTCATCGACAACGGTCTTGGGATCATTGATGAGCTTTTTCATGACTAAACCCTTCGAATCACACGGCAAATTTGGCGGGCGCGCGTCATTGCGGCCACACTCAGAACACTACCCGGCGGCACTGCCGGAGGGTAGGCACCGGTGGAGTGTTTAGAGCTTGCGGATCATTCGCGTGTTGCCCAGGGTGTTGGGCTTGACCCTGGCCAGGTCCAGGAATTCCGCAATGCCTTCATCTGCTGAACGCAACAATTCCGAGTAGACGGCCGGGTCCACGGCACTTTGATCGGCCATGACGGTGAACCCGTTGTTCGTGAAAAAGTCCACCTCAAAGGTCAGGCAGAAAACACGATCCACACCGAGTTCACTGCCGTTTTCCAGCAGCTTGTCCACCAGTTTCCGGCCAATGCCCTTGCCTCGCCAGGAATCAGCCGTGGCCAATGTCCGAATCTCGGCCAGGTCCTCCCACATGACGTGCAGGGCGCCACAGCCAACAATTTCGCCGTCGATTTCGGCAATCAGAAATTCCTGAATGGCCTCGAAATAGGTGACCGACTCCTTGGAGATCAAGATTCGTCGCTCTGCCAGCGGCGCAACGAGATCCTTGATCGCGTGCACATCCTGGGTGCGGGCCGGGCGGAGGACAATGGTGGAGTCGGAGGTTTCTGCAGTCACTTCTTCAGTCTATGGCCCTTCAGCGGCAGACTTTGATTCATCCTCGCGCACGCCGCGCTGCTCCGGAAGCATCCGGCCCTGCCTCCACTTTCCATAAAACATGGACACCGGCCAGATCAGAATCCATGAATACATGGCCCACACGGGGCTGAGGAACGCCACAGGTATGGACAGCAGAAACACCGCGACCACCGGATCGGTGCCGTGCAAAATCATGCGATACAGCAACGGATCCACCCACTCGTGCATGAGCTTCCCCCTATGGGCGTGGGCCCACAACCAGCTCAGGCAAATGAAACTTCCGGCAATGGTGAGCGCATAAAGCACCGGCGGCCACGGGCTCTCCCCGTTCCCCTGAAACAGCAGCGAGGTCGGCACGGGCAGGAAGGCGACGAAGAACAAGGTGGTCAAATTGATGCCCTGAAGACGGGCATCGTAACTTTTGATGGCCACGAACTTTCGGTGGTGGTTCAGCCACAGCCGGCCCACCAGCATAAAACTCAGGATGAAGGCAATAAACGCCCCCGTATGTTCCAACAGCGCATCCTGGAGCTGCTCCGCCGTCGTGCTTGAATTCATGTCCGGCAGTTTCACCTCAAGGACCAGCAGCGTCATGGCAATGGCAAACACCGCATCGCTGAAGAACACGGTGCGGTCCATGTTGCTGCCGTGGCTCAGGTGGCGCACGTGCGCGCGCATCCGCTCGGGTGCCGATGAACTCTTGTGCCGTCGGGAGGTGCCCATGGCATCCAAGCTATGCCCGATTCGCCCGGCCCGCCAGATCAGCAGGGCTGGCAGGGCGCAAAAAAACGGCACCTGCTGCGGAAATATTTCCGCAGCAGGTGCCGTTTCGGTCGCTGTGCTAGGCCGAGGCCGTAATGGCATCCGGGATGTTCGGCTTGGCCGTGCCCACAAACGTGAACTTGGCCTCGTCGCCCTCGCCCTCAACGTCAACCGAAACGATGTCGCCATCCTTCAGGTCGCCGAAGAGGATCTTCTCGGACAGGTGGTCCTCGATCTCACGCTGGATGGTGCGGCGCAACGGCCGGGCACCCATGGCGGGATCGTAACCCCTGGTGGCGAGCAGAACCTTCGCGGCGGGCGTGAGCTCGATGCCCATGCCCTTGTCCGCGAGGCGGCCCTCCAAGCGGGCAACCATCAGGTCGACGATCTCGATGATCTCGTCCTGTGTGAGCTGCGGGAACACCACAACGTCATCAACACGGTTCAGGAACTCGGGACGGAAGTGCTGCTTGAGCTCCTCCGAGACCCGCGCCTTCATGCGGTTGTAGCCGGTCTGCGTGTCCGAGCCGGACTGGAAACCAGTGGCGATGGCCTTGGAAATGTCGCGGGTGCCAAGGTTCGTCGTCATGATGATGATGGTGTTCTTGAAGTCCACCACGCGGCCCTGGCTGTCGGTCAGGCGACCGTCTTCCAGAATCTGCAACAAGGAGTTGAACAAGTCGGCGTGTGCCTTCTCAACCTCATCGAAAAGAACCACGGAGAACGGACGACGGCGGACCTTCTCGGTCAGCTGGCCACCTTCTTCGTAGCCAACGTAGCCCGGAGGTGCACCGAACAAACGGGAAACCGTGTGCTTCTCCGAGTACTCGGACATGTCCAACGTGATGGGTGCGTCTTCGTCACCGAAGAGGAACTCGGCCAGTGCCTTGGCCAGCTCTGTCTTACCGACACCGGTGGGGCCGGCGAAGATGAACGAGCCACCCGGGCGCTTGGGATCCTTCAACCCGGAGCGGGTACGGCGGATCGCCTGCGAGATGGATTTGATGGCTTCGTCCTGGCCAATCACGCGCTTGTGGATTTCGTCTTCCATCTTCAGCAGCCGCGTGGACTCGGCCTCGGTCAGCTTGAAGACCGGGATGCCGGTCGAGTTGGCGAGGACTTCGGCGATCAATTCGTCATCGACCTCGGAGATGTCATCCATGCCGCCGGACTTCCACAGGCGTTCCTTTTCGGCGCGGGCGGTGATGAGTTTCTGCTCGTCATCGCGCAAGGACGCGGCGCCCTCAAAGTCCTGGGCGTCGATGGCGTCTTCCTTGCGCTTCTTCACAGCCGCAATCTCGCCGTCCATGGCCTTGAGCTCCGGCGGGGCAGTCATCCGGCGGATGCGCAGGCGGGCGCCAGCCTCATCGATCAAGTCGATGGCCTTGTCCGGCAGGAAGCGGTCCGAAATGTAACGATCCGCCAGCGTGGCTGCTGCTTCCAGAGCACCGTCGGTGATGGATACGCGGTGGTGGGCCTCGTACCGGTCGCGCAGGCCCTTGAGGATCTCAATGGTCAGCGGAACTGTTGGTTCCTGCACCTGGATGGGCTGGAAACGGCGCTCCAGCGCGGCATCCTTCTCAATGTGCTTGCGGTACTCGTCCAAGGTGGTGGCACCAATGGTCTGCAGTTCGCCGCGGGCCAGCATCGGCTTCAGGATCGAGGCCGCGTCAATGGCACCTTCGGCAGCACCGGCACCCACAAGGGTGTGGATTTCGTCGATGAACAGAATGATGTCCCCGCGGGTGCGGATTTCCTTCAGCACCTTCTTCAGGCGCTCTTCGAAGTCACCTCGGTAGCGTGAACCTGCCACGAGGGAACCCAAGTCAAGGGTGTAGAGCTGCTTGTCCTTGATGGTCTCGGGCACGTCGCCACGCACAATGGCTTGCGCCAGACCTTCAACAACAGCGGTCTTGCCCACGCCGGGCTCACCGATCAACACGGGGTTGTTCTTGGTGCGGCGGGAGAGGATCTGCATGACGCGTTCCATCTCGTGCTCGCGCCCAATCACCGGGTCAAGCTTGTTTTCCCGGGCTGCCTGGGTCAGGTTCCGGCCAAACTGGTCCAGCACCACCGATCCGGCAGGCTGGCCTTCGGGCTGCTGGCCGCCGCTGGCAACCGGCTCCTTGCCCTGGTAGCCGGAGAGCAGCTGGATGACCTGCTGGCGCACACGGCCCAG
>JBBPZC010000020.1:0-5279 GCA_038199275.1 Actinomycetales bacterium
CACACGCCACCGCGCGACCTCCGCCATCTCGTCACTGTCCGGAGCCCGGCCCACCATGTCCAGGCCATCCGGATCGAGGCCGTCCCGCCCGGCCTCACGCCCCAAGATAAGCCTCGACAATGCGTGAATCGGCCAGCAGTTCCGGCCCCGTTCCCGTCATCGTGGTGGCACCGCTTTCAATCACGTAGCCGCGGCTCGTGATTTTCAGGGCCGCCCGCGCATTCTGCTCAACCAACAAAATCGTGGTTCCGTTGGAATTGACGTCCTTGATAATCTGCATGATCTGGGCCACGATCAGCGGCGCCAGCCCCATGGACGGCTCATCCAGCATGAGCATCTTGGGCCCGGCAATGAGCGCCCGCCCAATGGCCAGCATCTGCTGCTCGCCGCCGGAGAGCGTGCCACCCTGCTGGTTGCGACGCTCGGCCAGCAGCGGCAGCATCTCAAAAACCTCCTTCATGCGCCTGCCCACCGCGCCCCTGTCCTTGACGAGGTAGCCGCCGAGTTGCAGGTTTTCGGTGACGCTGAGCGTGGAAAAGATCCGCCGCCCCTCGGGAACGTGGATGAGCCCGGAACCCACCACCTCCCAGGGCTTCGCCTTCGTGATCTCGGTGCCGCCAAAACTGATCTTGCCCGCGTGCGACTTCACAATGGCCGAGGCTGTGGAGAGCGTGGTGGTTTTTCCCGCACCGTTGTTCCCCAGCAGGGAGACAATCTCACCCTCCTCCACCCGGATGCTCATCCCGCGCAGGGCCTGGATCTTGCCGTAAAAGACTTCCACGTTTTCAAACTCGAGCATGGACATTCAGGCCCCCTCCCCAACCGGTCCGGTCTCCGGCGTATCTTCCTTGCCCAGATACGCCTCGATCACGGCCGGGTTTTTCTTCACCTCGGCGGGGGTCCCATCGGCAATTTCCTTGCCGAAGTTCATGACCACCACCCGTTCACTGACCTCCATGACCACCCCCATGTCATGTTCAATAAGTACGACGGCGGCACCCAGGTCCCGGATCTTGCGGCACAGTGCCAGCAGGTCCCGCTTCTCCGAGTGGTTCAGTCCGGCCCCGGGCTCGTCCAGCAGCACCAACTTGGCGTTGCGGGCCATGGCGCGGGCCATTTCCACCTGCCGCTGCTGGCCGTAGGCCAGGTTGCGCACCGGAATGCCGCGCCCGCCCTTGTAGCCCACAAAGTCCAGCCAACGGTGCGCTTCCTGCGTATAAAATGCCTCACTTTTACGGTAGCGGGGCGTGTGGAACAGGGAGTCCAGGAAGTTCTGCCCGCCGTAGAGGTGCATGCCGCCGCGGACATTGTCCAGGACCGTCAGGTCCGGAAAGAGCCGCAGGTTCTGGAAGGTCCGGGTCACCCCCGTTGCGGCAATCACGGCCGGACGTTTGCCGGTGACGTTGGTGCCGTCCACCGTGACGCTGCCGCTCACCGGCTTGTAGAAACCGGTGATGCAGTTGAAGGCACTGGTCTTCCCGGCGCCGTTGGGCCCGATCACGGAGACAATCTCACCCGCGTCGGCGGAGAAGCTGAGCCCGTTGACAGCCTTGACACCACCAAAGGCAATTTGCAGGTCCTTGACCTCCAGCAGCGGGCTCATGCTTCGTCTCCTGTGGCAGCAACGGTAGTGGCCCGTTTGTCCCTGCGGGAGCGTCTGGTGCCGTGGGCACCTGGCCCGGTCCCGCCGTCGTCCGTTTCAGTCTTGTCCGTTGCAGTCTTGTCCGTTGCAGTCTTGTCCTGCTCCGGCTCATAGGCCCGGGCGGGCCAGAAGCCCTGGGGACGCAGCACCATGACTGCCACCAGCACGACGCCGAAGATCACGTAGCGCAGGTTGCCCATGTCGCGCAGGAATTCCGGCAGCAGCGAGATCACCACGGCACCCACCACCACGCCGCGGGTGTTGCCCATGCCGCCGAGCACCACGGCCATCAGGACCAGGGCTGATTGCAGGAACACGAAGCTTTGCGGGGAGATGGCGGAAAGGTGGGAGGCGAACAGCATGCCGCCAATGCCGCCCCAAATGGCGCCGAAAATGTAGGCGGCGAGTTTGACCTTGTAGGTGTGGATGCCCATCGCCTCTGCGGCGTCCTCGTCCTCACGGACAAAGCGCCAGGCCCTGCCCAGGCGCGATTTGCCCAGCCGCGCCGAGCCCAGCACCATCAGGCCCACCACCACGACGCAGAAATAGTAGAACAGCACGGGGCTGGAGAGGTCCAGGCCGAACAGTTCCACGCCCGGGATGCCGTAGATGCCGGAGGGGCCGCCGGTGATGGTCAGGTTGTTGGCGGTGAGACGGATGATTTCGCCAAAGCCCAGGGTCACAATGGCCAGGTAGTCGCTGCGCAGGCGCAGCGTTGGGCCGCCAATGATGAGTCCGGCCAGGATGCACATGATGATTACGGCCGGGATGGTGAACAGGATGGGCATTTCAAAGGCCTTGGACACAATGCCGGCCGTGTAGGCGCCCACCGCCATGAACGCGATGTAGCCAAGGTCCAGCAGTCCGCAGTAGCCAACCACAATGTTCAATCCGGAGGCCAGCAGCACAAAGATCACGGCCGTGGTGGCGATGTTCATGGCGTAATTGTCGGCGAGCAGGAAGGGGAAGATCACGGCAATGCCGAACGCGACCCAACCCAGCTGCTTGCTTTCAAAAAGGCGTGAGACGCGGCTGGCCGGCTTGCCGATCCGGCGTGGGGCGGTGGAAGTATCGACGTTCTCGCTCATCTAGACACGCTCCGTCACTCGTTCGCCCAACAGGCCGGTGGGTTTCAGGGTCAGGAAGGCGATCAGGACGGCGAAGGTGAACACGTCACGCCACTGCCCGCCCAGCCACTGGGAACCAAACGCTTCCAGCAGGCCCAGCAGCAGACCGCCCAGCATGGCGCCCTTGATGTTGCCGATGCCGCCAATGACGGCGGCCGTGAAGGCCTTCAGGCCAATGATGAAGCCCATGAGGAAATCGATCTTGCCGTAGTACGCCCCAGCCATGACACCGGCGGCTCCGGCGAGCGCCGAGCCGATGAAGAAGGTCCAGGTGATGACTTTGTTGACGTTGATGCCCATAAGCAGCGAGCCTTTGGGGTCCAGGGCGATGGCACGCATGGCCCGGCCCATGGAGGTCCGCTGGATGTAGGAGTTCAGTCCCAGCATGAGAATCACGGCCACCACCATCAGGACAATCTGCGGTGCCGAGATGCGGGCGCCGAGGACATCGAAGGTTTCGCCCTGCAGGCGGACCGGGAACACCCGGGGGTTGGGGCCGGCGATGGCACTGACGCCGTATTCCAGCGTGAAGGATGCGCCGACGGCGGTGATGAGCACCGCCAGTCGCGGCGAGTTCCGCAACGGCCGGTAGGCGAGGCGTTCAATGCCTACGCCAATGCCGCCGGTGATGATCATGGTCAGCAGCAGCACTATCAGCAGTGCTGTGATGGACATGGATGCGGGGATGATGCCAACGGCGCTCAGGGTGGCGAAACCAATGAAGGCCCCGAGCATGTAAATGTCGCCGTGGGCGAAGTTTAGAAGTTTGATGATGCCGTAGACCATTGAGTAGCCCAGGGCGATGAGTGCATAAAACGATCCCACAAAGAGACCGTTCCAAATGAGCTGAGACATGCTTGTCCTGCCTTGGCGAAAGGGGCTGTTCGTGCTGCGAAAAGAGAGCAGCCGGCGGGTGTTGGCCCGCCGGCGCTCAGCTGCGGCGCGGAGCGGCGATGATTAGCTCAGGTCGTCCTGGAGCACGAACTTGCCGTCCTTGACCACCAGGATCTGGAAGCCACCATTTGTCAGCGTGTGCTCAGCGGTGAACTTCAGCGGTCCGGAGAACAGCGTGAATCCGTCAATGGCTTCCAGCGCTGCAATGACCTTGTCGCCGTCGGTGCTGTCTGCCTTGCCAATTGCCTCCACCGCCACGCGCACTGCGTCATAGGACTGGGTGGAGTACGGGCCGGGTGCGCTGCCAAATGCCTTGGTGTAGTCCGCAATCCAGGATTCGGCGCCCTTGATGGTGTCCGGCGTCTGCGTCATGGTGGCGAAAACGCCCTCCGCATTGGCGGCGCCGGCAATTTTGACCAGGGATGCGTCAACGCTGCCGTCGGCCACCATGATCTTGCCGGTGTATCCGGCCGCCTTGAGCTGGTTGATGATCAACCCGCCTTCCTGGTAGTAGCCGGTCCAGTACAACATGTCCGGGTTGGCGCCCATGATGTCGTGGACCACCGAGGAGTAGTCGCTTTCACCGGCCGTGACCGAGGTGGCCAGGGCAACCTTGACGTTGCCGTCGGATTCCAGGTCCTTCTTGGTTTCGGTGGCGATGTCCTTGGAGTAGCTGGTGTTGTCATCCACCAGTGCCACTGTCTTGACGCTTTCCTTGACCATGAACTTCACGGCCGCTGCTGCCTGCTGGACTCCGGTGCCGTTGATCAAAAAGACGCTGGGCAGTTTCTGGTTGACCAGGTCCTGGGAGTTGGCGGCCGGAATGATCATGGGGATGTTGGCCTTGGAAAAGATGGGCAGGGTGGGAAGTGTGGCGCCGGAACAATAACCGCCCACGGAGACCACGGCCCCGTTGGAGACGGCCTTGTTGGCGGCCGCGGCTGCCTGGGTGGGATCGCAGGCACCGTCTTCAAAATCCAGGGAGAGCTGCCGGCCCAGCACGCCACCCTTGGCGTTAAGCTCATCCACGGCCATTTGCATGCCGTTTTTCATAAATACGCCGGTGGGTGCGCTGGACCCGGACAGCGGAATCACTGCCGCTAGTTTAATTGGGCCCGCATCACCGGTTTTGTCTCCGCTGCCGCCTAGAATGCCGCCACAGGCCGTGGTGGCGAGTACGGTAGCGGCCACTGCGGCCATGGTGAGGGCTTTGGGAATTCGAAGCTTCATTGTCTACATCTCCTTTGACGGACAACTTAAAGCCACGCACGCGGTCTTTCCCCGCATGGCAGCTTGCTGTCGGGTACATCACACTCGCTAATCAGTAAAATATGACATGTTACGAGTTTTGATGTCAACCGTTTCCCCGAACCGAGATGCAATTGAGTCCCGCCGACCGCCAATCTCGGCCAGCGCAACCCGAGTGTCTCATCCGGCGCTTAGGTGGGAACTGAAGTCGGCACGGGGTGTCACCCGGCGATAGGTTGGACTGCCACGTGCGCGCCGGATGAAACCCCAATTCCCTGTTGCGCCCGTTGGGTGCTGATATTGCGCATGGCGTCGCGGCCAGTCGCCATGCGCAACGCCAGCACCCCAACCCATGCCGCGTCAGCTGC
>JBBPZC010000021.1:0-28363 GCA_038199275.1 Actinomycetales bacterium
AGACGCGCTTGGCGGCGGGCACAAATTCGGCACCGTACAGTTCCGTCGCCTGGCGGCGGGCGGCGTTGACGGCCTCATCGCTCAGCGAGGAGGAGTCGGTACGCATGTAGGTGATGTAACCGTTTTCGTACAGGCGCTGCGCGGTGGACATCGTCGACTTGGACGTGAACCGCAGCTTGCGCCCGGCCTCCTGCTGGAGGGTCGACGTCGTAAACGGCGGGGCGGGACGGCGCGTGTACGGCTTGTGCTCCACCGAGCGGACGGAGAATTCCACGTCCTGCAGGGCTGAGGCGAGAGCCTTGGCAGCCACCTCATCCAAGTGGGCCACGTTCTTGCCGGTCAACACGCCCTGATCGCTGAAGTCACGGCCCGAGGCGACACGCTTGCCATCGACGGAGGCCAGCTTCGCGCTGAAGGACTCCCCGGTTTCCGGGGTGAAGGTGCCAGCCAGGTCCCAGTAGTTGGCCGAACGGAACGCCATGCGTTCGCGCTCCCGCTCAACCACCATGCGGGTGACAACGGACTGCACACGTCCGGCGGAAAGTTTCGGCGCCACCTTGCGCCACAGGACCGGAGAAAGCTCGTAACCGAACAGGCGGTCCACCACGCGGCGGGTTTCCTGGGCATCCACCAAGTCGGTGTCCAGTTCGCGCAGGTTGCCCATGGCGCGCTGCAGCGACTCCTTGGTGATTTCGGCAAAGGTCATCCGGTGCACGGGAACCTTGGGCTTGAGCACCTCGAGCAGGTGCCACGCGATGGCTTCGCCTTCGCGATCCCCATCTGTTGCGAGGTAGAGTTCGTCGGCGTCCTTGAGCTGCGCCTTGAGCTCGGCCACCTTCTTTTTCTTGTCCGGCGAGACCACGTAATACGGTTTGAAGTCGTGTTCAAGGTCGACGGCGAACTTGCCTATGGAGGACTTCTTCAGTTCCGCAGGCAGCTCGGACGGCTGCGGCAGGTCGCGAATGTGCCCGATCGAGGCTTCGACAACGAAGCCGTCGCCCAGGTACTTGGCGATGGTCTTGCTTTTGGCAGGGGACTCTACAATTACGAGCTTTTTGCCGGTCTTTGGCTTGCTGGCTGCTGCCTTGCTGGGCACGGTACTCCTACAGGGAATGAATGGTGGACGAACGGCGTCCCCCAGCTAGTTCACCATATTTTTACCGTGAACGCGTACTGCGCGGGAAACTTGTCTCGCTGGTGCAGCCGGTGAAAAGGCCTCAATTCGGTGTTTATTCGTTTTCGTCATCGAAGGAAATCGCCTTGATGGTGGGCAGCGCCGACAACGCGTCAAGGAGCCCGTGCCGAGTGCCCAGACCCTCGATTTCCAGCTCAACTTCCACGAGTTTCGGGTCCGGGAGGCCCGGTTCGTCGTTGATGATCTTTCCCAGGACGCCACTGTTTCCGTGCTCAAGCGGCCGGGTTGTGAAGCCCAGAATCTGGAAACCCAGGGCCGTGCAGCTTTGCAGAATTTCGCGCAGCGAGCCGGTCCCGTCCACATATGTCACTTGCAACACATGGTAACGCCGCCCCGAAAGCCGCAACCGGTCAATGACCTTCGCATAGACCACAACCACCAGAAAATAGGCGCCCGTGGCGAAGGCCGCCGGCAGAATCAGGCCCGCACCCGCCGCCGAGCCCACAGCCGCCGTCAACCAGATGGAGGATGCCGTGGTGAGTCCACGCACCTTGTTCCGCCGCACAAACACCAGCCCGGCGCCAATGAAACCAATCCCGGACACAATCTGGGCTGCCACGCGCGACGGGTCCAACCTCACCAAGTCAGCTTCCACCACATCCGAGAACCCGTACTTGCTGACCACCATAAACAACGCGGCGCCCAGCCCAACAAGGGCGTGGGTGCGCATGCCGGCGGACTTGTTGCTGACCTGCCGTTCCAGCCCAATCAGGGTGGGAAGCACGACGGCGGCCAGCAGGCACAGCAGCAATGCCCACCAAGGTGCGTGGGGACCAAGGACCATGCCGCCTCCTTATGACTGTTCCTCCACGGTAGTTACGCCGGTCGAGGCTGTCGAGACCCGGTTCGCGCTTCCCAGCCGGACGCATAGGGGAACTGGGCTTTCCTCCGGCGCGCAGGTGCCAGCCCAACTTGCCGGCGGGTGGCACACCGCGCCAACTTCAGTTCCCAACCAAGCGCCGAGTGAAACGCCCCGGCTATGCGCAACGCAAGCTCGCAGCGGGTCCCTCGTGGCCGTGGGCCCGGCCCCGATCTACGTGGCCGTGGGCCCAGCTCCGATCTATGCGGTGAGCAGGAACCCGTCGCGCACCAGATTTCGGACTTCCGCAGCGAGGGACTGGGCGAATTCGGCGTCGTCGCGTTCCATCAGCACAGCGAGTGCGCCGATGATCTGCCCGGCGGTCAGGTCGCCGTCGCACGCGGAAACGAAACCGGCCAGCTCGGTGCTGAGCAGGTTCGTGCGGCGAAGTCCGGCGCCTTGGCGCAGCAGGATGACGCCGGGATGTTCCGCACCCGGCTTTTGGTGCCGTTCTTCCGTGACATCGGAGGCCACCAGAAGGTATTCAAAGGTCAGGTCCGGATGCGCCTTGAGCCACTGCGCACGGGCGAGCCCATCCGCCAGGTGGGGCCCCACGGGCTGCTCAATCGGGTACAGAATTTCCTCGAAGCGCGGCGGATCGGCGAGCTCATCGTCTGCCGGACGGCGCAGCACGATGTAACCGAACCCAATTCCGGCCACGTCGCGCGAGGCGAAATCAAGCAGGTAATCCTCGTACGCACTCGCATAGGCGCCCGCGTCGCGACCCTGCGAGGCGTCCTGCAGCCAGGTTTCGGCATAGCCGCCGGGGGAAACCTGCTCGCGTTGGATGAACCATGCTTCAATCCCGGGTGCCAGCCACTGCGCGGGGCGGGCATGCCAGTCGAGGTGGGTGCCGGCGTCGGACGGGTCATTTTGGACTTCCCAGTTGCCCAACATTTGGGCGGTGCCGCCGGGCGCCAGAATGGAGGGGAGTTCCCGCACGAGGGATTCGACGATGGCGTCCCCGGCCATGCCGCCGTCGCGGTAGGTGAACAATTCGCTGCTTCGCTCGCCGCGGTGGCGCGGGGTGATGACGAAGGGAGGATTGGAGACGACCAGGTCGAAGCTCTCCCCCGCGACCGGTTCCAGCAGGCTGCCCAGACGCAGGGATACGCGGGCATCCAGGTTGGACGGATCAAAATCTCCCGGGGCGAGCCGCAGTGCGGGCGCGTTGAGCAGCAGGTTGAACCGGGTGAATGCCAGCGCGCGCTCCGAAATGTCGGTGGCGACCACCGTCTTGGCGTGGTGCAGCAGGTGGAAGAGTTGGATGCCGCAGCCGGTGCCCAAATCCAGCGCCCGCTCGACATCGCGGCGCATGGTGCCTTGGGCCAGCGTCAGCGAGGCTTGTCCGATGCCCAAAACGTGGTCCTTGCGCAGCACGCCCGGGCGTTGGTGCGCGCCGAGGTCGCTGGTCACCCAGAGGTTCGTGTCCGTCCCGCCCTCTTCAGCGGCTGGCCAACCATAGGGGCGGAGGTCGACGGCGGCACGCACCTTGGCCTGGGTGCCCTGGCCATGTTCGTGGTCCGGTTGATCTGCCGTCTCATCGTGCGCCTCGGCAAGGCCCAATGAAATGAGGGCGGCGACGCCACTGCTGGGCACGGCGCGGTCCAAGTCTTCGACTGGGACGGTCTCCGCCAACAACCAGAACCTCACCACGGTGGCCAACGGACTGTTATTTCCGCGCAGCAGGAGGGCCGCCGGTACGGTTTGGTCCCTGCCCAGCGCCTGGTTGGCGTCGTCACCCAGGAGCTCCGCCACGCCGTCGACCGTGTAGTTGATGGCGCCCAGGTCCCCGGCCAGCGCGGCGAGGACTTCCGGGTTGTCACTGCGCGGCGCGTCGGGGATGGTGGCGAAATCAGTCATGGATCAAGCCTAACGAGTCCGGGCCGTACGTTTGGCGGGCCGGCTGCGGCAGGTGGGTGCCGCCGTCGGGCATTGTGGGCCCACGCGCCCGAGGGCCCCAAAGCGAGGCACGAGCATTGGGAGGGTGTGGGGATTAGTCGGTGCAGCCTTGGGGGCACTGCAGTGTCTCCGGGGCGCTGGCGCACTCGGCGCAGTAGAGATTCAGGTTGCGGCAGCTGGGGTTAGAGCAGTTTTCGAACTTGTTGCTGGGGTTGTTGCAGCGGATGCAATGGCCGATTTCGGCGGCCTCGTCGCTGAATTCCATGTGCATGCGCTTGTCGAACACGTAGAGGGAGCCTTCCCAGAGGCCCTTGTCCTTGAACGTTTCGCCGTAGCGGACGATTCCGCCGTCCATTTGGTAGACCTCTTTGAAGCCGCGGTTGACCATGAGCGAGCTGAGGACTTCGCAGCGGATGCCGCCGGTGCAGTAGGTGACGACGGGCTTGTCTTTGAGGTCGTCGTACTTGCCGGAGTCGAGTTCGGCGATGAAGTCGTGGGTGGTGTCGACGTCGGGGACGATGGCGTTCTTGAACTTGCCGATCTGGGCTTCGAAGGCGTTGCGGCCGTCGAAGAACACCACTTCTTCGCCCTTGGATTCCTTGTCGGCGACGAGTTCGTGAAGCTCTTCGGGCTTGAGGTGGGTGCCACCGCCGACAACCCCGTTTTCATCAACCTTCAGTTCGCCGGGGGCGCCGAAACTGACGATTTCTTCGCGGACTTTCACGCTCACTCGGGGGAAATCCTCGCCGGTGCCGTCGGACCATTTGATGTCCACGTCGTTGAAGCCGGGATATTCACGGGTGGTCTTCAAATACTGTTTGAGGTCTTTGATGTCCCCACCGACGGTGGCGTTGATGCCGTCTTTGGAGATGATGATGCGGCCCTTCAAGCTGAGCTTCTCGCACAGGGCACGTTGCCAGAGTTTGATCGCTTCCGGATCGCTGAGGGGGGTGAAACCATAAAAGAGCACAATTTTGTTCAAAGCCACGGGTTAAATCCTACGTTGTGGCGCCAAATTGTTGATTCATCCCGCTCTCGGAGGCTTCCACGCATAGGCTGTAGCTATGAGGGTTGGTTCCATGGGACTTGAAGAGCAGGCTGCCGCCTGGTTTACGGGGTGGAGCGCGTTGCGGACTTACCAGAACCGCACCGGCCAAGGCTACTGGGCCGCTCTGCGCCTTGACCACAGCGGCGACTGGGAATATTTCATGTGCGACCCCGCACCTCCAGCGTTCGCTGCCCTCGCTGCAGAAGTCATCTCATCGCCCCAACGGTCCCTGTGCGTTATTGGTCCACGCATCCACGACTACGTGAAGCTGGCACACGCAGCAGGCATGGGCATGGTGTCCGCATCGGAACACCTCATGGTTTGCGCCATGGAAACACAAGACAACCAGGACCCCTTTCTGGGGGATCCGGATCTGCGTCTGGTGGTCAAGCAATTTGGCGGCCGGCACAACGCCTCCCCTTGCCAGGTACGTTTCACCGCCGCGATCATGCGCGGGGAACATGTCCTGGCCAGTGGCAGCGTCGCCATTTACGGGGACTACGCCATCTTTGACGGCCTCGAAACCCATCCCTCCCACCGGCGCAGCGGCCTGGGCATGATGATGATGAAGTCCCTCACCGCCAGAGCCCTGGACCACCCCGTCACCACCGGGTTGCTGCTGGCCAGCACCAGCGGCCAGCGCCTGTACAGCAAGCTCGGTTGGGAAAGTTTGAGCTCGGTCACGGTTCTGGTCCCGAAGGAACGGCTCGCGCAGCTGGCGAAACTGTAGGACGCACGGCCCGGACCCAACGGCTGGACCCACCGGCCGGCTGGGCCGCGAGCCGGGCCCACCCCGGCCCAGCCGGTGGCCCAGCTGGTTGCCGCGGCGGTGGCCCAGCCGGTTGCGTCCCAGCTGGTTGCGGCGGCGGTGGCACAATGATGGAGTGCCGACCAATGAATCACTGATCTCGCGGCTGGGTGGAGGAAGCAACCCTCCACAGCTGCAGCATGTCCGCCGGATTCCGGCGCGGCAGGAAGTGACCGAACCGTGGCCGCACTGGGTGCACCCGGACCTGGTGGATGCCTACGCCTCCCTGGGCATTGTCGAACCGTGGCGGCATCAGGTTTCCGGTGCCAACGCAGCCCACAACGGCGAACACACCATCATTGCCACCGGCACCGCCTCCGGAAAGTCCCTGGCCTACCAGCTTCCCGCGCTCGACGCCGTGCATCGCGCCGGACTGGCGCTGGCCGCCAATCCCGGAAAGCTGGAAACCGAGGGTGCCGTGGCCCTCTATCTGGCCCCCACCAAGGCATTGGCCGCGGACCAGTTGGCTGCACTGACCTCCCTCCACCTGCCCACCCTGCGGGCTGCCACGTACGATGGCGACACCGCCGCCGGTGACAGGCGCTGGATTCGGGACCACAGCAACTTCATCCTGTGCAACCCGGACATGCTCCACTTTGGCGTGCTGCCCAACCACACCTGGTGGGCCCGGTTCTTCCGACGCCTGCAGTACGTCATCATCGACGAGGCGCACAGTTACCGCGGTGTCTTCGGCTCCCATGTGGCGGTCCTGCTGCGCCGGCTTCGCCGCATTTGCGCCCACTACGGCGCCAACCCCGTCTTCATCGGGGCCTCCGCCACTTCGTCGGATCCTGGGACGGCCTTCTCCCGACTGATCGGTGCCCCCACCACCACAATCACCGAGGATTTCTCCCCGCACGGCGCCACAACCGTCGCCCTGTGGGAACCCGAACTGACGGAGTTCCAGGGTGAGAATGGGGCAAAAACCCGCCGCACCGCCATCGCCGAAACCTCCGATCTCATGGCGAACCTGGTCTCCTCCCACATCCGTACGATTGCCTTCATCAAGTCCCGACGTGGTGCCGAAACCATTTCCAGTGTCACCAAGCGTCTCCTGGACGACGTCGATCCCAGCCTTCCGCCGCGCATCGCCGCCTACCGCTCCGGTTACCTGCCGGAGGAGCGCCGGGAGTTGGAAAAGGCCCTGCGCTCAGGTCAGCTGTTGGGCGTTTCGAGCACCTCGGCGCTTGAGCTGGGGATCGACATCTCCGGCTTGGATGCCGTGCTGGTGGCCGGCTGGCCCGGCACCCGGGCCTCATTTTTTCAACAGATCGGCCGGGCCGGCCGTGCCGGGCAGGACGCTTTGGCGGCATTCGTCGCCAGCGACGACCCGTTGGACACCTTTTTGGTGCACCACCCCGAAGCCATTTTTGACCGGGCCGTGGAAGCCACCGTGTTCGACCCGTCCAACCCCTACGTTCTGGGCCCGCACCTGTGTGCCGCTGCTGCGGAACTACCCATCACCGTCGCCGATCTGGCGCTCTTCGATGAGAGCACCCCGGCGTTGCTCGACCAGCTCGTGACGCAGGGCTATTTGCGCAAACGCCCGGCCGGGTGGTTCTGGACGCATCCGCAAAGTGCCGCAGCCCTGGTGAATCTACGCGAGGACGGCGGCGGTCCCATCAACATCATTGAGGCCGACACCGGAGCCCTGCTTGGCACCATGGGCTCCCCCCAATCCCATTACCAAGCCCACACCGGTGCCGTGTATGTGCACCAGGGAACCACTTTTGTGGTGTTGGAATTGAACGAGGCGGATCACTGTGCCTTGGTTCGCCGCGGAACTCCGGACTTTTACACGACCGCCCGAGACGTGACACAGATCGAGGTGCTCGAGTCCGTCAAACACGAACTGTGGGGACCGGTGGAAATGCACTTTGGTTCCGTCCAGGTGCGAACCCAAGTTGTCTCCTTCCAACGCAAGGCACTTATTTCAAACGAGGTGTTGGGTGAGGAACCGCTGGAACTTGAAGCCCGCGATCTCTTCACCAAAGCAGTGTGGTTCACCCTCGACAACGAGACGATGATTGCCGGCGGGCTGGTGGAACCACAGTTTCCCGGTGCCCTGCATGCAGCCGAACATGCCGCGATCGGACTGCTGCCGCTCGTTGCCTCCAGCGACCGCTGGGATGTTGGCGGAGTCTCCACCGCCATCCATGCCGACACCGGCCAACCCACCATTTTTGTGTATGACGGCCACCCCGGCGGTGCAGGGTTCGCAGAGCGCGGATTCGACATGGCCCGAGTGTGGCTGAAGGCCACCTTGGACGCGATCCAGGCCTGCGAGTGCCATTCCGGTTGCCCCTCCTGCGTGCAGTCGCCCAAATGTGGCAATAAGAACAACCCCTTGGACAAGGCCGGTGCCGTGCTGTTGTTGAAGATTCTTCTCAACAACGCCCACCAAGACGCTGTTCATCAGAACAAGGTCCATCAGGGGTAGCTTGCCCGGGTGAGGAGATGACAGCCGTCCGGCATCAACTTACCGATGATCATCAGCTTGCCGGGGCAACTGTATCGGGTGGCGGCCCAGCCCTCGCGTTCCCCCGGGCTGGCCACGGCAGCGCCGTCTCAACAACAACTGCGACCTGCACCGACATGTCCGAAGACAGCACGCACTGCACGAGTTGGGCCCTGTGGACGGCGGCAACTTCTGCTGCCACCTGGCAGGCGTCCCCTCCCACCAGCCCACGGTGCACATCGGCCGCGGCCAGGGCAGAGAGGTCTGCCGCAGTCGCAGCCCGAGCCGCTGCAACCGCGGCCTGTGCCAGACCCAGGATCATGGCCGTCAGCAGCAGAATGGCCATTGCAACACCTGCGGCCAGCATGGTTCCGGACCCACGTTCATCTCTAACCATTGGACTGGCCATGAGATTGGACCTGCTCCCCTGCCGCGGCCGGAACAGCTGCAGCTCCGGCCGCCGTCTCCACTTTTGCACTGGCCTCGGCGCTCTGGCGCCCCGGCAGCAACCCTGACAGCACACCCTCAACGCGTCCCTGCACGGTGACCGTGACGAAGCCCGTCGAGTTTGTCACCGAGATGCTGGCACCCTCGCCCGCGATCCGGGACACGCTATCGAGCACCTGGGCCGTGGAGTCCCCACGTGCCGCCGCTCTCGCGCCGGCCCGCGCCCCTTCTTCCAGCCTCAGCTGCAACAAGCCCACGGACACACTGAGCAGGAGAACAGCCAGCAACACGGTCAGTGCCGGAAGCACGACGGCCAGTTCGGCGGTCACCGATCCCCTCGAATCCTTCCACCGTGGCGTTACATTATGCATGGCTGTTCCCCTGCCCGTCCGCAGCAATCTTGAACCGCTGCCCGCGGCTAAAAGCTCAAGGCAGCGCGGATGATGTTCAACAGAAATCCGCGGACCTCGTCGCTCTTGAGGATCACCACCAGCAGACCGGCGAAACCCACTGCGGCGAGTGTAGCGATGGCATATTCAGCCGTTGCCATGCCAGCTTCCATGCTGTTCCGACTCCACCGCCGGTCCGGCTTCACAGCTGCCCGCCGTCCCCCGCCGTTCTTAACGGGACGCTGGTGGCTTGCGCCGGGAAAGATCTCGCTCACGGTGGTCGTGTCTGTGGCCGGTGCTGCGGCCCTCGCAACTCTGTCCAAGCTGTTCATGTCAACTCCTTTGTCTGTATATCTATGCTTGGCAACCATGGCCACCAAGACCCGATCCGTCCACTCTGCCCGTGGTGTTTCCGAGGCGAAAGGCCACTTTGGCGTTTCGTGGACCCACGCGCCATCAGGTGCGCCTGTGGATGAATCAACGGCCACTTTTGAGCGCCTCCCGGACCGCCTGCGGGCTAAAAAGCCGGAATCATGGCCATCACCACGGGCACCACACCCACGGCAATGAAGGCTGGCAGTGAACACAGCCCCAGGGGCATGACGAGTTTGACGCCGAGTGCGGCCGCCCGCTTTTGCGCGCTTCTGGCCGCTTCCGTGCGATAGTTCTGTGCCTGGGCATACAGCAGCGGTGCGGCGGATGCTCCGGTGAGCGCCCCGAAGCTCAGAGCGTCGTGGACTTGGCGCAGCTCGTCCCGGTCAAGGTTTCCGGCCCACGAGTCTTCCCATGAGGCCCCAATTTCCAAGCCGGCCACGACCCGCAGCAGACTCGTGCCCATCGACTCTCCCGACACCGCTGCCACCACCTGCAGTGCACCTTGGACGGCAAGTCCTGAGTCCAGCGCGGTGCCCAACAATTCCAACAACAGAGGCACCGACAACTCCGCCGCTGACGTGTCCGACGTCGTCCCTTCCTTGGGTGCCCGGGTGCCACGAAAGCGGGTGGGACCACGGCCAAAGACAAGCATTGCGGCGGTTGCCGCCAGCATAAAGACTGTGAAGGCTTCCATCGTCAACCACCGGGGCTGGCGGAATGCACGACTGGAGTGGCTGCTGAGCGGATGAGTTTCGCCGACCAGAATCGCCCCGCCACGGCGAAACCGAGTCCTGCCGCCAAGATCGCCCAGCCGGTCGCAGAATCGAATAGCGCACCCAGCGGATCTACGCCCATTAACATGCCCAAACCCAACCCCACCGCAGGAAGCCAGGTTAGTAGGCGGACTGTGGCTCGAGGGCCTGCGAGCGCCGTTTGCCGTTGTGCTGCGGCGTCATGGTCGGCCTCGAGTGTGGCGGCGAGTCTTTGCAGCACTGCTGCGACGGGTGCGCCACTGGCTTCACAGACGGCGAAACACGCTGCGATATCCAGCCACATGCGCCGCTGTTCTGCCGTCATCGTTTCCGGTCCGGCTCTGGGTCTGGGCCGTTCGGTGTGGCTATCTGTGGGCTGACAGGCCGCGTGGATGGCGGACGCGCTGGACAGGCCCATGGTGCTGGCGCGTTGCACGGCCAGAACCAGTGTCAGCGTGGCGTCGGGTGTAGTTGCGCTGGGGGCCCGGCCCATTTCCATGATGCGGACCTGAGCCATTGCCTGCCACAGAGTGGGCCCGGTCCGGCCTGCGGCCAGGAGCGATGCCAGCTGCCGTACCAGGCGGGGAGTTGACTGCGCAGCGGGTTTCTTGCGGTGCCTTGTCACCCCAGCGGCTGTCACCTCAGCGGCGTTGCGGGTTTTTTTCTTGCCCGGCACCGGCCAGCCCGGGTTTCGGAACGCGAACAGGAGACAGGCGGTCCCTGACAGGGCAAGCATCAGCAGTGCAGCCATGTCACCCATCCCCTGCGGTATTGGCGTCTGGTTCCGCATCGAATTCTGGATCCAACCCCAGCTGTTCCGCCAGCGCCGCCCATCCCCGGCCTCTGCGCAGCGCGGCAGCTTGCCCCGGCCGGGGTGGTTCCAGCGTGAGCGCGGGATCCATTTCCAGGCTTCCCTGACGCAATTGCACAACCGCAATCTGGGTGACGACCCGGAGCCCTCCATCCCTGGCAAGATGGATGACAACATCCAGCGCACTTGCGGCTTGCAGTGCCACCGACGCCGGGCCCATGCCCGCCAGGGTTCCCAACGCAGCCAACCGTGCCGGCACGTCCTGGGCGCTGTTGGCGTGAATGGTTCCACCGCCACCGCTGTGACCTGTGTTCATGGCCATGAGCAATTCGCGGACTTCACTGCCTCTGCACTCTCCCACCAACAAGCGGCCCGGATTCATGCGCAATGCCTGGCGCACCAATTCAGCCAGGTCCACGGTGCCAGCCCCCTCGGCGTTTTCATGGCGCGCCGCCAGGGTGACCACATGCGGGTGGTCCGGTTGCAGTTCGGCCGCATCCTCAATCAGAACCAGGCGCTCATGGCGCGGGCACAATCCCAACAGCGCGGAGAGCAATGTGGTTTTTCCCGCCCCCGTGGCGCCGCTGATCAGGAAGTTCAACCGGCCGGCGATGATGGCCCGCAGCACCTGGTCCGTGAGCGGGTCCAGACCGCCGTCGGCAACCATCTCCTCCAGGGTAAGCGTGGTTTTGCGCTGGATCCTGATGGAGAGCAAGGTTCCCGTGGCGGAGATGGGTGGCAAGACGGCGTGGACCCGGTAGCCGCCCACAATCCGCACATCAACGCAGGGATTGCTTTCATCCAACCGCCGTCCCCCGCTGGCAACCAGCCGGACCGCGAGCGCCCGAAGTTCGCTCTCTCCCGGGAAGCCGACGGCCACACGTTCGGGTCCGTCCCCACGGTCCTGCCAGACGGATTTGGGCCCGTTGACAAAGATGTCCGTGACGGCGGGGTCCCGGGCCAGCCCCTGCAACGGCCCTAAGCCATTGAGCTCTGCGGAGATCCGTTCCATGGCCACGAGCGAACCGGCCGTGCCCAGCAGACGCCCGCTCTCCCGTACCGCGGCAGCCACTTGCAGCTCGGTCAGGGGCCCTGTTTGGGACAGGACGCTGCGCCTGACCTCCTCCAGCAACGCCGCGTCCAATTCGCCCCAGCCGCCTGCGCCCAGACCCTCCGCTCCTGTACCGGCGCTCACTTCTGCAGCCTTCCCCGGCTCTGCGGGGTTCCCTCACCAAGCCACCCCAAAAGGTTGGCCACCAATGTCCGCACCTTCCGCCGTCGTACCAGGTCATGCATCCGTTGAGCCTCCAGGGCTTCGGTGACGCCGCGCAAGTGGGGCAGCTGTCCGATCAAGGGCATCCCCACAGCGCCGGCCACCATGGCAGCGTCCAAGCCCTCACCCAACGGGCCCCGCACCGCTGCCGCCATGGGCATGGGTGGCAGGAGCGGCGCGAGCGCCAGGGTCGCCGCGGCGGCGCGGGCCCGGGCAGGGACCACGAACACTGTCCCGCTGCAATGCCCCGCCAGCGGCCCCAACGCCTGCGGTGTTCGCGGCAAATCAACAACCACCAGCCCGTAGGCAGCCCGGGCAGCACGCATCACCTCACCCACCGCCGCCGTGGACGCCGGCCCCTCGTCGTGCCGCGGCGTGCTGCTCCATGACAACAACGCCAAGGACGCCAGCTGTGGCAGCGACGCCGCCAAATGTTCCGGGTTTATGGTCCCGGATGCGTGCAGGAGATCCGGCCAGCGCAGCCCCGGTACATGCGCAGCCGCCAACGCCGTCTCCAGACCACCGCCCAACGGGTCGCCATCCACCAACAGCGTCCGGGTGCCCTGCGCGGCTGCTGCCACTGCCACCAACACCGCAAGAGTTGAGGCCCCCGCACCGCCGCTGGCGCCCAAAATTCCCACGACTCCGGCACCTGGGGTGGAATTGCGCAAACAGCCCAAATAATTCGCCAGCCACGAGGCCGAGTCGGGCAGGATGGCTACTTTGTCGGCACCTTCCTGCTCTGCGCGCTGCCACACTTGGGCCGCGTCCGGGCCAAATCCCACGATGACCGTGGCCACGCTCCAGCCCGCCACACCGCCGTCGAGCGTGGCCAGCCTCGCATCCAGCAGCAGGGCCGACACCTCCTCCCACCGCCCGGTGGCCTGGTCAAGGTTTTCGGCAATGACCAGTTCGACGGCGGCGGCCGCACACACCCTGCCCACGGCGCCCTGAAGTTCAGGGTTAGCAGACAACAGCAGGACCGTGGTGTCCCGACGAGGCAGCCAGGGCGCCTGGTCCGGAGCATTGGGTACATCACGACGGGATCTCATGAATCAACCCTGTGCCCTCTCACGCGGGCGGCGCTACACAGAAATGCCAAAAGTGGAGAGGTTGGCCCGCATCGGTGGGTGTGGAGGAATTAAGCCCGCCACCAGTGGAGAATAGAACTTATGTACGCATTGCTGGCCGCCGGCCCTGACAGTTCCACCGCCGTGGTCCAGCTCAGGCACGACGACGGTGCGCCAGCTGCTGCGCCGCAAACAATCCAGCGGGCGCAGCTGGCCGTGACGGTTCGGGAGTTGGAACAGGCCCACCAGCCGCGTTGGGTCTGGGACAGGGCCGTCAACTGGTATCCGCAGCTTTTAGCCGCCGATGTCCGGGTGGAAAAATGCCACGACCTGGCGCTGTGCCAAACCATCCTGTTGTTCTCAGAATTTGCCGCCGCCACCGGATACCACCAGCACGCAGCAACCCTGCCACCGGAACGCCAGATCCCTGCGCTCCACGGAGAGAGGCCACCCTCCGGCCAGGACAGCCTTTTTGATGCTCCCGTGGCCAAGGCATCGGCAGCCGCTTGGGATCTTGACACTGTTTTTCACGAGTTGGACGCGCAAAAAACGGCCATCAATTCCTCCACACACCCGGCCAGGCTCACCCTTTTGCTCATTGCCGAATCTGCGGGTGCCTTGGTCGCCGCAGAGATGCAGTATGCAGGTATCCCTTGGCGGGAAGATTTGCATAGGAGGCTGCTCAATGACGTGCTCGGACCTGAACCCACCAATTATGCCCGTCCGGAAAAACTGGAGGCCTTGGCGGTGTGTTTGCGCACCGCCCTGAACGCTCCGGCGCTGAACCCCGATTCATCCCAGGAACTGATCAGGGCCCTGCACAAGGCGGGTATCAATGTGAAGTCCACCCGGAGCTGGGAACTTATGGAGTTCAAACACCCGGCCATTGAACCTTTGCTGGAGTATCGCAAACTCAGCCGCCTCTTCACCACGAATGGCTGGAACTGGCTGAACCAGTGGGTGCATCAAAACCGCTTCCACTCCGAATACGTGGTGGGCGGAGTGGTGTCAGGGCGCTGGGCTTCCCGTGGCGGTGGCGCCATGCAGATACCGGCACAGATTCGCGGGGCGGCTGTGGCTGATCCGGGATATGTCTTCATCGTTGCCGACGCCGCGCAGCTGGAACCGCGGGTTCTTGCCGCACTGGCACAGGACACGGCCATGGCTGCGGCCGGGCGGGATGAGGCCGGGCACAACAAGGACCTGTACGCCGGCATCGCAGCCCATGGTTTTGGCGGTGACCGCAGCATGGCGAAGGTTGCACTGCTGGGTGCCATCTACGGCTCAACCACCGGCGAATCGGGCCGACTCGTGCCGCAGCTGGCCCGCATGTACCCGCGCGCCCTGGATTTCGTGGAGCAGGCTGCCCGGGCCGGGGAACGAGGAGAACGAGTCAGTACCTTTCTGGGCCGCAGCACACCGACCGTGACCGCGGAGTGGCTCGCCGGGCAACGCAGTTCCTCAGCCGAGGAGCAACGTCGCGCCGAATCGGCCGCCCGCAGCCGGGGTAGGTTCACCCGCAACTTTGTGGTCCAGGGGACGGCTGCGGAATGGGCCTGCTGCTGGTTGGCAGAATTACGACGCCGGTTGCGGGCACTGACCGCGGACTCACCAGCGTCCGCGGCCGCCTCGGGCCAAGGCCCTGCCCAGGACGGTGCGCAGGACGGTGGGCAGGACAGTGGGCAGGGTGGCGCGGAATACTCGGCGCAGGGCAGTCCGGAAGTGGTGTTCTTCCTCCACGATGAGGTCATGGTTCACGCCCCCATTGAGTTGGCGGAACAGGTGCAACAAATCATGCATGAGTCCTCACAGCGCGCCACGGAGCTTATTTTTGGCACGATCCCGCTGGAATTCCCCGTCAATGTCAGCGTTGTGACGTGCTACGCGGATGCAAAATAGGTCCCGTCCAAGGACAGCATCAATGGCTGCCCCAAGCCAAATGCCGGCCTGCTAAATAGGTGCGGGAATTTCCCGGTTTTCATCCCACGGCACAGCCCAACCCAGCTCGTGGAAAACGTAGTGCAGGATGCCGGCGGTGAATCCCCACACCACGGTTCCACCGACCACAAATGCCGGCCCACGGTAACTGTCATTGCCCCTTGAAAGCACCGAGGTATAGCGGTTTTCCGGGTCCAGAAGGTCGCGCACCGGCACCCGGAACACCTTGGCCGATTCTCGATAGTCAACGACGTCCACGGGGGTTTGCCGCGCCCACCAACCAACAACCGGTGTGACCACAAAGTTGCTGACCGCCAGAGGAACTTCGGGCAGAATACCCAGCACTTCCACGCCACCTGGGTCCAGCCCGGTTTCCTCTTCAGCCTCGCGCAAGGCCGCAGCCTCAACGGAAATGTCCTCCGGGTCCACACCGCCGCCGGGGAATGCCACCTGGCCCGGGTGGTCGTTGAGTGTTGCAGCCCGCTCGATCAGCAAGACATCCAGATCTGCAGAGACCAGTGGTTTGTTGGAGGCGGCAGGAACGTCGTCCAATGCACCAAATAACATCAAGACGGCAGCCTTACGTGTGGTCACCGAATCCATGGGCTGGCGCCAAAGGACGGGCCGGTTGAGCCGCATGGATTCTGGTAGGTCCGCCACCGCCGCGGCGTGGGCGGGGAGCGCGAGCAGGTCCGAGTAGGCGCTCATGACTTGGAATCCAGCCGTCGTGCCGCCAACTGGGATTCCTGCCGGTACTGTGCGGCATTGCCCACGTCCGCCAACATTTTCGCCAAGAGTTCTTCCTGCCCCGGCGCCAACTCGTACTTCAGAAGTTTTGCGGCCTTGACCGGATCCACCTCCCCGTCGCCATATGACGGACACAAGTGGGCGATGGGACAGGCACCGCACGCCGGTTTGCGGGCGTGGCAGATGCGGCGCCCGTGAAAAACCACCCGGTGCGAGACCATGGTCCAGTCCTTCGCTTCGAACAGGGCCGCCACATCAGCCTCAATCCGCACCGGATCGGTGGATTCGGTCCAGCCGAACCGCCGGGCCAGCCGAATGAAGTGGGTGTCCACGGTGATGCCCGGAACACCGAAGGCATTGCCGAGGACCACATTCGCCGTCTTGCGCCCGACTCCAGGGAGCGTAACGAGAGCATCAAGGGATCCGGGGACCACGCCGTCGTACTCATCAACGAGGCGGTTGGCCAGGGCCAGCAGGTTGGCTGACTTGGCCCGGTAGAAGCCCGTGGACTTGATCAGCTCTTCCAGTTCGACGCTGTGGGCCTGGGCCATGGCCAGCGGCGTGGGGAAGCGGGCGAACAGCGCCGGTGTGACGGCGTTGACGCGGATATCGGTGGTTTGCGCCGACAAAACCGTGGCAACGAGCAGCTCGAACGGGTTGCGAAAATCCAGCTCGGCATGCGCGTACGGGTACTGCTGCGCCAGTTCACGGTTGATCTTACGGGCACGGCGTTTGCGCCCCAGCGCCGTTTCCTGCCCCACCTTAATCACGGATTACTGGCTGTCTGAGGCGCGCTCAATTCCCACCAGATCCAACAAAACGCCGGTCTTGCCATGGCTGTCCTGGACCAGAAAGCTGCTTCCCCGATCTTCCAGGGCCAGAATCCAGGACCCCGGGGTCAGCTTGTAAATGAACTGCCGGGTCTTCTCGTCAATGACGTTCTGCGGACGGTCCACGGCAAACCAGAACGGTTCGGTGATGACGGCCGGCGCAGTGGCCTTCGGGTCAACCGTCGCCGCGATGCTCTGCCGGGCGGGAACACTGTTGTCCTTGGCTGGGGTGGCTGCTTCCTTCGCCTTGGCGCCGGATGCCGCGGCATCCGCAGCGGCTGGCTTCGCGGTCTCTGCCGACTTCGCGGAGTCCTTGACTGCCTCGTTCTCGGCTGCCTTGTTCGTGGCTGCCTGCTCCTCAGCCGGCGTTGGCAGCTGGGGATTCAGGCTGGTCGGCTGGTCTTCCGCGTCGACGCTTGAAGTTTGCGAGGCGCCGCTCGAGGACTGCGTGGCAGCTGACTTCGCGGAAGTGTCCGAAGTCGAGTCCGCTGTGATTCCCGCAGTAGTGGAAGAACCTGAGGCGCTGTTTGCTGCGGGCGCAGCGGACGCTGTTCCGGCGGCCGAGCCAGCGGCACCGACTGCGGCACCTGCGGCGGCACCCGCTGCGGCACCAACGCCGCTGCCGCTGCCTGAACGAGTGTCCTTGGCGGGCGTGTAAATTTGTCCAGCGCGCGTGTGGACGTCAGCGGGACGGTTCCCGGACCAGCCAGCAGCCGGAGTGGCTGCAGAACCGTCGTCAGCAGCAGAACCAACGGCAGCACCGCCCGCCTCGCCGGCGGAAGAAGCAGAACCGGCAGTCCCGACAGAAGAGCCCTTGGCGCCCTTGTCGCCGTTGGTGCCCTTGTCCACCACAGGCTTGGGTGAGGAGGGACGCTTGGCGGGAGCAACGGCGTCGCGCGCCACCGGGTGGGCGGGGATCTCAGGCCGGCCGGCAAAGTCAGCAGCCAGCACAGGAATCCACGGTGCGCAAATGGTGGAGAGCAGGAAGAGCACCCCGCCGATCATGCCCACCAGGTAGGCAACCCGGAAGTTGGTGGTGATGCTGGCGAAGAAAAAGAAGGCAGTGAATACAGCCACAACGGAGGCAAACTGGTCAACGGACAACGAGCCCAACCGCAGCTTGGTGCCGGGGCTGAACCGCCGGATCAGGAACAGCGCCGCGGTGGCCAGTGGCAGGATCATGCCCACACCCATGTAGAACAAGTTGGTGGTGTTCCACAGGTTAAGGCTCCCTGCCCGGGTATCCACCAGTGGGATCAATGAGGCAATGAAGATGAGTATTACGGATCCTAAAACTGCCAGATCCCGAATGGTCAGCGGGCCGGCAACGGCAGTGACGCCTGCGGCCTTGGCGGCTGCGGTGCCCTGAGTCGATGGCATGGATTGCTCCGTCATGTTCTTACTCCTCATAGTCACGATTGCTTCCACCCTAGTTAACGCGGGGCGGCAACACTAGCAGGGCACAGCCTAAACGGATTATTTGTGACCACCTCACAGCCAACACCCAGCTGGGCCGGACGGACCACATTGTGCATTTGAGCGCAGAACCGACCCCACTGACCCCATGCGGTTGTGATGGCGAACACGTTGGACTCGGGAAGGGCTACAGTTAAAGTCGGAACAAAACGTTGTGCCCAGCAAGCATTTGCGGTGGCGCCCGGTGGCTCCCAGAGCCGTTTGGTGCGCTGCACGAGCGGAAAATCAGGGCATCAGCCATGAAGGAATGAAGGGATTTTAGATGTCTGAGGTTACAACCGCAGCAGAAGGCCAGTCCGGGGACGCATTGGAGAACCTGCTCACGGAAAACCGCCAGTTCGCTCCGAGCGTGGAATTCGCGGCCAACGCCGTGGTCCATGGCGATGAATACGAAAAGGCGACCGCGGACCGTCCGGCTTTCTGGGGCGAGCAGGCCCGCGAACTTCTTTCCTGGTCCAAGCCGTTCACGAAGACGCTGGACTGGACCAACCCTCCCTTCGCCACCTGGTTTGAAGATGGCGAGATCAACGCTGCCTACAACGCGTTGGACCGCCACGTTGAGGCCGGCAACGGCGATCGCGTTGCCATTTACTTCGAGGGCGAGCCCGGCGACACGCGCACCTACACGTATGCCCAGCTCACCGAAGAGGTCAAGAAGGCCGCCAACGCCTTTGAAACCCTGGGTCTGGCCAAGGGCGACCGCGTGGCCGTTTACCTGCCCATGATCCCCGAAGCCGTGATCACGCTGCTGGCGTGTGCCCGCATTGGCGCCATCCACTCGGTGGTCTTCGGCGGTTTCTCCGCCGACGCCCTGCGTTCGCGCGTCGACGACGCCGAGGCCAAGCTCGTCATCACCGCCGACGGCACCTACCGCCGCGGCAAGCCCAGCCCGCTCAAGCCGGCCGTCGACGAAGCCTTGGCCGCGCCCGGGCACTCGGTGCTGAACGTCGTCGTCGTCAAGCGCAACGGTCAGGATGTGAGCTGGGTTGAGGGGCGCGATGTCTGGTGGGATGACACCGTCGGCACCGCCTCGACCGAGCACGCCGCCGTCGGACATCCCGCCGAGCACCCGCTGTTCATCCTGTACACCTCCGGCACCACCGGCAAGCCCAAGGGCATCCTGCACACCACCGGCGGTTACCTCACGCAGACCGCGTACACGCACCGCGCCGTGTTTGACCTGCACCCGGAAACGGATGTTTTCTGGTGCACGGCCGACGTCGGATGGGTCACCGGCCACTCCTACGTCACCTACGCGCCGCTCATCAATGGCGCAACGCAGGTCATGTATGAGGGCACCCCGGATTCCCCGCACCAGGGCCGCTTCTGGGAGATCGTGGAGAAGTACAAGGTCTCCATCCTGTACACCGCCCCGACGGCGATCCGTACCTTCATGAAGTGGGGCGAGGACATCCCCGCCAAGTACGATCTTTCCTCCATCCGCCTACTCGGGTCCGTGGGCGAGCCCATCAACCCGGAAGCGTGGATGTGGTACCGCCGCGTCATCGGCAACGACTTGGCTCCCATTGTTGACACCTGGTGGCAGACCGAAACCGGCGCCATCATGGTGGCCCCGCTGCCCGGCGTCACGAGCACCAAGCCCGGTTCCGCACAGGTTCCCATGCCCGGCATCGCCGTGGACGTTGTGGACGAACTCGGCAAGTCCGTCCCTCACGGACACGGCGGTTACCTCGTCATCCGCGAGCCGTGGCCGGCCATGCTGCGCGGCATCTGGGGCGACAACGAGCGCTACAAGGACACCTACTGGGCGCGCTTCGATGACATGTACTTCGCCGGCGACGGCGCCAAATGGGACGACGACGGCGACATCTGGCTCCTGGGCCGCGTGGACGACGTCATGAACATCTCCGGACACCGCCTCTCCACCACTGAGATCGAGTCCGCCTTGGTCAGCCACCCCTCTGTGGCCGAGGCCGCCGTGGTTGGCGCTGCCGATGACACCACCGGCCAAGCCGTCGTGGCATTCGTCATCCTGCGCGGTTCCGCCGTGGAAGATGCCGACATCGTCACCACATTGCGCAACCACGTTGGCAAGGAAATTGGTCCGATCGCCAAGCCCAAGACCATCCTGGTGGTGCCGGAACTGCCCAAGACCCGCTCCGGCAAGATCATGCGCCGCCTGCTCAAGGACGTCGCCGAGGGCCGCGCCGTGGGAGATGCCTCCACCCTGGCTGACAACACGGTCATGAACCAGATCGCGGAGTCGCTGAAGGCCTAGCCTCCCCCAGATGGGTCTCGCTCCCCGGCCGCTCCCACTGCTCGCACGCTCGCAGCGGGCCCCCCGCGGCCGGGGCCCCAGGCTCGACCACCGTTGGTCGAGCCTGTCGAGACCCGGCTTGTTTAAGGGCATTATTAACCCATGACTTCCTCCACCGCACCCCACCGTGGCACCTTGCTGGTCCTCAACGGCCCCAACCTGAACCTGTTGGGCACCCGGGAACCGGGGATTTACGGCACGGCCACCCTGTCCGACGTCGAACACCTCACCACTGCCGCTGCCGAGGCGGCGGGATTCAGCACCACGTGCCTGCAGTCCAACCACGAGGGCGCGCTGGTTGACGCCATTCATGCCGCCCGCGGCACGGCGGTGGGGATCATCATCAACGCGGGCGCCTACACCCACACCTCGGTGGCACTACGGGACGCCATTGCCGGCGTCGAACTTCCCACGGTGGAGGTGCACATTTCCAATGTTCACCAGCGGGAGGAATTCCGGCACCACTCATACCTTTCAGCTGTGTGCAGCGCCGTGATTGTCGGTGCCGGCGTGCACGGTTACGCTCTTGCCGTCAGCGCCCTGGACAACGCACTCAGCTGACTTTTTAACCCACCCTGCACGTGCCGGAGGTTACTTCCGAGGACAGGTGCGGGGCTGCAGCAATGACCGGCCCGGCCTCTTCCATGGTGAGCGCAAAGCCCACACTTTCGGCGGTGGTGGCCTTGGCGAAGACCACGCCAACCACCTGCCCGGCCTGATCCAGCAGGGGTCCGCCGGAATTGCCGGACTGTACGTTTCCGGCCAGCTGATACACGTCGAGCAGTGACTCCGGCCCGCCGGTGATATCCGGAACCAGCAGTGGCCCGGAGGAACGGACGGTGGCCGGGCGGATTTGCAGTGGCCCGCCCAGCGGGTATCCGGCGAAAGCCGTCAGAGTGTCCGGGGCAACCGTTCCGGAGGTGGCAAGCGGCGGGGCAGTCAGCTGGTCAACGGCCAGAATCGCCAGGTCCTTCACCGGGTCAAAGTACACAATCCGGGCCGGCAGCGCACCCTGGGCTTGGGTTTGCACCACGGGGTTGGGGACTCCGGCCACGACGTGGGCGTTGCTGAGCACCCGTCCGGGGGCAATCACGAAACCGGTGCCGGTCTGGTTCTGACCACATTGGAACGCGGTGCCGGAGATTTTCATGACGGATTGGGCCGCGGTGTTCCACGCGTCCGTGTTGGTGTCAGCGTTGGGCGGGGCCACCACAACGTTGGACCCGTCGGGATCCAGCAGAGCCGGGATGCCCTCTTCCAGAACAAGTGAACGGATCTGGGCCACGGCCGATTTCACCGGATCCGGCATCCACGCATCAATGCTGGTGAGGACCTTGGAGTCGCTGAGCTGCTTCGAGACCGCGGGGATGCCAAGGTTGGAGACGCCAAAGGCCAGCATGGAGACGATCAGGGCGCCCACGACAACGTTGAGCGCGCCGCCCAGCAACCGGTTCACGGACCGGATCGGGTTGGATTTGACCCCACGGCCAATCAGCCGGGCCAACCGCATGCCCACGGCGTGACCTATGGCGACCAACACAATCGTGGCGGCAATGACCAAGGTCGTGCGCCAGCCCGGGCTCGGGGAAAACTCGCTCACAAACGGGGCGGCGAAGAAAGCGCCAACCGCTCCGGCGACGAATCCGGCAATGCCTCCCAGGCCAACAAACAGCCCCGTATTCAAGCCGTAAATGAGCTGCCACAACAGCCAGAGGATCAGGACCACATCCAGCCAAGAGAAACCAAACACCCGTCTGCACAGCTCCTCTCAAACAGCCATCGCGCATTTTTTGGACCCGAACAGTGTCCAAATGAACATGTTACCGGGCCAACCCGGGCAATCCATGGGCTTTAAGACCCGCCAATCTGCCAATATGCTGACAACGAACGCCTCAAATGCCAAATTGGTCACAAAAACTAAAAAGTTCTGAAACAATCAGTAATAGGTCACAACTGATTAGCTACATACTGCAAGGAGTTTTCATGGACATCGAGGTACTACGCCGGGCACCACTTTTCGCCACGCTCGACGATGAGGCATTCCGCCTATTGACGGACGAATTGGCTGAGGTTGACCTCTCCCGCGGCGCTTCGGTTTTCCGTGAAGGCGACCAGGGCGACCAGCTCTACTTCATCGTTTCCGGCAAGGTGAAGTTGGGACGCACCTCCTCTGACGGCCGCGAGTCACTCGTCGCCATCCTCGGCCCGGGCGAGCTCTTCGGCGAAATGGCACTGTTCGATCCGGCCCCGCGCAGCACCACTGCCACGGCCGTTTCCGAAACCCGCCTGGCCGGTCTGAAGAACGAATCCCTCAACGCCCTGCTGCGCAACCGCCCGGAGGTGTCCATGCAGTTGCTGCAGGCACTGGCCCGCCGCCTGCGCCGCACCAACGACAACCTCTCTGACCTCGTCTTCTCCGACGTCCCCGGCCGCGTTGCCAAGGCCATCCTGGATCTGGCAGACCGCTTCGGCCGTCCCGCCACCGACGGCATTCTGGTTGCACACGAGCTCACGCAGGAAGAACTGGCCCAGCTGGTCGGCGCTTCACGCGAAACCGTGAACAAGGCCCTGGCCGAGTTCGTCCAGCGCGGCTGGCTCCGTCTGGAAGCCCGCGCGGTGGTCATCCTGGACGTCAACCGTCTGCGCCAGCGCTCCCGCTAACGGCAAGAGAGCTGCCGAGGGACCCGCTGAGAGCTTGCGAACAGTGGGAGGCAGCGAACGGGCCCGGTCACCTTTTGGTGGCCGGGCCGCTTTCGTCTTTACCCACTTAATTTCAAAACGTTGTCCCACCAATGACCATTTTCTGACGAACGTTATCCCACCAAGCGCGACGGCGGGAGGTCGCCTTCGTGATCAAAGGACCTCCCGCCGGGGTTGTGACGCTGTTGTTAGGGGCAGTTTTCACGGCTCGTCCTTGCATGCGCATTGCCAGCCCCTGACCGGGCGCATGAAGTACTGCGGCGAGCTCGCCTTCGTGATGAGGGCGGTCTCCGGCCAGCGGCGATAAACCCGCCATAGGCGGGATGGCCATCCAAGCGGTGACGTCGGAAGTGCTGCGGCGTTCGGGAAAACAGACCGTTATGTGCTGCGGCGTTCGGGAAAACAGACCGTTATGTGCTGCGGCGTCACCGTTCGCGGCAGGCGGCGCCTTCGGAGACCGGGGCTGTCATGACTTCGAGGCTGAACTCGCCGTCGTCGCCGGCCACAAGTTTGGGCTGGTACTCGTTGATGGCGCGTTTGTGATTCAAATACGCAATGCAGCCGCGGGCGGCGGCAAGCTTCTCGAGAATGATCTCCACACCGGGGACCATCAGCTCGCCCAGCTCCCGGTTTATGGTGTTGGGTTGGGCGATCTCATCGCCGAGCGTGCTGTTGTTGCGGTCAGCCAGAACATCGGCAGCACTGGCCCAACGCCCCCACACACCCTTGGCGGAGAGCAACGTCGGTTCCTGGTTCAGGGGCCGGGTTGCCGCAAAGTAGCGGGTGTCGAAGCGGCGGTGCGCAAAATCGGGACTGGTCCAGTGGTTCAGTGGCTTAAGCAGGTCGGTGCGCAGCGCCAGCCCGTAACGTGCCAACAACTGGGCAAACGTGGACTCCTGGGCGGCAATCGCCTCCCGGGAACGCATCCACTCGGGCCCCGTATTGTTTTCCATCAGCGAGGACTCGTCGGTGCCGGCCAGCAGGATGCCGGTCTCCTCAAAAAGTTCCCGAATGGCTGCAACCACGTGGCGCTTGGCCAGACCAATGTCGGTGAGGCCCAGGCTCTTGGCCCAGACGGTCGGTGAGGGGCCCACCCAGTCGGTGACGTCGTCGTCCGCGGGCTCAATGGTGCCACCGGGAAACGCAACGCAACCCAAGGGCGACTAGCCCGGACGATAAGTGAGAAAAGTTTGCACGCCGGAGGGGCTGTCCTTCAACAGCACCACCGACGAGGCCGCGCGCGGCTTGGCGGGCGTCCGCTCGCCAAATTCCAGCCAGGCTTGCGCGGCTTCCCGCTGATCAGTGTTCAGCGGGAAGTAGCGCTTGCCAGCCGGGATGCTACTGGAATTCGGCAATCAGCTCAACCTCAACGGGAGAATCCAAGGGCAGAACTGCAACTCCGACGGCGGAACGTGCGTGGACGCCTACCTCACCGAATACTTCACCCAAAAGTTCCGACGCGCCGTTGATGACGCCCGGCTGGCCCGTGAAGGACGGGTCCGAAGAAACGAAGCCCACAACCTTCACGATCCGGGTGACACGGTCCAGGTCGCCAATGACGCTTTTCAGGGCTGCAATGGCGTTGATTGCGGAGGTTGCGGCCATGGATTTTGCGTCCTCAGCGGAAATCTCGGCCCCGACTTTTCCGGTTGCTGTGAGTTTGCCGTCAATGAAAGGCAGCTGGCCGGAGGTGTAAACATGGTTGCCGGACACGACGGCGGGTACGTAGGCGGCCACCGGGGCGGCGACGGCTGGCAGGCTCAGGCCGAGCTCGGCCAGGCGCGCCTCAATGCGTGAAATTCCTTGAGTTGACGCGGTATCCATGGTCAGGCCTTCTCTCGTTTGAGGTAGGCAACAAGGCCGCGGCCGTCGGGGCCGGGAACAACTTGCACCAGCTCCCAACCTTCGTCACCCCAGCTGTCAAGAATTGCCTTGGTGTTGTGGATAATGAGCGGAATCGTAGAGTACTCCCATTTGGTCATACTTCAAAGCGTAGCCCCTGCCGGTAAACTGGAAAAATGGCAGCAATAAAACACCCCATTTTCGATACCGCCACAACGCTGGGCAAATTGGTCGCCTTCTTCGGCATCAGCACCATTTGTGGAGTTCTTGTAGCAGGTCTGATGGTTCCGGCAATGGCCGTCGCAGGCGGGGCGACGACGTCGTCCCTGGCCTTCTTTGACGACCTTCCGGACGAGATGACTGTAGGAACACCGGCTCAGTCCTCCCGAATCCTGGCTTCGGACGGTTCGGTCATTGCCACCTTCTACGACCAGAACCGCACCGAGGTGCCGCTGGACAAGATTTCCAAGCACATGAAGGACGCCATCGTCGCGGTGGAGGACTCCCGCTTCTATGAGCACGGCGGCATTGACACCCGCGGCCTGGTGCGCGCGGTTGCCTCCATGGCGAAGGGCGGCGACCGCCAAGGCGCATCCACCCTCACCCAGCAGTACGTGAACAACGTGATCATTCAGACCTACGCCGCCAACGGTGAGAACGAGAAGATCAAGCTCGGCCGCGACAAGGGCATCAGTGAAAAGGTCCGCGAAATCAAGCTCGCCATCGCCCTGGAGAAGAAGTACACCAAGGACGAGATCCTGCAGGGTTACCTGAACTGGGTGCTGTACGCCAATGGCAACTACGGCATCGAATCGGCGGCAAACTTTTACTTCGGCGCCCACGCTGCAGATCTGAACCTGCCGCAGTCAGCCTTGCTGGCCGGCGTTGTCAACAGCCCCACCTACTACGATCCCGTAGCCAACCCGGAGAACGCACTATCACGGCGCAACCTGGTGCTTGATCACATGCTGGACCAGGGCATGATCGATGCCAAGGCCCATGATGAGGCCGTGGCTGCGGAGGTCGGGCTCAATGTCCAGCCCAACAAGTTGGGCTGCATCGCGGCCGCGCGTGCCGAGTACTTCTGCGAGTACGTCAGCAACTTGATTATCAATGACCCCAACTTTGGTGAGACCCCCGAGGATCGCCAGAAACTGCTGGAGCAGGGTGGCCTGACCATCAACACCACACTGGACGTGGGGCTGCAGGATGCTGCCCAGTCCCAGTTCGAGAACTTCACGCCTATGGCCAACAACCCGGACAGGGTTGGCCAGGCCATCGTCACGGTTGAGCCCGGCACCGGCAAGATCCTTGCCATGGCCCAGAACACCAAGATAGAGGCCCCCGAGGGCCAGTTCGCCACGGACTACAACTTCAACGTTGACCGCTTCGATGTCAACGGCCATTCTCTCGGTGGTGCCGGTGGCTTCGACGTCGGTTCCACCATCAAGCCCTTTACCTTTGCCGAGTGGCTGAACGCAGGGAACCGGATTAACGACGTCGTCAATGCAGGGGTGCGCCGCTATCCCACCAACCAGTGGAACAACAGTTGTGGCGTCACCACAGGTATGTATGACTCCACCAACCCTGAGGCCGCCGACGATCTGCAGAACGCGGGCGACACCAATTATCGCAACGTAACGGCGCGTGAGGGCCTGTACAACTCACTGAACACCGCCACCTTCGCCACGGCAGCAAAGCTGGACCTGTGTAACATCCAGAAAATGATGTCCGCAACCGGCATCCACCTCGGCGAAGACCCGAACAAGCCCTACAGTGTGGAAAATGTCAGCTCCCTGCTGGGCTCCGGTGAGGTTGCCCCACTGACCATGGCGTCAGCCTTCGCCACCTTCGCCGCCGGTGGTGTGCATTGCGACGCTGTCGCGCTTGCATCCATCACGAACGCGAAGGGGGACCAGTTCCCGGTTCCCGCCGCCAACTGCAACCAAACCGTCAGGCCCGAAGTGGCAGCGGGCGTGAACTCCGTGCTACAGGAAGTGCTCCAGCGCGGCTCAGGCTACCAAATCCCGTTGATGTACCCGGCCGGCGCCAAAACCGGTACCACCAACGATTCCCAACACACTTGGACCATTGGCTACACGCGTGGCTTGGCAACTGCTTCTTGGCTGGGAAGCCCGGAGGACAAGAACGAGCCCAACAACGGCAAGCTGATCGGGAACCAGCGCCTGGACTACGTTGACGGCGCAACCTACGCAGGCAAGGCCTGGCAAGGTTACATGAACAGCATTGCCCGCTTCTTCGATGTGGGCGGCTTTGATGCCCCGCCAGCCAGCATGGTCAACCCACCCGTGATCATCCAGCCAAAGCCCAAGGACGACGACAAAGACAAGCCCTCTGACAACAAGGACAAGGCACCCGAACCGGCAAAACCGGCCGAGCCTGAGAAGAAAGACTAGAGCCACGCTTTCATGTCATCCAAGCGCACTGCCCCGTCCCGCCTTTCAGCGCTAAGTGCGGCGGCGGGGCTCGCCGTTGCCGCCGGAGCAGGCGCCGTTGCGTACGGCGCCCTGATCGAACGGCACTGGTTCTCCGTCCGGGACGAGACCCTGGCGATCCTGCCGCCGGGCTCGGCTCCGTTCACGGTCCTGCACCTTTCCGACATCCACTTCTCGCCCGGTCAGCATAAAAAGACCGAGTGGTTGCGTGGACTCGCGGAACTGCAGCCGGATCTCGTGGTCAACACAGGCGACAACCTGAGTCACCCCAAGGCCATCGCCCCGCTTTTGGATGCGCTGGGTCCGCTCATGGAGTTCCCCGGCGTTTTTGTGCCGGGCTCCAATGACTACTTTGCGCCGAGGTTCAAGAACCCGTTCGGGTATTTTGCCGGCCCGTCCAGGGCAGCTGCAAATGGCAAGCGCCTGCCGGTCGCGCTGGACACCGAAGCCCTCCACGCCGGCTTTGGCATGGGCAGCTGGGTCAACCTGACCAACCGTGCCCAGTCCCTGCCGATGAAGGGCATCCGCTTCGACTTCTCCGGCGTGGACGATCCCCACCTCAACCGGGAACGCTATGCCGGCTGGCCGCGCGGTGCAGTCCGACAGGACACGGCCCCGCATGTGCGCATCGCGGTGGCCCACGCCCCCTACCAGCGCGTGCTGGACCATTTCACGGCCGACGGCGCAGACCTCATCTTGGCGGGTCACA
>JBBPZC010000022.1:0-7195 GCA_038199275.1 Actinomycetales bacterium
GGAAGGAAGAACAAGCGCGTCGACCAGTCCCGCCACACCCAGTGTGGTGGTGGGTTCACCCGGGTTCCCGGGGACACGCTCCCGATCGTTCATAGAACCAACACTACGCTGATCGTAATACAACCGCAATACCTACCCGAAAGAATTCACTAATCAATTTTGGGATCGATTTCCGTCCCCAAGCCGGAGCCCAAGACGGCAGCCAGAACGGTAGTGCCACTGCAAAACAGCGCTCCTCACGCGGGGAAAACCACCGCACCACCGCCTGGGTGAGGGCACAACAAAGGGCGAGTGCCGCCGTCGTACATCAACGAAATACAACAACGACACCCGCCCTCGCGATCGAATGGGCTTCGTGGGTTTCCCTTAGGAATCCGCCACGTTCTCAAAAATCTGGATGGCGCGCGAGGCCAGACGCGGAATGACCTGCGAGACGCCGATGCGCTCAAAATGTTCGTACTCGCGGTGCGCGGCAAAACCGGCCGCATCCGTGTACCGTTCCAGGATCGCGATCTGCGCCGGGTCTTCGGTCGACTGGAAGAATTCGTAGGACAGGCAGGCGTCCTCAGTGCGGGTGGCAACGGCCATCTCACCCAAGAGCCGCATGACCTCGTCAAGCTCTCCGGGCTTCACCGTGTACCGAACAACCACCTGAAAAAATGTTTCCGCCATGTCAGCCTTCCTTCGCGTGTCAATTGCGTGGGTGTATCGGTCCCAGAATAGGTGGAAACGCTGATTTGGCGGAACACGTCCGCAGCGAAGACGTCGTTATGGAATTTTGCAAAAACAGATTTTGAACGGCGCATCATACTGACATTAACCCAGGTGTTCCACGAGGGACAGTCGGCGACGAGCGGAGCACCTCAACTGCGAGGTTCGCATCTTCGCGGCCTCGGGATTGGCAAGCTCGTGAACCCCCGAAGCCATAGCGCCACGCTTCCATTGACCATGTCCTTGGAAACAGCCAATGCCCAAGACTCGGGTTTAAGTTCGCCATCGCGCACCCCCTCGGGCGCAAAACCATCCACTGCACGGCTGGCGCTGACCGCCGTGATCGGGCTGTCCACCCCGTCAGTGGGTCAGTATCACCTTGAGCAACGCCACCAGCGCTGCTGCACCCGCAAGCATAATGCCTGCCCCAAAGCCCCGTACGCGGCTCCGCGTTTCCCCTCTCAGGTAGCCAATCATCGAGCCCATCAAGAGGAATCGTACGATGACCGACCCGATGGAGAGCACGTGGGCGGCCGTCGGAGGGAGCCAGCCAAGCCACGCCGTCATCAGGAACAAGCACGGGAGGACGGCGGACGAAGCGATCGGAATGGAGTCCCGTGCTTCTCGCCACCACCCCAACAGCAGCTTCCGGCGGTTGTTCTCAGGGTCCCTGCCCGCGAGGACAGAGTGCCCGATCTGATCGGCGAGCATGTGCGCGACGAACGTCGATGCCGCAGTGCCAAGCATAATCAGAATCCCTGCTCCTGTGGCGACATCGTCAGCGGTCAATATGGCCAATGCCGCCAGTACCAGAATGTTTCCATAAACGATCGCATTCGTACGGCGCGCCGCCGACTCCAACGAAATCTCAGTTCGCCCATGCCTGTGCGACGGTCGGAGCAGCCATCTGACAAACCCCGCCGGCTTTGCCGGATCTTTGGACTCCGGTGTGCTCTCGTCGTCCGTCATCTCCGTCATCTCCCAATATTCCCATATCCAGCCCAGGCGCAAGGTGCGCCAGTGAGCAGACGGGAGGTCCGACGTCGTTCATCTCACCCATGTGCCCATCCCGCCCCGCACAGAGCTGCCCCGCACAGAACCGCCGGGAAGGCTAGGATTGAAGCTGGCAGTTTCGACAATCTTCTGCAGGAAAGCACATCATGAACACCCCACACATGAACGTAGAATCCTTCAACCTCGACCACCGCACCGTGGCGGCCCCGTACGTGCGAGTTGCCGATCGCAAGCAGCTGGCGCACGGCGATGTCCTGACCAAATATGATGTGCGGTTCACGCAGCCGAACGTGGCGCACCTGGACATGAAGGCCGTCCACTCGCTGGAGCACATGTTTGCAGAGCACTCACGGAACCACTCCTCGGCCGTCATCGATTTCTCCCCCATGGGCTGCCAGACCGGCTACTACCTGATCCTGGCGGGCGAGCCCGATCTGCCCGCCGTCATGGATCTGATTGAGGCCACCTTGACCGACGTCGTTGCCGCCACTGCGGTGCCCGCCGCCAACGAAATCCAGTGCGGCTGGGGAGTCAACCACTCACTTGAAGGCGCCCAGGCTGCGGCCCGCGAATTCCTGGCCAAGCGCGATGAGTGGGCACAGGTCACCGCGTGAGCCCGGCGGAAAACCAGTCGGAAAACCAGTCGGAAAACCCTGCGGAAGACCCGGCCGAAACCCATGCAGTGAGCCAGACCGAGGCCCCCGCAGACATCGTCATCATTGCCGCCATGGATGAGGAAGTGGCCCCCTTCCTGGCGCGTGCCACCCCGCGCGGCGAGTCGCGGCGCGTGGGCAACTCCATCCACCACCCCGTGGTCCTCGCCGCTCGGAACGCGCTGGTGGTCCAGGGCGGGATTGGGCTGGTCAACGCCACGTCCGCCGCCACGTCGGCCCTGCTGCTGGCATGCAGGGACGCGCCGTTGGTGATCAGTGCCGGCACGGCCGGCGGCCTGGGCCAGGACGTGCGCGTGGGCGACGTGGTGATTGCCGCCAACACCATCAATGCCGACGCTGACGCCCGCGCCTTTGGCTACGTTTTGGGCCAGGTGCCCGGCATGCCCGCCTCCTACCCGACGCCCGAATCGCTCATGCAGTTAAGCGCCGTCGAGCCCGAGACCGGTGGGCTGGTCAAAGCCATTCACCACGGACTGCTGGTTTCCACCTACAAGTTCATCGGCCACGAGCGCTCGGTCATCATCAGGGACCAGTTCGACGGCGTGCTGGCCACGGACATGGAATCCTCCGCCATCGCCCAAAACTGCTACAGCTTCAACGTCCCGTTCCTGGCCGTGCGCGCCGTCTCGGACCTGTGCGGGCCGGCCTCGGACGCCGACTTCCTGGTCCACGTTGATGACGCCGCGGAGCGCTCGGCCGAGGTCGTCATGGCCGTGATTCAGGCGTGGCTGGCCGCAGGCTCACCGCGGGATGTGTCGGCACCAGCCCTCTGACACCCGCCGTCCCCACGCCTTTCCCACGTACGACGCCGGTGACCCGCCTTCCCAAGCCAGGTCACCGGCGTCGTACTTTGCTTGGCAGGCAGGGCCATGGCCGGACTTTTGCGCGTTCCTCACCCCCGGCGGCGCGTGCGCAAATACTCACCCACCACTGCGCCGCCCAGATCTGCAATGTCCGGGGTCACCACCCGGCCGCCGATGCGCCGTGCCACGGCCTGGAGGAACCGGGCCAGGCTGGGGTCCTCGCCGAGGCGGAAGAATGTCACACGGGTCCCCGCCCGGCCCAGCCGTTCGAGTTCGGCCACCGTGAGCGCGATGGTTTCCGGCTCCGGCGGCCAAGCGAACACGGACTCCCCCCGGGCGTCGAGGTGGACGGTTGGTTCGCCGTCGGTCACGATGAGCACGACGTGCGCCATGGCGGGGTGGTGGAGGAAGAAGCGGCCGGCCAGCAGCAGACCGTGGTGGAGGTTGGTGCCTTGGTCATGCAGGGGCGGCAGCGCGGTGAGTTGGTCAATGTCGGTGGTCTGCGCCAGCCTGCCGAAGGTGATCAGTTCAAGCCGGTCCCCGCGAAACCGGGTCGAGACCAGCTGGTGCAGGGCCAACGCAGTGCGTTTCATGGGCAGCCAGCGGCCCTCCGACGCCATGGAAAAGGACACGTCCACCAGCAATGCGACGGCGGCCTGTGTGCGGGCCTCGGTCTCAACGACCTCAATGTCCTGTACGGCCAGATGCAGACCGTGGGCGGGGTCCCCACCTTCGGCAATCGTGCGCCGCAGGGCATTGCCCAGGGATTGGGTGACGTCCCACGGCCCGGCGTCACCAAATTGCCATGCGCGGCTGGCCCCGGTTGCTTCCCCCGCTGCCCCTGCCGCACCCGTGTCCCGCGCGCCCTCCCTGGCGGAGCGCTGCCAGTCCGTGTCCTGCAGCAGTGACTTGCCCAGCCGCCGCACGGCCTGCGGTGACAGCCGCATTTCCCCGTCGGGAGCCTTGCGCAGGTAGCCGGCATCGTGCATGGCCCGCTCAATCTGTGCCAGGGCGCGTGCCGAGGCGGCGGCTCCCTCGCCGAGCTGTCGCGCCATGGCTTCGAGGTCCACATCGTCCAGGTGGGCGCCGCTGTGTGATTGGGAGAGTTGTTCGGCCAGTTCGTCGAGTTCGGCCAGGTCGGCCAGCACGCCGGTTCCGTCACCGAGGCCCAAGCCTTCCTGGCCCTGGAATTGTTCACCCCCGGACCAGTTTTCCCCGGGGCGCAGGGCACGCAGGCTGGCGTCCAAGCGGTCCAGCCCGGCCATGAGTTCCGGTGTGCCGAAGGATTCGGCGGAGAGGGCCATGAGTTCCTCACGCTGTTCCGCGGACATGGAATTCAGGAGCCGCTGTGCCGCGGCCGACCTGCTTGCCAACGCATCGATGAGTTCCTCCACCGATTGCGGGTTTTCCGGGAAGAAGCCGCCGTGGCGTGCCATGAACCCGCGGAAGTCGGCCTCGCTGTCCTCTCCGCGCCGGTGGCGTTCCAGCAGTTCGTTGAGGTCGGCCAGCATCGCGGCGACGGCAGCCCGGTCCTGCGCCGTGGCATTTGCCAGCGCATCCTTCATGCCGGCAAAACGCTGGTCCAGCACTTCCCGGCCCAGCAGGTCCTTGATCCGTTCATACGACTCTCGTGCCGTGCCGGACTGCCAATCGTAGCCCGCCAGTTCACTCACAGCCGCAGCAGTGGACGCTGGCAGGTTCTGCATTTGCATCTCGCGGAAGCTCCGGTCGGTTTCATCCATCATGGGGTCGCGGGCCAGTTGCTTGCGTTCCTCCAGCACGGCGGTGTCCAGCAGCGCCTTCACCTCCTCCAAGGTGCCGTCCAGGCGGTGCCGGTCCAGCAGTTCACGACGGCGGTGCTGGACCCGGCTTGCGAGAGCGTCGAGCCCTTCACGGCTGGTCCCTTCACGGCTGGTGGAGCCGCGGCGCAGGAACTCCCGCAGTGCATGGCCGGGCGAATAGCCGGCCATAACATCCTCGGCCACGGCTTCGAGGGCTTCGGCCAGATCCACGGGCGGGGCGAGCGGGTCCGGACCGCCGGCATACCGGCCGTAGTGTGAGGAGCTGTTCGTGGGCGCCATGCCTGATTCTGCCCTTATCCGTAGATGGTTTCCCGGCCGTCGCTCTCCTTGGAGATACGGCGTGCCAGAAAGAGACCCTCAAGGGCCAGCTCAAGGGCTGCGGCCCGTTGCCCGGCGTTGGCCGCCCCGAGGCGCTCGCCAATTTGTTCGTAGAGCCTGCTCCCATCCAGCTTCGGGAGGTTCCCCAAGAATTCAGCCGCTGTCACCCCATCCCCCGTGGTGACCGTGGTTTCCCCGTCGAAGGCTGCCACGAGCGGGCTGAGGTCCAGTCCGCGAAAGTGCACCCGGACGGCGTCGGCCGTGGCCACCCGCAGCAGGTGCTCCAACACTGCCTGCTCTCGGCCCTCCTCCCCTGATTCAAATTCCAGCTTGCCACTGAGCACCTCCATGGCGGCGTCCAGGTCAACCACGCGGGCGACGGCGTCGGGCTCCCCTTTCACCGTGGCGCGGCGCAGTGCGGCGGCGGCCACTGTTTCGGCCCCGGCAATGGCGAAACGGGCCGAGACGCCGGAGCCCTGGTTGATGGCCGGGGACTGTCTCAGCGAGCGGGTGTAGCGGGCCAGGATCTCGATAAGCACGGGCGGGACGTTGGCGGCCAGCCGGCCCTCCTGGGCGATGATGGAGATCTCGTCGGCCAGCTCCAGCGGGTAGTGGGTGCGGATCTCGGCGCCGAAGCGGTCCTTCAGGGGTGTGATGATCCGGCCGCGGTTGGTGTAGTCCTCGGGGTTGGCCGAGGCGACCACCAGAACGTCCAAGGGAAGCCGCAGCACGTAGCCGCGGATCTGGATGTCCCGCTCCTCCATGACGTTGAGCATGGAAACCTGGATCCGTTCGGCCAGGTCCGGCAGTTCATTGATGGCCACAATGCCCCGGTTGGAGCGCGGGATCAGTCCGTAGTGGATGGTCTCCGGGTCGCCGAGCCTGCGCCCTTCGGCCACCCGCATGGGGTCGACGTCTCCAATAAGGTCCGCGACGGACGTGTCCGGGGTGGCGAGCTTTTCCACATACCTCTCGCTTCGGTGCCGCCAGGCAACGGGCAGCCCGCCTCCTTCGCTGTGCACGCGGGCCCGGGACGCGGCCGTGATCGGTGCGTAGGGGTGTTCGTTGATCTCGGAACCGTCGATGACGGGCGACCATTCGTCGAGAAGCCCGGCCAAGGTGCGCAGCAGGCGGGTCTTGCCCTGTCCCCGCTCACCCAGCAGAACGACGTCGTGCCCGGCAATCAGCGCACGCTCCAGTTGCGGCAGGACGGTCCGGCTGAACCCGAACATGCCCGGCCATGGATCGCGGCCCGCCGCCAGCGCGGCGAGCAGGTTCTCGCGGATCTCCTCGCGCAGGTCCTTAAACACGTGGCCGGAGGCCCGCAATGCACCGAGCGTGGGGATGTCAGGGGTGGAGGTTTCAGGGTGGTCGCTCACCCCTCCACCGTAATCCTGCAGACTGCCGGAAACCAGTGCCGGAGACGAACTTTTGGCGTCGTCCCGGCCGGAAAAGCGCCTGGGCTGAAGCATCCAGCAAGCCACCCGCCACCCAGCAAGCCGCCCGCCCAGCAAAAGATGGGGCATCTGCCCCATGCATGAACCGGCACAAGATCCTACGCTTTTCATACACCCTGAAGGAGCACATCATGACCACCACCTCACCCCGCGACGGCGCACAGCTTGCCGAAAGCGCACAGCTGCCCGACGGCACGGACGAACGCTTCGCCGGCTGTGCCATCCTGGGCATGCCGTTTGGCTCCGGACACTACCTGGCGTACAGGCGGTTCCCGGCCAGTTCCATCGGCCCCGGCTACAGTGCCGTCTGGGTGCTGCGCCCCGGCGACGGCTGGACCATCTACGCCGACGCACCCCCGGAACTCAGCTGCTCCAGGTACTTTGGGGCAGCCCCGGTCCAAACCCGACGCACCGCC
>JBBPZC010000023.1:0-5998 GCA_038199275.1 Actinomycetales bacterium
GCCGGAACAGCAACTGACTCTCCAGCAGCTGGAACCGCCGTCGTGTTCGTCGTAGCCGAGCCCTCCGAAGCGGCATCGCCCAATATCCCCACAGTATTGCCGGAAACATTCACCGGAACCGTCACAGGAACGGCTGCCTGGATATCGCCCAACACATCAGAAACAAGACCGTCGAGTGACCCCGTCTCGGTCTGGTCCACACCAGGTACCGCCGGAACAGCAACTGATTCCCCAGCTGCTGGAACCGCCGTCGTGTTCGTCGCAGCCGAGCCCTCCGAATCGGCATCGCCCAAAACTCCCACAGTATTACCGGAAACATTCACCGGAACCGTCACAGGAGCAGCCACCTGGACATCGCCCAACACATCAGAAACAAGACCGTTAAGAAGACCCGTCTCGGTCTGGCCCACAACAGGCACCGCCGGAACCGTCACAGGAACAGCTGCCTTGGCACTGCCCAACACATCAGCGGCCAGACCACCAACCAAGCCGTCGAGGAGATCCTGGGAATTGTTGCTTGACGTTGAGCTCTGTGCAACAACATTGTGTGCTGCGGTAGCACTCTCGGTGGTTCCCGCAGTTGTTTGGTCGGCGGCACTGGCCGCACCTGTACCAAGGGCGAGAAGTCCGCCCGCAAAGACCGCTGCGCACAGCGATCGACGAAAAATGACATGCATAATGTCCAACTCCTGAATAAGATTTTTTGACCTCGATCGCGAGTGCGATTCAAGGAAAGACCGTTTCCTGCCCGCCAAAACAGGGCAAGGCATAGGTCATCTAGCCAGGTGTTGATCCGGGATTTGAGGGCATGGAGGCAGGCAGGGGCCAGTCAGCGTCGGGCAACGGCACGGAACCGGCCGCCAGCTGGAAGTCCTTGGAGGAGTTTTCGTGTGCGGCGGAACTGCCGCCCGAAGCCCCGGGACCGCTGGAAGACATGCTTGAGGAGGATCCTGTGCTGACCGGCGTTGCTGGCAGGCAAGGACCCACCGCCGAACCGTCCGCATCCGATCCGCAAGTTGCCGCAGCCGGACTGCCTGCTGGTTGGATAGCCAGGCCCTGAGCTGAAGGTCCATGTATGGCCCCGGGCGCAATGAGTGCGGTCATGTACTGGGCCAATGAGCTCATGCCAACGACAGTTTCCTGTGCTGCATCACTGCCGCTGTCCGTGCCGGACTGCGCATTCCCGTCAACAACGGGACTGTTCGCATTGCCCCACTCGCGTTGGCCGGCAGGAACCTCCGCGGCAACCGTGGCCGGTGGCACCTCCGACGTCACGGGCGCAGCGGGTACCTCGGGTGCAGTGGGCGCCGCCGGTACCTCAACCGTGACTGGAACCTCCGGCACCACGGGAATCGCGGGCACCAAAGGAACGCCGGGGACCTGCGGGAGCACCGGTGTGACCACAGTGCCGACGACCTGGTCAACAACATCCACAACCGGAGTGGTGACCTCAGGAACCGCACCTGCAACAGGTGGCAGCACGCCGGTGGTAATCCCAGACACGACATCGGCCACAGGAGGCAGCACGACTTTCGTCACCACGGGAGGAAGCACCGCCGTCGTGACCTCGGAAATCACGTTCGCAACGGGAGGGACTACGGCCGTTGTCACGTCAGCAACCACACCCGTCACGGGCGCAACCACCGCTGTGGTGGCTTCCTGGACCGGGGCAGTGACGGCATCAACAACGGGTACGGAATTCAGCGTATTTTCGAGCCGATCGGTCACGCCCGTCACCGGCTCAAGAACCGTGCCGACGGTGTCGCTGCCCGTGATTTCATTGACCACGGGAACTTGGCTCAGAGCCGGATCAACAATGCCGACCACCGGGTTCACGATGCCCGAAAGCAATCCTGAGCGTTTGGCCGGCGCCGTGCTCGACGCCGATTCGTCGGCGGAGCTGTTCGCGGCCGCAAAGGATACAGCAGCACCAAGCACTAGAAAGAGGACTGCCAGCAGGGCAATCCCAAACGCCATGCGCAAGGCGCGGGCAAGAGGTGCCTCAAGCAGCAATGGGTTTTGACCACCACGCATGAGAAACACCCCCTAACACGGTGCGCGAACGCACATTGAGACCGCACTGCATGAGACCTGCTTGCGCCACCTACCCGAGACATGATGTGCAACACAAGCAATGATGCTCACTCTACGGCTGACATTGCGGAATTTCCAGCACTCGCTCGATGCAAATATTCGAGGGATCCACTGGCGGGCCGCTCTTGAAAGTCATGGTGGAGATCACCCCGCGTCGGGACTTGTTTATCTTCCACGTGATGGAAGCTCGTCCGAAGATACTGGAAAGGATGAAAAACAATGGCTAAGAGGATATCGCAGGAACTTACTACCGAAGAGGGAACCCGCTACCAGCAGATGGCGGACTGGGCCGAAAATGAGCTGCCGCTGGCGCAGCCATCCGGCACCATTCACCGGGGATCCGAAGCAGCCGCTCACGGCCGGTCAGTTCTTCTGGAAGCCGGCATGGACCCGGCCGAGCTGGACCGCCTGATTGGCGGCCGCCCCAGCTTGGACCCTGACGCCAAGCCGGGCAAGCATTCACCTCATCTCAACCTCCGCGTCACTGAAGCTCTCAAGCAGCAGCTCAAAGACCTTGCGGACGAGCGAAAAATCAATTCCAGCGATTTGGTTCGGGAGATCCTTACCGCCGGCGTGCAGGAAATGCAGCACCCCCGCGAGCAGGAAAAGCGTCTGGCTTAATGGAAGCTGCCGGCCCATGCGCGGTGCAGCATTTGAGCATGACCGGAGCCTAGTCACAAGCTCCTCGATCATGAGCGGCATATCTCCAGAAGCACAAACACTTTTCTAAATGGTTTTCCCGGGCGAAGGAACCCTGGAACGGCCCGCCGCAACAGCCGGCCCTTCATCCCTTGCCGAGCCGCTGCCTTTCCGAGCCGACGTGACACCACGGCTCGCCGCGCCAGTCATTGCTAGCCGAAGCAGCCCGTTCCCGCCCAATCGACATCAAACGTCTAACGTCTTACCATTGGTAACGATGACTCAGACTTTGCAGCACCCCCAAACACTCACCACCCCTGCCCCAAGGAAGCGCCTCGCGGCGATCTACGGCGTCCTCGCGATTGTGCTGATCGGGCTTAATTTGCGCGCCGGCATCAACAGCGCCGCGGCCCTCTTTTACGATCTCCAACAGGTGCTCGGCTACGGCGCATTCACAGCGGCGCTCCTGCCGTCCATCCCCACTCTCTGCTTCGCCGTCGCCGGCGCAGCCACGTCGTGGCTGGTCAAGCGTACGGGAGTTGAGAAGGCGCTTGCCGTTGCCCTTGTGGCGCTCACCCTCGGACTGGCGCTGCGGGGCGTGCCCACTGTGGGAATGCTGTTGCTGGGCACCGTGATCAGCATGAGCGGCCTGGCTGTGGCCAACATTGCGATGCCCTCATTCATCCGGGAACATTACGCGCACCGCACCGCCGCCATGACGGGTGTTTACACGATCACGATGTCCATCGGCGCCACCCTTGCGGCGGCCGTGAGCGTCCCGCTCGCCCTGCAATTGGGCTCCCCGTCGCTGGGTCTTGCGGCCTGGGGAATCCTGTCCTTGGTGACACTGTTGGCATTCCTGCCCTTCGTACTCAGCGCGCACCGCAACCGGGCCGGCTCCCCCACCATTTCCTCGGGTTCACAGTGGAAACTGCTCAAAACCCGCCAAGGCATTCTCATCACCGCCTTCTTCACCATCCAAGCCATCGCCGCGTACTCGATCATGAGCTGGCTTCCCGTCATCCTGATCTCCGGCGGCATGGCCCCCGCCCAGGCCGGCTTGATACTGGGCCTGACCACCGTGGTCACAGTTTTCACCAACATCGGCCTGCTGGCCATCGCCGCCCGCCCGCGCGGATTGCGGCGCGCATTTATGATCGCCAGCGGCTCATACCTGCTCGGCGCCATCGCATTGCTCGTCCTCCCCACCCACCTCGCAGTTGTCCCCGCCCTGCTTCTCGGCTTTGGTTTCGGCGTGTTCCCCCTGGTTCTGGTGGTCATCAGCAAGAGTGGAAGCACGACGGCGGACGCCACCGCCATGTCCACCGTCGCCCAGTCCGTGGGTTACCTTGTAGCGACGTTGGGCCCCTTTGGGCTGGGTCTGGCGCATGGCCTCACCGGCAGTTGGACCCTGTCACTGGTCCTGCTCGTGGCGGTTGCCGCGGTCCAGATCATCGTTGCGTGGTTGCTGACAGCAACACCCAAGGACACCAACAAAAACAATGACAGCAACAACTCGCTGCAGGAGGAATCATGACCCTCACTCCCTCACATCGCGAACCGCTGGCCCAGGAAGTCACGGGCAAGCTGCGCGACGCCATCAGTTCCGGCACGTGGGTATTGAACGAACGAATTCCGTCCGAACAGGAACTCATGAAGGACCTCGAAGTCTCCAGGGGGACGCTGCGTGAGGCCATCAAGTCGCTCGCCCACGCGGGCATGCTGGAGGTACTCCGCGGCGACGGCACCTATGTGCGGGCCACGAGTGAAATATCCGGAGCCACGCAAAAACTCATTGGCCGGCACGGCAACAAACATGTGGTGGAGGTCCGGCTCGCGCTCGACACGCAGGCGGCCAAGTTGGCCGCCATCAATTCCACTGAGGATCAACAAGGTGAGCTGCGCGCCCTGCTGCAGGAACGCCGTCGTGCCTGGGAAAAGAATGACATTGCGGCCTGGGTGAACTGCGATTGGGAATTCCATCTGGCCGTGGCCAAGGCATCCGGCAACCCGCTGCTGGTGGAGCTTTACGCGTCCTTCGGCGACGTGTTCCGTCATGATTTGGAACAGCAAAGCGGCGACCAGGGCCCGGGCTGTCCGCAGGAAGGCCATGAAGACCTGCTTGCGGCCATTACAGCCCGTGACCCGGACGCCGCCTACGAAACCGTGGCTGCGAACCTGGGTTTTTAGCCCACGATCGAGGCGCCGCGGGAGACGCCCACCATGTCTTCGCGGGGAACAACCTTGACGCGTTCGCGCTTCACGGTGCCGGTCTCGGTGGCCGCAGCGCCTAGGGCCTTCTCGTGGGCGTCGAGCTCCAGCCAGCCTTCCCAGGTGGTGAATTCCACGCCGCGGGAGTCGAGCAGTTCCACCACAGCGTCAGCGGTGGCGGCCTCGGCCAGCGGGAGGTTGTCGCGGTCGGAAAGCAGGTGGGTGATGGTTTCCAGGGCGTCACCCTTGGTGCTGCCAATCAGGCCAACCGGCCCGCGCTTGATCCAGCCCGTCGCATAGACGCCCGGCACGTGGGTCCCGTCGGTGTCCAGGACGCGACCGCCGTCGTTCGTGACAACGCCGCGCTGGTGGTCAAACTCAACGTCCGGCAAAGCGGAGCCGAAGTAGCCCACGGAACGGTACACGGCCTGGACCGGGTAATCGATGAATTCGCCGGTGCCGCGGGCGTTGCCCGTGCCGTCCAACTCGGTGCGCTCAAACTTGATACCGGAAACCTTGCCGTCCTCGCCGGTAATCTCGACCGGGTTGTGCAGGAAGTGCAGGTGGAGTCGTCGTGAGGCACCCGTGGTGGGCTCGGCGGCGTCGTCCTCCTGCTCAACGAGCCAGTTGGTGAGCGTGTTGACCATGGTCTTGATCTGGTTGTTGGTCTTGACGGCGGCATCGGAGGCCTCGTCGAAGTCAAAGTCCTCCTCATAGAGCACAATGTCCACGTCGCGGGAGTGGCTGAGTTCGCGCAATTCCATGGGCGTGAACTTCACTTGGGCGGGGCCGCGGCGGCCGAAGATGTGCACGTCGGTGACCGGTGAGGACTTCAGGCTCTGGTAGACGTTGTCCGGGATCTCGGTGACGAGCATGTCGTCCGCGTGCTTGGACAGGACTCGGGCCACGTCCAGGGCCACGTTGCCGTTGCCAATCACGGCAAGTTCCTTGGCCGTCAGGGGCCATTCGCGGGAGACGTCCGGGTGGCCGTCGTACCAAGAGACGAAGTCGGCGCCGCCGTAGGAGCCGTCAAGTTCAATGCCTGGGATGTTCA
>JBBPZC010000024.1:0-5538 GCA_038199275.1 Actinomycetales bacterium
CGGCCCTCGGGTGTTTCGTCTGCCAGCGAGGATAAGCGTGCCGTCTCGATGAGCAGTGGCTGGTTTACGCCGTCGGCCGCGAGGAAGGCAACCGCGCGGCGATTGCCGTAGGTGATGGTGCCTGTCTTATCGAGCAGGAGGGTGGTGATGTCGCCGGCGGTTTCCACGGCCCGGCCGGAGGTGGCCAGGACGTTGCGTTGGATGAGTCTGTCCATGCCGGCGATGCCGATGGCCGGCACCAGCGCGCCAATGGTGGTGGGAATCAGGCAGACCAGAAGCGCCACCAGCACCACGGGGGTGGGCAGGGCGCTGGCGAAGTTCGCCATGGGTGCCAGTGTCATGACGGCGACCACGAACACGATGGTCAGCGAGGCCAGCAGCACGTTCAACGCGATTTCGTTGGGCGTCTTTTGCCGGGTGGCACCTTCCACGAGGGAGATCATCCTGTCCAGGAACGTCTTGCCGCTGGCGGCCGTGATGCGGATGGTGATCCTGTCCGAGAGCACCATGGTGCCGCCCGTGACGGAGCTTCTGTCCCCGCCGGATTCACGGATCACCGGAGCCGATTCGCCGGTGATGGCGGATTCGTCCACGCTGGCAAGCCCTTCGATAACGTCGCCGTCGCTGGGGATCGTCTCCCCCGCCTCGCAGCTGACCACGTCGCCCACCTCGAGGTCTGTGCCGGGGACCAGTTCCTCTTCGTACAGGGCGTTTACGTCACTTTCCCGGCCCGTACCGAACGCACCGGCGGGCACCAGAACGCGGGTCCGGCGTCGAGCCATGACTGAGGTGCGGGCGGCGCGAAGGCTGTCAGCTTGGGCCTTCCCACGCCCCTCGGCAATGGCCTCGGATAGATTGCCAAACAGCACCGTCAACCAAAGCCACACCGTGACGATGATGGAAAATACTGCCGATTCGGAGCCAATGGCCAGTTGCTGGACGCTCACTGCGGTGCAGACTATGGAACCGATCAGCACGGTGAACATGACTGGGGAGTGAATCATTTGGCGGGGATCAAGCTTGCGGAATGCCAGGGGCAGCGCCGCGAGCGTGTTGTTCAGGTTCATTTCAGGATTCCTTCTGCAGCCGGGCCCAGGGCGAGCGCGGGGAAGTAGGTGAGTGCTGTCAGGATCAGGCAGATGCCTCCCAGCAGTACGGCGAAGAGCGGGCCGTGGGTGGCGAGGGTGCCCGTGGTTGCCGGGATTTTGCGTTGCTTCGCCAGGGAGCCTGCGAGCGCCAAGACCAGCGCCATGGGCAGGAAGCGGCCAAGGAACATGGCCAGCGCCAACAGGGTGGCCAGTCCGGGCCCGGAGCTGGTGATGCCGCCAAAGGCCGAGCCGTTGTTGTTGGCTGCGGAGGTGAAGGCATACAGGATTTCACTGAAGCCGTGCGGGCCCTCGGCGGGTGCCGCTGCTGCGAGCGCCGGGACTGAAACGGTGACGGCGGTGCCCAGCAGCACCAGTGTGGGCGTGACCAGGATGTACAGGGCCACGAGCTTCATCTGGGATGCACCAATTTTCTTGCCCAGGAACTCCGGAGTGCGCCCCACCATGAGTCCGCCAATGAACACTGCCACCACGGCCAGCATCAGCATCCCGTACAGGCCCGAGCCCACGCCGCCTGGAGCAATCTCGCCCAGCATCATGTTCAGCAGTGCCAGTCCGCCGGCCAGGGGTGGCAGGGAATCGTGGGCAACATTGACGGCGCCGGTTGAGGTCAGGGTGGTGGCTGTTGCGAACAAGGCGCTGGGGGCAGCTCCCAGGCGCTGCTCGAATCCTTCGCCCACGCTGGTGCCGCTGCCGGTGAAGGCGGCGATGGCCCATGCCATGAGGGAGGTGGAAATCAGCCAGAACGCCACCATGACGGTGAGTACTGTGTAGCCTTGGCGTTTGTCGCCCACCATGCGTCCGTACATGGCTGGCAGGGAGAACGGGATGAGCAGAATCAGGAAAACCTGGAACAAGCTGCTGAAAGCCGTGGGGTTTTCAAAGGGGTGGGCCGAGTTGGCGTTGAAGTAGCCGCCACCGTTGGTGCCCAGGAGCTTGATGACTTCCTGCGAGGCCACCGGGCCACCGGGCACTGTTTGCTGGGCGCCTGTGACAAGGGTGTGGATGGCCGTGCCGCCCCAGTTTTGGATGACGCCGGAAATGATCAGGACCACCGAGCCAACAACAGCCATCGGCAGCAGGACGCGCAGGGCGCCGCGGGTCAGGTCGACCCAGAAGTTGCCAAGGTTGTTGGTTTGGGCCCTAGTGAGGCCGCGAATCAGGGCCACCACAACGGCCAGCCCCACGGCGGCGCTGAGGAAGTTCTGCACGGCCAGCAGCATCATCTGGACACCAAAGCCAAGGGTTGTCTCCGGGACGTACGTCTGCCAGTTGGTGTTGGTGACAAAGGAGACCGCCGTGTTCATGGCAACCCACGGGTCCACGGCCCCCAAGCCTTGATTGAAGGGCAGGATTCCCTGCAGCAGCTGGCCAAGAAACAGCACCACAATTGAGACGATGCTAAATGCCAGCAGTGAGCGCAGATACACCTTCCAGTGCTGGTCCGCCAGTGGGTCAATGCCGGAGAGCTTGTAGATACCGCGTTCCGCGGCCAGGTGTTTGTGGCTGGTGAAAGTTCTGGCGAGATACTTGCCAAGGGGCTGATGGATGGCGGCCAGCACCACTATCAAGATGGCCAGCTGGGTGGCGAGCGAGAATAAATTAAGATCCATGGTGTCCGCTCACCACTTCTCGGGACGGATCAGGGCGGCCAGCAGGTAACCCAGCAAAGCCAACCCCACCAGCCCCAAAATGAGCCACGTAATTAAAACCATGACAAACCTACTTTCACAATGTGCGTTGATGTCTTTCTCAATCGCACACCCGCGGAGTGGGCTTGGAACTGGTCTTTACGTGTTCTTTACGCTGTTCCGGGCAATCTTGACGGCTTCCTGATCAGGTTCGCTGACGCGGCCGGCGTCGAGGTTTCGGGTCTGTCTCCCAAGAGGCCCACTCATCGACACGCGAGATAACGCTGCTTACAGACGTCAGAACCGCCATATCTCACGGGTCGGTTCATCGGGCACGCCATCTCTCACGCCTCACGCGGCCTCAGACGGACGAACCGGCACCACCCACCCCGAATGCGTCGGCAGCCCGGCGTTAGGAGGAGAATCCGCCGTCGGCCTTGATCAGCTGCCCACTCACCCAACGCCCGCCCGGTGAGAGCAGGAACGCGGCCGTGGGTGCCACGTCGGCCGGAGTGCCGAGCCGGCCGCCAGGCTGCATCGCCGTGAGCGACTCCCGCGTGGCCGCATCCATCCAGCCGGTGTCAACGGGGCCCGGGTTGAGCACATTGGCGCTGATGCCCTGCCCGCCCAGTTCCCGTGCCGCCGCAATCACGATCCGATCCAGCGCACCCTTGGATGCACCGTACGGGAGATTGAACGCCGTGTGGTCGCTGGTCAGCGCAACGATCGCGCCGCCGTCGTCCGTGGCTTGCCGGGCAAACGCGGCGATGAGCTGCCAGGCGGCACGCGTATTCACGGCGAAGTGGCGCTCAAAGGCCTCCACGGAGGTGTCCAGAATCCCGGAGTCCACCGATTCGCAGTGCGAAAGCACCATGCCCGCCAGTGGTCCGGCAACCCGGGCAATCTCCGCCATGAGACGGTCGACGGCGGACGGGTCGCCCAGGTCTGCCGGCAGCGCCCAGGCCGTGACGCCGGCGGTTTCGAGCTCGGCGGTGAGTGTGGCGACGTCGTCCGGCTGAACACCCCAAGGCATGCGCTCGTCGTAGGGTGCCCAATAGTTCAGGACCAGATTCCAGCCGTCCGCGGCCAGTGCCCGGGCAATCTCCGCCCCAATGCCGACGGTCCGGCCAACCCCGGTGATGAGAGCAATTTTCCTGTGCATCCGAACAGCCTACGCCCGCTGCGGTGCGCCCCGACACTCCCCGGAAAGCAAACGCGATAGCTTGTAAGAGTCCACTATTGGCACGCGAAAGGCAATCATGAGCAGCTCACAGCCCACCCCCAATCCCGGTTTTATCCCTGGCCGGGTAACGCGCAGGGCGGCTGCTCCAGCGGGCAAGCCAGGCAGCGTTCCCGTCAAGCCCGGCGGTGCGGGCGCGGCAGCGGGCAAGGGCGGGAAGAAGCCGGTTTCCGCAGCGGCGAAGAAGCCGGACACGGCCAGCATCAGTGCCGCCATCCGCTCCGCGGCCGAGGCTGCAAAAAAGCGTGTCCTGGCCATCACGAATGCCCATGTGGTGCCGGTGGAAGGGGAAGCGTTTGACGGCACCGTATTGGTTGAAGGCGGAAAGATCCTGGGCTTGGGCTCCTCCATCCAGGTGCCGGAAGGTGCAGACGTGCTGGATGCAAAAGGCCGGTGGCTGCTGCCCGGTTTCATCGATGCCCACGTGCACTTGGGCATGGACCCGGAAGGCGAGGTTTCTTCCACCAGCGACGTCAATGAAATGACCGACCCCGTCATGGCCGCAGTGCGTGCCATTGACGCCGTCGACCCTTTCGACCCCGGCTTCGACGACGCCCTGGCCGGCGGCATCACCGCGGTGAACGTCAATCCGGGTTCGGGCAACCCGATCGGCGGGCTGGCGGTGGCACTGCACACGCACGGGCGGTACATCGAGGAAATGGTGCTGCGCTCCCCCAGCGGTCTGAAATCCGCCCTGGGCGAGAATCCCAAGAACGTTTACGGCGAAAAGAAGCAAACGCCCTCCACCCGGCTGGGCACTGCGTTGGTGATCCGGCAGGCGTTCATGGCGGCCCAGAATTGGCTGGCGAAGCCCGAACCGCGGCCACGCGACGCCCACATGGAGGCGCTGGCCATGGTGCTGCGCCGCGAGATTCCCTGGCGCCAGCACTGCCACCGCGCGGACGACGTCGCCACCGCCATCCGCTTGGCCGACGAGTTTGGCTACGATCTGGTCATTGACCACGGCACGGAGGCGCACGTTTTGGCTGATGTGCTGGCCACGCGTGGCACTCCGGTGTTGATCGGGCCGCTGTTCACCACCAAATCCAAGCCGGAATTGCGCGCCCGCTCCATCGCCAACCCGGGCAAATTGGCGGGGGCCGGCGTCGAAATTTCCATCATTACCGACCATCCCGTGGTGCCCATCAACTTCCTGGTCCACCAGGCCACGTTCGCCGTTAAGGAGGGCCTGGACCGCGCCACGGCGCTGCGGGCCATCACCATCAACCCGGCCAAGGTGCTGGGCTTGGCGGACCGGATCGGTTCGCTGAAGGTGGGCAAGGACGCGGACGTGGTGCTGTGGAGCGGGGATCCCCTGGACATCATGTCGCGCGCCACCCAGGTGTTTATTGGGGGCAAGTCCGTGTACATGTACGACGGCGTGAGCGGCCAAGGTGCCGTGGCGTCACGCGTGTAGGACGCCCTTAGGGGACGATGACGCATCCCGCCGTGCCGATCCCGTCGTCGGTCACCGGGACCGGGTCTGTCACCGGGACTGACGGCAAAAAAGACGGCGTTTGCGGTTAAAGCCGGTTGTTTACCTCCGTCTTTAACCGCAAAC
>JBBPZC010000025.1:0-2409 GCA_038199275.1 Actinomycetales bacterium
AAGTCCGCCTCGGCCTCGGCAGACCATTCCTCCCCCCGCTTTTCGAGCTGGTCGCGTTTGACGGTGGCCAGCACGGAGGACGCCTGGTTTCCGCCCATGACAGAGATCCGCGAGGCCGGCCACGTCCACATGAAGCGGGGGCTGTAGGCGCGTCCGCACATGGAATAGTTGCCGGCGCCGAACGAGCCACCCACAATGACGGTCAGCTTGGGCACGCGCGCCGTGGCGACGGCCGTGACCATCTTGGCGCCGTGCTTGGCAATGCCGCCGTGCTCGTAGTCCTTGCCCACCATGAAACCGTTCAGGTTTTGCAGGAAAATCAGCGGAATGCCGCGCTGGTCGCACAGTTCAATGAAGTGCGCCCCCTTGAGCGCCGATTCGCTGAACAGCACGCCGTTGTTGGCCACAATGCCCACCGGGTGCCCATGCAGGGTGGCGAAGCCGGTGACCAGCGTGGTGCCGTAGTTCTTCTTGAACTCGTGGAACCTGCTGCCATCAACAATTCGGGCAATGATCTCGCGGATGTCGTAGGCCGTGTTCAAATCCGTGGGCACTGCGCCATAAATCTCTTCAGGGTCGACGGCGGGACTCGCCGATTCCCCGACCGTCCAGGCGGGCGCGGGGTTCCGCGGCAGCGTGGAGACAATGTCGCGGATGATGGCCAGCGCATGTTCATCGTTCTCTGCCAGATGGTCCACGACACCCGAGATTCCCGCGTGCACCTCGCCTCCGCCGAGTTCCTCGGCGCTGACAATCTCACCAATGGCGGCCTTCACCAACGGCGGGCCGCCCAGGAAAATGGTGCCCTGATTGCGTACAATGACCGTCTCATCGCTCATCGCCGGCATATAGGCACCGCCGGCTGTACAAGACCCCATCACGGCGGCAATCTGCGGGATCTTGCGGGCCGACATTTGCGCCTGGTTGAAGAAGATCCGGCCAAAGTGCTCCTTGTCCGGGAACACCTCATCCTGTTTGGGCAGGAACGCTCCGCCGGAATCCACCAGGTAAATGCAGGGCAGCTTGTTTTCCAACGCGATTTCCTGTGCCCGCAGGTGCTTCTTCACCGTCAGCGGATAATAGGTGCCGCCCTTGACCGTGGCGTCGTTGCACACGATCATGACGTGGCGGCCCTCCACCAGGCCAATGCCGGCGATGACACCGGCGCCGGGGGACGCGCCGTCGTACATTTCATGCGCGGCGAGCGGGGAAACTTCCAGGAACGGGCTGCCCTCATCCAGCAGGTGCCCGATCCGGTCCCGGGGCAGCAGCTTGCCACGCGCCACGTGCCGTTCGCGCGACTTTTCCGTTCCGCCCAATGCGGTCCGGCGCAGTTGTTCGCGCAGTTCGGCAACCAGCGAGCGTTGCTGCGCGTCATTGCGCGCAAACGTCTCCCCGGCCGCATCCACCTGGCTGTGCAAAGTCTCCATCGACCCCTCTTTTGCTTGTTGCCCCGGTACACTAAGTTAATAGTTACTAACTGAGTTTCAGGTTAGTCTGAGAATTCTGTGATGTCCAGCACTGACATCCGGATACGAGGAGGACCCATGGTGGCGCAACCGACAACAGCGCGCACGCAGGCCAAGGCCGAACGCCGTTCCGTGCTGCTGCAATCCGCGGCCGAGCTCTTCGCCCAACGCGGTTTCAATGGCGTCTCCATCGAGGATTTGGGCGCCGCCGCAGGGGTCAGCGGGCCAGCCGTCTACCGCCATTTCCCGGGAAAACAGGCCCTGCTCGGGGCGCTCCTGGTGGGGGTGAGCGAGGATCTGCTGGCCGGTGGCCGCGCCGTGCTGGCACAGGAGCCCGACGGCGGCGCCGCCCTGCGCGCGCTCGTCGCCTTTCACGTGAACTTCGCCCTGACCCAGCCGGATGTGATTCGGGTTCAGGACCGGGATTTTGACAGCCTGGCCGATACCGAACGTGCCGCGGTGCGGAAGTTGCAGCGCGCCTACGTTGAATTGTGGGTGGGCGTTTTGGGCCAGCTCTACCAGGAGCGTCCCGTGGCCGTGCGCCGGCTGCAGGCACATGCCGTGTTCGGGCTGATCAACTCCACCCCGCACAGCGTGCAAATGCATGGGCGCACCGATACCAACGCCAGGGCGGTATTGGAGGCCATGGCGTGGGCCGGACTGGCCGGCACGTAACCCGGTTCCACATTTACTTCCTATTCCCTTCCGAAGAATTTCCGCCCCACCAGCAAAGGAGCATCCCGTGACCCGAACACTCACCTACCGACACCTCTTTGGCCCCGGCCCCAGCAACTGCTACCCGGAGGCCGTCTCCGCACTGGGCCACCCGGTCCTTGGACACCTTGACCCCTTGTTCATTGAGATTATGGACAGCACCTGCCACAGCCTGCGCCAGGTGTGGGGCACGGAGAATGCACGCACGCTGCCACTGAGTGGAACC
>JBBPZC010000026.1:0-4743 GCA_038199275.1 Actinomycetales bacterium
GCGTGCTGTCACCTTGTGGCCCTTGACGCGGCCGGCGATCGGTGAGGTGTTGATACCAATGGTCATGGAGATGGCCGGCGGGTCAACGGTGATCAGCGGCAACGGCTGCGGGTTGTCCACATCGGTCAAGGTTTCACCAATGGTGATGTCCTCGATACCGGCAACAGCAACAATTTCACCAGGGCCGGCAGACTCTGCAGGCACGCGAGTCAGTGCCTGGGTGGCCAGCAGCTCGGTGATCTTTACGCTCTTGATGCTGCCATCGTGACGTGCCCAGGCAACCGTCTGGCCCTTGTGCAGGGTGCCGTTGAAGATGCGCAGCAGCGCCAGGCGGCCCAGGAACGGGGAAGCGTCAAGGTTGGTGACGTGCGCCTGCAGGACACCTTCGGGGTTGTACTTCGGTGCCGGGATGTGCTCGATGATGGTCTGGAACAGTGGCTCCAGGTCTTCGCTGTCCGGGGCCTCGCCGTTGCCGGGCTGGTTCAGCGAGGCGCGGCCGAGCTTGCCGGAGGCATAGACAACAGGAACGTTCAGGACGGCGTCCAGATCCAGGTCCGGAACTTCGTCAGCCAGGTCGGAAGCCAGGCCCAGCAGCAGGTCCATGGACTCTGCAACAACTTCGTCGATGCGGGCATCGGGGCGGTCGGTCTTGTTGACCAGCAGGATCACGGGAAGCTTGGCGGCGAGGGCCTTACGCAGCACAAAGCGCGTCTGCGGCAGGGGACCTTCGGAGGCGTCAACGAGCAAAACAACGCCGTCAACCATGGACAGACCGCGCTCAACTTCGCCACCGAAGTCGGCGTGGCCGGGGGTGTCGATGACGTTGATGGTCATGTTCAGACCGTTGGCGGCCGGGCCGCTGTAGGCAACCGTGGTGTTCTTGGCAAGGATCGTAATGCCCTTTTCACGCTCAAGGTCACCGGAGTCCATGACGCGTTCAGCGACCTCGCCGTGGTCTGCGAATGAGTGTGTGTGCTTGAGCATGGCGTCGACCAGGGTGGTCTTGCCATGGTCAACGTGCGCCACAATGGCGACGTTGCGCAGGTCATTGCGCGAGGCAGTGTTGAGAGAAAGATCGCTCATTCGTGAAGACTCGTTTCAGTTGGGCCCGGCTGCAGGCCCGGAAGGGCAAAGCAGAAAGTCACATTTATGGTTGGCCGTGAAGAATCGGCAGATAACACCATTCTAGTCGCACTGACAAATACGGCCTACCCACTTTATCCCATGATGTGCAGCTTTTTTGCAGCCCGCGGCCACAAAGTGTCTCCCGAGCGCCAACTTTGGCCAATTTTTCCCACAATGTTCGACGACGGCAGGTCCCTTCCGTGAGGAAACTCACCTTCCGCCGTCGTACGGGGGACGGCTCAACTGTGGCGTTTTGCCAACCAATTGGTATACAGCTCGTTGCGGTTGGCCATGATGTGGCGGATGCGATGGAAGCCCAGCAGCAAGACCACCGGGATCGCCACGATCATGGGGAGAAGGGCCACGACGTCGGGCTCCCGCCCGCGGGGCGCAAACAGCAAGATTGCGAGCACGCCAGCCAGGACCAGGCCCAAGGTGACCCAGCCACCGGCAACGCTGTTGCGCGTGCTGGGCGCGCTCTTGTGGCCATTGCGCAGGGGTTCGGGCAGTTTACGGGTGAAGCGCAGCCCGACGGTGACCAGCCAGCCGACGCCTGCCAAGACCAGACCCACACCGATCATGATCAGCCCGGAATTCACCGGCTGGTCAACGAGGGCCGCGCCGAGCATCCAGCCCAAACCCGCGCCAGCGATGGTGAATCCGCCCAGCGTGGCTGCCAGGAGAAGCACCCGGCGTTGTCCGAATCCGAGCGCGAGTTCATCGAAGTCGTCGCCGTCCGGGTGCGTGGCTTTGACCGGGCTGGTCACCGGCCCGCACCACCCGCACCAAAGGCGGCTACTACCGCCGCACCGGCAGAACCGTCCAACTCGCGGACGGATAGCTGTCCGTCTTCCGTCAGCGGCAGCGCGGCAAGCAGCACCGGGGCGCCGGTTTCGACTCTGACGTTGGCCACGATCGCTTCCTCATGGAGGCGCCATTTCTGGGACGTGACCATGCCTGCCCCGGCGGCGGTCGCATCCGCCACAGTGCCGTCCACGGCCTGGGCGACAAAATCGTTCATGTCGATGTCGTCCCGCAACGGCAGGCAAATGTACTCACTCAGTGGCTGCAGGAAGAAGGCTGCCTTGGCACCCACCGACTCGACAACATAGGTGGGCAACGCCGACTGGTCCGGCCCCACCCTGGCAATTTGGTACCAGGTGTGGCCGCTGGCAAGAATCCTTGCGATGACTTCCGCGTCCCCCTGCAACGCAATCTCTTCGCCTTCGCGCCGGATGGAGCCCCTGATGTTCAGGGTGCCAATGCCGGCGCGGACCAGGTCGGAGTCTTCGGGCAGTTCTGCCAAGCCAAGGACGCGGCGGCTCAGGTCAATTTCGTCGCCGGAGTTGAAGGACAGGAGTGCCAGGATCTCGTGGCTCGTGATGCGGTAGGCACTGTCGGGAAGTTCTGGGCTGTTCATGGATTCCTTGGGTCAGTTCTGTGTGGGCTGTTGTGCGGAGACCGGACGATTGGCCGGATGAGCCGGCGTGCTTGAAAGGGATTATCCGAAACCGAGCTTACCGCCCAGCCAGCCAGCGGCATCCTTGATGCCACCCACGACGGCGGCGCCACCGTCCCAGATCCTCTTGGTCAGCGGAACGTCACCGGAAATCATGGAGGCAAGGCCCCAGACAAGGCTCACGGCCCCGATGGCAATGCCCACTGGCGCGCCGACGCCCGTGGCGGTCGCGGCAAGTGCTGCCGTTGACAACGCTGCGGAGATGCCGCCGTCGGCCACCCTGAAGGGATCCTCGTTGGCGATTCCGGAAGCGATGTCCAGCCCGCCCAGGACAATTCCCAGCCCGGCCAGGCCCCTGCCAACGCCCTTCATGGTGCTGGCGAATTCGGGCATCACCGCGGCAAAATCTTTCGGATTGGCAAGACCGATGTCGAAGGTGAACTTGTCGGCCACGAATTTAAGGGCGTTGGTGACGCCCTGGAACTGGGAACCATCCTCGCCGCCGAGCTTCTCGAATCCCCATTCAAGGCCACCCGGCGCGTGCTCATAGTTGGGGTCGGTGAAGGCGTCATCCCAGCCATTGCCGTCCACGAGTCCGTTGGTTCCATCGGTGCCGCCACTCGCACCGCCCCCTCCTCCGCCACCGCTGCTGCCAGAGCCGCCGGATCCGCCACTGCCGCCACCACTGCCATTTCCACCGCCGGTGTCGGAACTGGCCCGTTCCTGCTCGTCGGCCTGTGCCAGGAGCAGTCTGGACATGTTTTCAAGGCTGGCACTGGCCGTCCGCAACGTGGGGCGCATGTTCGATGCCCAACGGCTGCGGAAGCTATCGGCATCAAATCCTGCCCAGCGGGTGCGGGTGACAGCGGACTGCAGGGTGGTGGCGGTTTGGTCCAAATCCTGTCCGGACAGGTTGGCGACGTGGGCCAAATCCCTCAGGCTCTCCAGATCGGCGCCGAGCATTCCCTCACTCACTCAAACATTCCCTTCATGCCGAACTTCCCCCAGTTGCTGCGTCGATTGCCTGCGGGTCTGGCCCAGTCACCGCAAGTCTTGTGCTCAGGCTACGGGCAAATGTCCGGCGCTGCGATGGGGACAACTCCCCATGGTCCTCCCCCACCGCTAACCGGCGTATGACCACAGGGCAATGCTCTGCCAAGGTCCCAGGTCAAGGGCCGACGGCGCCACGCCACCCAGGTGCTTGCCGGTGGCGCTCAATGTGGTGCGTTGGAACAGGGGCAGCCCATAACCGGCTTCGAAGACAAGCTTGTCGATCTGCATTTTTAGCGCGTCCTGTTTGGCTATGTCGGGGTTGCCGGCCAGTTCCTCGGCGAGTTGGTCCACCACGGTGTTGGAAAAGTTGTTCAGATTGGACACGGCGCCGGTCTTGAAAATCTGCGGCACCTGGGCCGAGCCGGTGGCGTTGGCGGTCCACCCGAACAGTGCAACATCAAAGGCACCGTCGTGGAGAGCCTGCTGCCATTCCGCGGCAGAGCGGCCGGCATCGGTAACGGTGAACCCGGCTTCCGTTGCAGCCGCCGCGATGAGCGAGTATTCGGTGACCCGGTCGGCGTCGTCCTTGTTATAGAGGATGCGAATGGTGGGGCGGGCATCGTCAAGGAGTACCTTGGCTTTGTCCAGGCTCGTCTTGCCCGGGGCCTCGGTCTCGGCCCGGTCCGCGGGGTACTGGTTGCTCCCGTTGCTGCCCGCCGATTCCTTATAGGGGACCTGCGCCGGACGGAACAGGAAGGAATTGAGCACTTTGGCCTCGGGGTCCTGCGGCACGGCAACGTCATCCAGAATTTGCTGACGCGGCACCGTATAGAGCAGCGCGGTGCGCAGATCTGGTTCGGCCAGAACGCCCTTGAAATTAAGCACCATCTGGTCAAATCCCAGTCCCTGGGTTTGCTGGATTGCCACGCCGGCGGATTTCAGCTCCGCCAGTTCCAGCAGTCGCTCCGCCGTGGGAGGCGGCGAGATAAGGTCTGCCGTGCCGGCCTTGAGTGCGGCGACCTGCTTCTGCGGATCTGCCTCGTAATGGACCGTCAGGGTGTCCAGCTTGGGCACCTCACCCCACTCGAAATCGTGGTTTTGCGTCAGGAGCAGTTCCTTCTCCGCCGTCATCCCCTTGACGAGGTACGGTCCGTTGGACAGGGCCA
>JBBPZC010000027.1:0-3056 GCA_038199275.1 Actinomycetales bacterium
AACAGCAAGGCCGCGAGGATGACCAGGCGCCAGTGCTTGCGGAACAGCTCGACGACGGGAACCTTGGGCTGCTTCTTCTTTTCCGCGATTTCCAGGAAGATGGGGCTTTCCTCCACGGCACGGCGCACGAAGTAGCCTACGCCGATCAGAACGAAGCTGAGCAGGAACGGAATGCGCCAGCCCCACGCCAGGAACGCGTCCCCGGGCGCGATGACACCGGTCATCAGGGCCATGACGCCGGAGGCCAGCAGCAGCCCGAGCGGGACGCCAAGCTGCGGGAAGGAGCCAGCCCGGCCGCGCTTGTCGGCGGGTGCATGCTCGACAGCCATCAGAACGGCGCCGCCCCATTCCCCACCTGCCGAGACGCCCTGCAGAATGCGCAAAATCAGCAATAAGACAGGGGCCAAAACGCCCGCCGTCTCGTAGGTGGGCAGCAGGCCGATCAGCATGGTGCTGACGCCCATCAACAAAAGCGTCAGCACAAGCATGGCCCGTCGGCCGATCCTGTCGCCAAAGTGTCCGGCCAGGAACGCGCCGAGCGGACGGAAGAGGAAGCTGATGCCCACTGAGGCGAAAGCAAGCAGCAGGCCGATTTGGCTTCCGGCCGGCTCGAAGAACAGGTGGGCGAACACCAGGCCGGCCGCCGTGGCGTAAATGAAGTAGTCGTACCACTCGACGGTGGTTCCAATCAGCGTGGCAAAGGCGACGCGTCGCTGCGTGCGCCGAGTGTCGACTGTTCGTGAGTTGCTCATGGTCGTAGTCCTTGATTTTTCGTCTGAAGAGTCCGGCCACCCGGCGCGCACTATGCGGCTGCGGGATCGGCTAACGGAATGTAATTAGTGTCACAGCAATACTTCCGTGAGTAAACTTATGAAAAACGGCGTACTTATTCGGTTTTATGAAAGAAGAGGATCTTGTCCAAGGTCACGCTCCGACAGCTGGAGCTGTTTGTGGCGCTGGCCGACTTTCCCACGCTCAGCGATGCGGCCGCGCACCTGCACTTCTCCGAGTCCGCACTGTCCCAGGCCGTAACCCGTCTTGAAAGTTCCGTCGGCGAGCAGCTGTGCATCCGCCGCAAGGCGCGGGGGATGGAGCTTACTCCTGCCGGGGAATACTTCGCCGTGAGGGCCCGGGCCCTGCTGCAGGAGGCAGAGGATCTGGTGGAGGGGATGAGTGGGGCCAAGGGAACATTGAAGGGGCCGGTAAAGCTGGGCTGCTTCGCCAGCTTTGCCGCCAGTGTGCTGCCCGCCATTCTTGACGGCTTCCCCAAGCTCCATCCCGGCGTTGATGTGGAAGTCGTGGTTGGAACTCACGACGAGTTGCTGCCGGCACTTGGCAACGGGCAGCTCGATCTGGCGATTGTCTACGACATGGAGTTGCCTCCCGGCTTCCAACTGCGCACCATTTACGAGACAGAGCTGCAGGCGGTGCTGCCGATTGACCATCCGTTGACCCGGCGGGAAACCGTTGACCTAGCGGATCTGGCGCCGGAGCCGCTGATCATGTATGACTCCAGCCCCAGCACGGCCAACACCCACCGTGTCTTTGCGGACCGTGGACTTCGCCCGACCATCCTGGCCAATATGCCGCAGGTCATTCTGGTCCAGGCACTGGTGGGGCGGGGGTTGGGCTATGGGCTCTTGATGTCCCGTCCAAATTGGATGCCGGTTTCCATGGAAGGCTTTCCGGTGGCAGTGCGGCCGCTGGATCCGCCGGCCAGCCAGACGACCATGTCGGGCATTTGGCTCGAGGGTTCACGTCTGAGTCCGCGTGCGCAGGCACTGCTCGATTTCACCGTCGAGACGTTCGCGGTTACGTAGGGCGCCTGACCGGCGCCGCGGTCGCACGCTAAGCCGATGCCAAGGCCGCGGTGCTAGGCTCCAATCAGAATTTGCGGCTGGAGGGCCCATGCGCAGGTTAAAGATGACCGACTGGTGGGACAAGTTCTTCACCATCGGCATTGTGGTCAAGGGACTTGATGGCGTGCTGGAGTTGGTGGGCGGCGTGCTTCTGCTGTTCGTCGCCCCGGCCAGGATCCGAGACCTTGCCGTACTGATTACCCAGAGTGGCCCCGCAACAAGGACGTGGACAGCCGTCCTGTGGCCTGAACCGAGCCAAGAGGGTCGACTTGGACGTCGATGAAGTCGCCCGGTAGGTGACCGAGGATCCGGCCGGGGTGCCGGAGAGGATCACATCTCCGGCCTCCAACGTCACGAGCTGGACAGGGCCAGCAACAAGCTGACCGAACGGGCAGAGCAACCTCGCTGTGGTGTCTTCCGGGTTTGAACCAGATCCGCAGGCGCTGTGCATCCGTGCTCACGGCCCGGGAAGGAATGAGGCCGTGCCGCCAAGTCCCATCGGGGCTGACCTAGCGGGCGGAAGTGCCAATGATCAATGCAATTTCACCTTCGTAGGCACACAAATCGCACGAGTCGAGACGCGCCACCGCCGACCCAATGAGGATAAACGATGAGGGGCTTCAGAAAGTAGCAAGGCAGGGAAGGGGTGTGGCGGCGTTGTTCGGCTAGGAGATTGTAGGCAACATGGTCGGGCCTTGCACGCGGGGGCCGGCAGGGACCGTCCACTCTCGAGCTTCCGTCGCGACCGCTTCCACGTCATTCATTCATTCTTCATTTTTTAGGGAGCATATTGACGGTGACGCACCACGTCATGCACAGGCGGGCGGGCCCGGGTTAGGCCAGTGTTGCTATGGCGGCGCCGAGCCGGCGGATACCTTCGCGCAGGGACTCTTCGCTTTCAAAGGAGAACGCTACACGCAGCTGGTTTTCGCCAGCTGCATGAGCAAAGAATGCACTGCCCGGGACAAAAACCACGCCCGAGTCGATGGCCGGCTGCAGCAGGGCGTCGGTTGAAATGCCTTGGGGGAGGGTAATCCAGGTGAAGAAGCCGCCGCTGGGCCGAGTCCAGGTGGTGCCAGGAGGCATGAATTCCGCCAGGGCGTCCAGCACTGCCTTGCAGCGGCTGGCGTAGGTGCGGCAGGCATCGGCCACGTGCTGGCGCCAGTCGAATCCTGAAATGTAGCTCTCCACCAGCAT
>JBBPZC010000028.1:0-13605 GCA_038199275.1 Actinomycetales bacterium
GTCCTATCCAGCGCGTCCGACGGGTTGTACCCAACCTCCCACGACCGCCACCACGTGTCCGCGTCCTCGCCCATGAGCAACGGCGCAACCATCCCGTACTTCTCCGCCACATAGCTGCGCCACGTCTCGGGCACGGCAGTGCGCAGCGGCACCGGACGCCCCGCCACAATCGCCATCAGGTGGCTCCACACGCGCGGCACCACCGAGACAATGTTGTAGCCGCCGCCGCCCATGGCAATCCACCGCCCGCCGCACACCTTGTCGGCCAGCGCGGCAATGCTCAACGCCGCCTCACGCTGCCCGTCCACGGAGGTGTTCAGATGCGTCAGCTCGTCGTTCCGGTGCGAGTCGCAACCGTGCTGGCTGACAATGACCTCCGGCTTGAACGCCTCCACCAGTTGAGGTACGACGGCGTGGAAGGCCCTGAGCCAACCGGCGTCGGAGGTGCCGGCCGGCAGTGCAACGTTGACCGCGGAACCTATTGCGGCCGGCCCGCCCAGGTCATTGGCGAAGCCCGTGCCGGGGAACAAGGTCACCCCGGTTTCATGCAGCGATATGGTCAGCACGCGCGGATCATCCCAGAAGATGCTCTCCGTGCCGTCGCCGTGGTGTGCATCAATGTCAAGGTAGGCGATCCTGGAGACGCCGGAGTCCAGCAGTTTCTGGATGGCCAGCGCGGCATCGTTGTAGATGCAAAAACCGGACGCCTTGTCCGCGAAGGCGTGGTGCATGCCACCGCCAAAGTTCACGGCGCGGGGCACGGTGCCGCTGATCAGCGCGTTCGCCGCCACCAGCGATCCGCCGGCTATGCGTGCGCTGGCCTCGTGGATGCCGGCGAAGGCGGGGTCGTCTTCGGTGCCCAGTCCGCGATCCGGCTCGCTCAGTGCTGGGTCATCCCCCACCCGACGCACCGCGGCAATATAGTCGCGCGTGTGCACTGTGGCCAGTTCGTCGTCGGACGCCACATAGGCCTCAACCACCTCCACCTGCGGCAGGTCAAGGATTCCCAGCTCGCGGGCAAGCGTGGCCGTGAGGTCCAGGCGCTTGGGCGACATGGGATGATTGGGGCCGAAATTGTACGCAGACATGGCCGCATCGCAGACTATGCTTGTCGGGACGGCCGCTGGCCCTGAGCTGGCAAATGATGACATCCATCACAGGCTATCGAAGTCCGGCAACAAATGACGTATCCGCGGCGATCGAGCATTACTTGGCACGAGTCCAGGCAGGAGGGGAAGCACCGCGTTGGCTGTTAGAACCGCACTTCCCCAGTGGCTGCCGAACTGGCCGTTGAAAGTTGTTGTGAGCGTCCGTGACTTTGTGGACAGGGTGGCAAACAGCTCCCCTGCCCGGTTGGCGCTCATCGTTTTTGCTCTCGTCATCCTCGCCTTCACCCTGACGCTCTGCCTGCCTGCGGCGGCCCGCGACGGTCAGGCCACGGCCTTTCACGACGCCCTGTTCACCGCGGTTTCCGCCGTGTGTGTGACGGGTTTGACCACGGTTTCCACGGCTCTGCACTGGTCGTTCTTTGGCCAACTGGTGATTTTGATCGGCATCTTCGTGGGCGGCCTGGGCATCCTGACCCTGGCCTCGCTCATGTCCTTGATGGTCAGCAAACGCCTGGGGGTGCGCGGCAAGCTTATTGCCCAGGAGGCCATGAACGCCGGCCGTCTGGGTGAGGTTGGTACGCTGCTGCGCATTGTCATCAGCACATCCGTGGCCATTGAAGTGATTCTCGCACTGGCCCTCGCCCCACGCTTCCTGATCCTGGGTGAATCACTCCCCCAGGCCATTTGGCACGCCACGTTCTATTCCATCTCCTCCTTTAACAATGCCGGCTTTACCCCGCATTCCGACGGCGTGGTTCCCTACGAAGCCGACCTGTGGATCCTTACCCCGCTCATGATTGGCGGGTTCATTGGCAGCCTGGGCTTCCCCGTGCTGATGGTGCTGCTGGCCACCGGATTCCGTTTCAAGAAGTGGACGCTGCACGCCAAGCTGACCATCCAGGTTTCGCTGATGTTGTTGGTGGCCGGCACCATTTTATGGGGCGCCATGGAATGGACCAACCAGGACACCATTGGCGGAATGAGTGTGGGAGACAAGCTCACGCATGCCGTTTTTGCCTCCGTCATGACCCGATCCCTGGGCTTCAACCTGGTGGACATGAACTCCATGAATTCGTCCACCATGCTGCTCACCGACGCCCTGATGTTTGTGGGTGGCGGCTCGGCGTCAACGGCCGGCGGCATCAAGGTCACCACACTCGCCGTGATGTTCCTGGCCATTGTGGCCGAGGCCCGCGGCGACAACGATGTGAAAATTTACGGCCGCACCATCCCCCAAGGGACCATGCGCGTGGCCATTTCCGTGATCATGATGGGCGCCACGCTGGTCATGATCGCGTGCGGCATCCTGCTGGCAATTTCGGGCCAGAGCCTGGACCGGGTCCTGTTTGAAACCATCTCGGCCTTTGCCACCGTGGGACTGAGCACGGGGCTCAGTGCCCAGCTGCCGCCGTCGGGCGTCTATGTTTTGTGCGCCATGATGTTCTTTGGCCGCGTCGGATCCATCACCCTTGCTGCCGCCCTGGCCCTACGCCAACGCCGCCAGCTGTTCCACTACCCGGAAGAGAGGCCCATCATTGGCTGAAAAAATAGACTCCAGCAACCGCCCGCCGCACAATGCGCCCGTGCTGGTCATCGGCCTGGGCCGCTTCGGTGCCGCCACCGCCCACCAGCTGGTCAAGCAGGGTCGCGAAGTGCTCGCGATCGAACGCGACCCCGCCCTGGTGCAGAAGTGGGCCGGCGTGCTCACCCACGTGGTCGAGGCCGACGCCACCAACATCGACGCGCTGCGCCAGCTCGGGGCACAGGACTTCAGCTCCGCCGTCGTGGGTGTGGGCACCTCCATTGAATCCAGCGTGCTCATCACGGTGAACCTGGTGGATTTGGGCATCGCGCACCTGTGGGTCAAGGCGATCACGCAGTCGCACGGCAAGATCCTGACCCGCATCGGCGCCAACCACGTCATTTACCCCGAGGCCGACGCCGGTGTCCGCGCCGCGCACCTGGTGGGCGGGCGCATGCTGGACTTCATTGAGTTCGACGACGATTTCGCGATTGTAAAAATGTACCCCCCGAAGGAGACGCAGGGCTTCACGCTGGAGGAATCCAAGGTGCGCTCCAAGTACGGGGTGACCGTGGTGGGCGTGAAATCCCCCGGCGAGGACTTCACCTACGCCCAGCCGCACACGAAGGTCTCCAGCCGCGACATGCTCATCGTTTCCGGCTATGTGGACCTGCTGGAGCGCTTCGCCTCGCGCCCCTGACCTCACGTTTTTCGGCGGAGGCGCGTCTACAGGGCAGGAGGTGAATTGACGATGCAACACATGATTTTTGAGTCCCCTTTGGGCCTGTTGAGCGCTGTGGAGAACGACGCCGGACTGGCGGCTGTGTATATGGCGGAGCACAAGCGCCGCCCGGCCTGGGAGACGTTGGGGGCGCCGGTTTCCGCTGCCCAGTCGCCGGTGCTCGCCGCTGCAGCCGAGCAGTTGGGTGAGTATTTTGCCGGCTCGAGGCGCGAGTTTTCGCTGCCGTTGGCACCTGCCGGGTCCGTGTTTCAGCAGCGGGTGTGGGCGGCCCTGCGCGAGATCCCCTATGGTCAATTGCGCACGTACAGGCAGTTGGCGGCCATGCTGGGCGATCCATCCATGGCGCAGGCCGTGGGGTCCGCGAACGGGCGCAACCCGATCAGCATCATCGTCCCCTGCCACCGCGTGGTGGGCTCCGACGGTTCGCTGGTTGGCTATGCGGGCGGGCTGGAACGCAAGCAGTTCCTGCTGGAGTTGGAAAACCCGGCGTGGACCCACACCGAGGCGTTGTTCTAGGTGGGTGCTTCCGCGCCGGATGCTGCTCCCCTGCCCGGCACTGCTCCCCTGCCCGATGCTGCGCCTTCGGCCGGTCTCGCGCCGACGCTTGATTCTGCGCTGCCGCCCTTTGCTGTGCTGGTCTCCTCCCACGGCGCCGCCGTGTTGCGGGTGTGCCGGGCCCTGGTTGGGGTGGTCGACGCGGATGATGTCTGGCAGGAAACGTTCCTGGCCGCATTGCGCACCTACCCAACATCAGGGTCGATTCGCAACAGGGAAGCCTGGCTGGTCACGATCGCGCGCAACAAGGCCATTGACCACCGCCGCCGCGGCGTGCACGTTCCGGAACCCGTGGAGAACATCGGTGACGGACCGCTGGGAGGCGGGGACGACGTCGTACATGCCGTGGAAGCCGGGGAAACGGCCGACGCCGTGTGGGCGGCACTGGCCAAACTGCCACGCTTGCAGCGCGAGGCTGTCATCTACCATCATCTGGCCGGGCTGCGATATGCCGAGGTGGCGGGGATTTTGGGGAATTCCGAGGCTGCGGCGCGGCGGGCGGCGTCCGATGGGATGAGCGCGCTGCGCACACTTTTGGGTGTTGAATTCGGCGTTGGAAAGGACGTAGAAAGCCATGAATGAAGTGGGAATTCACGAGTTGTTGGCCCCGGTGATGGGTGCTGACGATGCGGCCTTGACGACGCTGACCGCCAGTTTTTCCGCCGCGGCTGCCGCCGAAGGACTGCTGGATGTGGCGTACCGGGTGATCGATTCGCCGGTGGGTTCGCTGCTGCTGGCCGGGACCGGTGCCGGGCTGGTGCGGGTTGCGTTTGCCTCCGAGGGGCACGACGCCGTGCTGGAGCAGCTGTCCGCCACTGTGAGTCCGCGGGTGTTGCAGGCTCCGGCCCGGCTCGACGCGGCCGCGCGGGAGCTGGATGAGTATTTTGCGCGGCGACGGCAGCGGTTCGACCTGCCGTTGGATCTTAGGCTGGCGCATGGTTTCCGGCGCGAGGTGCTCGATCATCTGCCGGACATTGCATACGGCCACACGGCCAGCTATGCGGCTGTGGCGGCCATGACGTCCAGCCCCCGGGCCGTGCGCGCGGTGGGGACGGCCTGTGCGCGCAACCCGCTGCCGCTGGTGGTGCCATGCCACCGGGTGGTCCGTTCCGACGGGAGTATTGGCGCCTACTTGGGCGGGCCCGAGGCGAAGGCGCTGCTGCTGGCCCTGGAAGCCGCCCCGCCGCGTTGAGGTTTGAGATAACGACCTGCCGCCCCGTTGAAGTTTGGGATAAACCCCAATCGAAGTTGGGCTTTATCCCACACCTCAACGAATTGATCGGTCGTTATCTCAAATCTCAACGAGGGACGGGGCTATTTTCCGGCGAGCCCTTCGGTGATTTCGGCCGCGCGGGCCGCGGCGGCCCGGGCACCATTGCGGATGATCCCGGGCAGATCGTCGCGGTCAAAGCTGGCAATGGCCTGCTCCGTGGTGCCTTTGGGGCTGGTGACGGCACGGCGCAGCTCGGTGGCATCCGCCCCGGGCTCGGCCAGCATCAAACCGGCGCCAGCCACAGTCTCGCGGGCCAAGACCTTCGCGATCTGGGGCGAAAGCCCAAAGTCGTGGGCGGCGGCAGCCATGGCCTCGGCCAGGTAGAAGGCATAGGCCGGTCCGGAGCCGCTGATGGCGGACACTGCATCCTGCTGGTCCTCGGGGACGTCCAGCACCACGCCTGCACCGTCAAAGACCTCATGGGCTGCGGCCAGGTGATGCTCGTCCGCGGAGGAACCGGCCGAGAGTGCAACAACGCCGCGGCCCACCTTCAACGGCGTATTGGGCATGGCGCGCACCACGGGTTGGCCGGGGCGCAGTGCACCCTCGAGCTGGGCCAGGGAAACGGCGGCGGCAACGCTGACAACAACTGTCTCGGAGTCCAGCGCGTCGGCGATTTCCCGGCACATGTCCGCGATGCCAACAGGCTTGACGCCCAAAATCACCACGCTGGCGCCGGCGACGGCCTCGACATTGGCGCCGGACTCTTCCTGGGACGCCAGAGCCGTGACCCCGTGCCGGGAGGCCAGTTCATGGGCCCGTTCGGGGCGGCGGACGGTCACCACCACCGAATTGGGGGAGGTGCCGGCGGCCAACAGGCCGGACAAGATGGCTTCGCCCATGGAACCGCAGCCTAGAAATACAACCTTTTTCATCATTTCTCCATCATGGTTCGCCGGAGCCCGGCATGCAAAAAAATGTCGGTCAAAATCAATTAACGGTGAATACACAGCTGGCGTTGCGGCTACTCTCAACCGCGGCCCGTAGTCTCTTAATTACCTCATAAGGGTGCGAGTGATGATCGGACTGGTCCTGTCCTGAAGGCCAGTCAAATCGCCGGAGATCTCGCCAGTGTTTCCCCCATCCACTGGCTCGAAATCTCCGGCGATTTCGCATTTAACGCTGTTTTTCCACACCTGCCCGTGGGCCCCGACAAGACATCGGAAAGCCAACGGCCACCACGAAAACCGGCCGGGGAATTAAGGCAGAGTCTGCCCCAAGTGCACGCGCGCAAATTCCAGGGTCTCTGCCAACCATTCCTCGCGCTGCCCGGCCCCCTTGGCCTTGCGGGTCGAGATCTCGGCGACCACTGCGCCGTCGAACCCGTTTTGCGCTACATGCTGGAGCACCTCAACACATTCCTGCGTGCCGTGACCGGGGATCAGATGTTGGTCCTTGGTGGAGGGCGAAATGCCGTCTGTCAGGTGGATGTGACGCAAGCGGGATCCCAGCGCCTTGGCGGCGTCCAAGCTCGAAGCGCCGGCGGAAGCCGCGTGGGAGAAGTCCCAGGTGACGTCCTGGTAGTCCTGCGGCACGGGGTCCCAGTGCGGCAGGTAGGCCAAGGCTTCACGGCCTCGCACACGCCACGGGTACATGTTTTCAACGGCGATGCGCACACCAAACGCGTCAGCAATGTCACGCACACCGTGGGCAAACGTCTCCGCATAATCGTTCTGCCAGCGGAATGGAGGGTGCACCACAACGACGTCGGCGCCCACATCGACAGCCATCTGCGCCGAGCGCTGGACCTTGTTCCAAGCGCTCCCCCACACCTGCTGGGTCAGCAACAGTGTGGGCGCATGGATGGCCAAAATGGGCTGCTCGTAACGCTCCGCCAGTCGGTTTAGGGCGGCCGCATCCTGGCTGTCCCCGTTATGTGTCACCAGCACTTCCACACCGTCGTAGCCCAGGTCCGCCGCTACCGCGAATCCGTCGTGGACCGAAAGCGGGTACACCGATGCGGTGGACAGCGCCACCGGAATTCGCTTGACCGGTCCGGGCGTCGCCTGCATGTCCTGCGCTGCTTTCTGCGTGCCATCATCCATGGAGTTCACCTACTTAATGTCTGAATTCATCAGCTTAGCAACATGCGCGGGCGGACCCAGCGGACCGTCAAAGACCAGCTGGTCGAGCCGGCGCAAGATCAGCCCCTCGCGCAGCGCCCAGGGACTGATCTTTATGCTCGTGACGTTGAACAGTTCCAGCGCGCTCTGCGCCACAAGCGCCCCGGCCAGCACCTGCGGGGCCCTCGCTGCCGAAACACCGGGCAGGTACAGCCGGTCCGCCGACGACATGGCCGAGAGCCGCTGGCTCCACAGCCCCAGATCGCTCAGGTGCAGCTCCCTGCGGACATAGGGGCCCATGGACGACGGCGCAGCCCCCGTAATGCGCGCCAGCGCCCGGAATGTCTTGGAGGAGCCCGTGACGATGTTCGGTGTCCCGAGTGCCTTGGTTTCGGCGATGGGTTCCTTCAGTGTCGTCTTGATGTGCTTGCGCAGGGCCTTGATGCTCTTGGCCGTGGGGGGATCTTCGGCCAACCATTCGCGGGTCAAGCGGCCGGCGCCCAGCGGCACCGAATGGGCCAGGTCGGGCAGTTCGTTCTGACCCTGGGAGATCTCGAAGGAGCCGCCGCCAATGTCAAGGTTCAGGATGGTGCCCGCGCCCCACCCGTGCCAACGACGCACGGCGAAGAACGTCATCGCCGATTCCTCTTCGCCCGTGAGTTCAGTCAGCCGGATGGTTGTTTCATGCTGCACCCGGGCCAGCACCTGCGAACCGTTGGTGGACTCCCTGATGGCGGAGGTGCAAAACGCCAGGAGGTCCTTGGCCTGGTGCTTGGCGGCGAATTCCCAAGCCTCAAGGATGAATTCGATCAGCTCGTGCTGGCCCTCATCGGTAATGTTTCCGGCCTCATCCAGATAGTTCACCAGGCTCAGTGCCCGCTTGTGCGAGGCGTATGGCACCGGATTGGCGCCGGGCCGTGCGTCAACAAGCAGCAGGTGGACGGTATTGGATCCGATGTCGAGCACGCCTAATCTCATAGGCCCATTATGGGGTCGCGGGGGGAAAAATAGAACATTCCTCCCGCCGCCTCGCCGTCACAACGCGCACGTGCAACGCCCGGGCCCGACGGCGGCCGGGGCAGGCCGCCGTCGGGCCCGGGTGTTGCCGGACTACTGCTCCGGTACCCAGAGTGGGGCCGCAACTCCGGCTCCGGTGAGGCTGTCGCAGCGGGTCAGCTGCCGCTCGATCCGCTGCAGCGGGCATTGCGGGGAAACTGATATCTGCGTGATGGGCAGTGGTACCCCCGGGTCCAGTCTTGCTTGTGCCGGGGCGGGAACGGCGGCTGCCAGCAGCAAAGCTGCCGCTGCCACCCCGATCCACCGTGGCGCCTTGTGTTCAAGGAACATGATTCCGCTCTCCCTATCCTGTGCCGTCCTGATACCACCACTGTGCGCCCAACAGCTGCCGCGGCACATCGGGGATTGCCCCTGAGAAAGCGGCTGTCCATCCTCAGATTCGTGGGACACGGTGCGCGGGAAGTGGGAAACTGGTGGTGTGATCGGAACCGCAGCTGCGTTCGGGGAAGACCTCGTTGGGCGGGCGAAGGAGCTGGCCGCCATCGGGGCCTCACTGGACGCCGCAGCCGCCGGGGCGTCGGGCACGCTGATTGTCACGGGCGATGCCGGCGTGGGAAAAACCGTCTTGGTCCGGCAGGCCTGCAATACTGCACAATCCGCGCCGTGGATCTTCGCGGGCGCCGCCCTGCCGTTGGTCTCGATGACGGTTCCTTTCCTGTCCCTGCGTTCGGCTTTCCGGTATGCGCCCAGCATCGACGGCGTGGCGCATCCCTTGACGGGTTTTTCCGGAATTTCCCGCCCCGACGTCCCCGTCATCATTGATGCGTGGCTTGAGGACCTGTGCGTGCTCCGGCCTGCTGTCCTCATCGTTGACGATCTGCAATGGGCGGACTCAAGCACCCTGGATGTGCTGATGTACCTCATTGCCGGTCCGCCCGATCGCCGTTTAGCCATCATCGCGACGCTGCGCAATGGCGAACTCGGGGACGGGCACCCCCTGCTGCGCTGGCTGGCAGACATCCGCCGCCTGCCCCGGGTCGACTGGCTGGCGCTGGGGCCGTTGGACCGGATCGACACCGGAGTCCAGCTGGCCGGGCTGATGGGCGCACCCCCGCACCAGAGCCTCGTGCAGGAAGTATTCACCCACACGGCCGGAAACGCCTATCTGAACAAGCTGGTGGTGGAAGGTCTTCATCCCGGCACCCGCCATCTTCCGGCGGAACTTCCGGCCGATCTTAAGTCAGCAATCCTGCGGTCTTGGACGCTCCTGTCCCCCAATGCCCGGACACTTGCACAGCTCATGGCCGTTGCCGGCAGCCCTCTTCGTGTCCGGGACCTTGAATCCGTCAGAAACGTCTGGTCCCTTGCCCCTGTCATCCTGCCACTGCTGCGCGAGGCTGCCGATGCAGGCATACTGGACTGCGGCCCGGACGGCACACACTGGTGGTTCCACCACCCCCTTATAGCCGAAGCCTTGCTCCAGCGGTTGGACGGGGACACACGCAGCCGGTGGCATGCGGAGTTTGCCGCGCTCCACGAAGACTTGCTGACGGGCGGACAGCCGCCCGATTTCGCGTCCGTGGCCGCGCTCGCCGGGCACCACCACAGCGCAGGCCACCTGCAGGACGCCTACAGCTGGGCGTTGCGTGCCGCCTCCGCCGCGGGCAACTTTGGGGGGACCGCCGAGATGGTGCGCCTGCTCCGGCGCGCCCTCACCCTCCGAGCCCGCCTGCCGGATGCGACGGAAAGTTTTGCGGAATTGTGGTCCAGGCTGCGCAGCGCGGCCGAGGATGCCGGCGCCCAGGAAGACGAATTGGAGGCTGTGGAAGCCCTGCTGGCCCTGGTCGACGGCGGCGCCCGGCCCCTCGACGCGGCCGAACTGCTGGTGCGGCGCACACTCCTGCGCCATGCCACCGGGCGGGCGTTCATGGACCTTGAGGACACGAGAACGGCCGTCCGGCTGGCGGCCGTGGCCCCTGACAGCTGGCAGTATGCCTTGGCGCTGGCCGAACACGCCCATGCAGGCCTGTGGCATGGCTCCCCGGGCGCCGCGGAGCAGGCGGGGCGGGCCCTCGCGGCGGCCCGGGCGGCCGGCAACCCGCGGGCTCTGAGTTACGCCCTGACGGCGAACGCCATGGCTGCGCTGGACGATGGCCGGGCACAGGATTGCCGTGACCTTGCCGGAAAGGCCGTCGTGGCCGCTGTGCAGGCCCGGGATTATTGGGCCTATGTCCATGCCACACTCTGGCAGGCGAACGCCACGGCAAACTGGACGAGCCGGCGCTACGGGGACCTCATGCGTGATGGCCGGGTGCAACTGCTTGCCCTGGGCGCGCCACACGCCTATGTTGCAAAGGTGGCCGCCGCCGAAGCCGGCAGCTATCTGGTCATTGGCCGTTGGAGGGAGTGTGCGCAGGCTCTTCGGGTCGCCCACGCATCCGATCCCGGCGTCATGGCCGACATCGACGCCCGCCTCACCGCAACCCGCCTGGCCGCTTTGCAGGGTCGGACGGGCGAGGCGCAGGCCCACCTGGCACGCGCTGACGAGCTTTGCGCCGCCAGGTCGGAGTTCCTGAATTTGGGCTTTGATGCCATCCGGGCAGAGGTTTGTCTAGCGGCCGGGGATCCAGCCGGAGCCTACGTGGCGGCCATGGCCGGTGCCACGTCTGCGGGGGCGGCACCCACCATGTGTGAGTGGCTGGTACCCCTGGCTGCCCGTTCCCTTGCCGATCGGGCGTGCCTGGCCCGGGATGATGGTTTGCCCCCTGCCCGGCACCTTGCCCTGCTCGATGAACTGGTGCAGCAGTTCCCGCAAGTCCTCCATGATCTCGGGGAGTGCACCGAGGAGTACCTCCAGCAGTTGGCGGCCATGAACTTGCTCTACGCCGCCGAGGTGGGCCGTGCCAGGGGCGGCAGCAACACTGCGGCGCACTGGACCGGCGCGGTCGATGCCCTGCATCGGGTGTCCTTCCACTGGGAAGAGGCCTACGCGTGTTGGCGTGGTGTGGAGTCAATGCTGCTTCAAGGCCATGCCCACCCACCCCTGGCCGCTTCGTTGCTGCGCCGAGGGCTTAACCTGGCGGTGGAGCTTGGTGCGGGCCCCCTGGCGGAGTTGCTGGCGGAGCTCGCCAGCCGGGCCCGCATCGACACCACGAGCCCGGAGAAGCTGCTGGACGTGCAAGGGCAGTGGCCGGAGCTGACGCCACGTGAACGCGAAATTCTGGGTCATGTTGTTGCGGGGCGTACCTACGGCGAAATTGCACGGGCCTTGGTGATCAGTGAGAAGACTGTCAGTACCCATATCTCCAACCTGCTGCGCAAGAGCGGTGCCGCCAATCGCCTTGACCTCTCACGGCTGGCGACCCGCCGGGCCGCGCAATGCCCGTCCGAGGGACCAAGCAGCAAGTAATCAGCCTAAAACCTGGGACGGCCCTGGCCCGTGGGTGCTGCCCGGCCATGCGCCGCTGAACCCCGCGGCTGCGGGCATGAAAAAAACCCCGTCGTGGACGGAGCTTTTTTCACTGCGCGATAGGGATCGCGCTACTTCTTGGCAGTTGCCTTTTTCGCTGGCGCCTTCTTGGCCGCGGGCTTGGTGGTCCGCTTGACCGGTCCGCGGGCGCGCTTGTCCGCCAGCAGTTCGATCGCGGTTTCGCGTGTCAGATCCTCGATCTCACTGCCACGCGGCACCGTGATGTTCGTGACGCCGTCGGTGATGTACGGGCCGAAACGCCCTTCCTTCACCACAATCTTCTTCTCAGAAACCGGGTCATCACCAAACTCGGCCAGCGGTGCCACCGCGGCACGGGCGCCACGCTGCTTCGGCTGGGAGTAGATCTCCAGCGCAGCTTCCAACGTGATGGTGAAGATCTCTTCCTCGGTGCCAATGGAACGCGAGTCGGAGCCCTTCTTCAGGTACGGACCAAAGCGGCCGTTCTGCACGGTGATCTCATTGTCTTCAGCGTCGGTTCCCAGCACCCGGGGCAGGCTCATGATGGCCAGTGCCTCATCCAGGGTGATGGTCTCCACGCTCATCGACTTGAACAAGGAACCGGTCCGCGGTTTGGCCTTGACGGGCTTCTTCGGCGGCTTCGGCTTGCCGTTCTTGTAGTACTCGATGGGCTGGTTGGCGATTTCTTCCTCAGTCATCTCGGGGATGACCTCGGTGACGTACGGACCGTAGCGGCCGTTCTTGGCCACCACCGTGTGGCCCGACGCCGGATCCACGCCCAGGACGCGTTCCTCCGGGGCAGCGGTGTCCATGAGCTCCTGCGCCTTTTCGGGCGTGAGCTCATCCGGTGCCAGATCCTCGGGCACGTTGGCGCGGGCGGCCTCGATGATTTCACCGGTCTTGGGGTCAACAGTGGGTACGGTCGATTCCAGGTACGGGCCAAACTTGCCCACGCGCAGCACCAGCGTGTCGGTAATGGGCATTGAGTTGATGTCACGGGCGTCAATGTCGCCCAGATTGTTCACGATGTCCTGCAGGCCGCGATTGTCGTCACTGCCAAAGTAGAAGTGCTTCAGCCAGTCAGAACCCAGCTCTTGGCCGTTCGCAATACGGTCCAGCCCGGTCTCCATGCCAGCGGTGAATTCGTAGTCCACGTAGTCCGTGAAGTGCAGTTCCAGCAGACGCACCACGGAGAACGCAATCCAGCTGGGAACCAGGGCTGAACCCTGCTTGCGCACGTACCCACGGTCCATGATGGTGGACAGGGTGGAGGCGTACGTGGACGGACGTCCAATGTCGCGCTCTTCCATTTCCTTCGTCAACGACGCTTCCGTGAAGCGCGGCGGCGGGCTGGTGTCGTGGCCGTTGGCCTGAACGTCAACGGCGCTCAGGGAGTCGTTTTCCTTGACGTTGGGCAGGCGGCGGTCCGAATCGTCGGAGGCGTTCCGGGACTCGTCGCGCCCTTCCTCATAGGCGGCGAGGAAGCCGCGGAAGGTGATGACGGTTCCGGAAGCTGAGAACTCGGCGTCCTGACCGTCAGCAGCACCGCCTGCAGCGGTGGCACCCAACTTGATGGTCGCCGTCGAACCCTTGGCATCAGCCATCTGGGAGGCGACGGTGCGCTTCCAGATCAGCTCGTAGAGCTTGAACTCGTCGCCGCGCAGGGCACTGGCCACCTGGGCCGGGGTGCGGAAGGAATCACCGGCGGGGCGGATGGCCTCGTGGGCTTCCTGCGCGTTGGAGCTCTTGGTGGCGTAGACGCGCTTGGCGGCGGGCACAAATTCGGCACCGTACAGTTCCGTTGCCTGGCGGCGGGCGGCGTTGACGGCCTCGTCGCTCAGCGAGGATGAGTCGGTACGCATGTAGGTGATGTAAC
>JBBPZC010000029.1:0-20352 GCA_038199275.1 Actinomycetales bacterium
CGGGGGGCGTTGGTGTAGTGTACTCCTGCCCCCTGGGTCCCCAAACCAAAAGTCGGGGGGTGGGGGGCCCCCAGGGCGTTTTGGGGGGGGGGGGGGGGGCCCACCCCCCCCCCGCCACACCGATTTTTGCGCTCTACTTGTCGCTCTCCAGGAACTTCGCGAATTCCTCGTTGGCCTTGTCTGCAGCCGCCGCGGAATCTCCGCCAGTAATGGCGGTGACGATTGGTTCACCAACGATTTCGCGGGCCTTGCCCACGGCAATCACCAGCGGCCTGTCATGCCCAATGCCGTGCTCGGCACTGTAGGTGATCGCCTCAGCCAGATCCTTCGGGTAGGTGCTTGTTCCCTCAGGGTCCGCCCAGACGGAAGCACGGGGTCCGGGCACGCCGGCCTTCTGCGCCTCCAAGGTGCGGGTCTTCGAGGTGGCCCACTGGATGAACTTCCAGGCATTGTCCTGATTCTTGGATGCCTCATTGATGCCAAGGCCCCACGAAGGAACGTTGTAGGGCTTGGAACCGGCCGGGCCGGCCGGCAGCGCAGCAAAACCGACGGTGTCCGCAACCTTGGACTTCGCCGTGTCCATGGCGTTCTGGTACAGGGAGTCCGCCTCCGTGTAGAACGCCGCATTGCCCTGCGTGAAGATGGCCATGGCCTCCGGCCAGCTCATATCCGTGCTGACGTTTGCCGGACCATACTTGTTCAGCAGCCCGCCGTAGTATGCGTACGCAGCCTTGGCTTCCGGAGTGTCCACGGTGGACTTGCCCGAATCATCCATGAAGTCGCCGCCGAAGCTGTACAGGAAGCTGGAGAACTGTGTGACGGCAGCGGACTTGTTGGTCCGGGCCACAAAGCCGGCTACACCCTGATTGTCCTCCGAGATCTTCTTCGCGGCGGCTTCCAATTCCTCCATGGTCTTAGGTACCTCAAGGCCGGCTGCTTCCAGCAGATCCTTGCGGTAGTAGAGGACTTCACGTTCGGTGATGATCGGAACGCCCACAACCTTCTTCTCGAAGGTGGTTGCCGAGACCGGACCGGACTGGAAGTCCTTCCAGTCCCATTCAGCGTCAGAGGTGACGTGCTCCGTCAGATCGGCCAGATACATGTTTCGGGCAAAAGACTTCCCTTCCTGCAGCGGGCGGTACATCATCACGTCAATTTCATCCGTACCGGCGTTGAGCTTGACGTTGTACTGATCTGAGAGCTGGTCTTCACCCAGCTGGGTCAGTTCAACCTTGAGGCCCGACTCCTTTTCAAATTCGGGGATCGCGGCTTTGATGCCGTCGGTCCACACGTGGTTCGCCAACGTGACACGCACGGTGCCCGAGGCTTTCGCGTCATTGCTGCTGCACGCGACAACACCAAAGGGGGCAACAACAGCTACAGCCAGCAGCTGCAACACAGAGCGTCGCTTCATTACGACTTCCTTTTCAATTAGGCCGAAACCAAGGCTCAAATAAATGGATGGCACCCAAACACATATGCCATATTTGTGAGATTAGTCTCATAAGGCATACTTATCAATAGTCGAGACCAGATCGGTATGATGCATCCATGACAGCCTCCCCAACCCCCGCCGCGCCTTCCGGCAGCCCGCGGGAATCCCTCCACTCCTCGCTGGTGGACAAGCTGGGCCTGGCCGTGGTGAGCGGAGAACTGCCCGAGCATGCGGTGCTCAGTGTTGAGGAACTCGAGACCCGCTACGGCGTTTCCCGCTCCGTTATCCGGGAGGTCATCCGGGTCCTGTCGTCGCTGGGACTGCTCGCCTCACGCCGTCGGCTGGGCACACTGGTCCAGCCGCGATCCGCATGGAACCTGTACGACCCGCATATCATCCGCTGGCGGCTCGCCTCCGAGAGCCGGTTGGCCCAACTGCGCAGCATCAGTGAGCTGCGCTCCGCCGTCGAACCAATGGCTGCAAAACTGGCGGCTGTGCGGGCCAGCTTCACGGACGCGAGCGAGCTTGTCACGCTGTCTGCACAAATGTGGGCAGCGGGCCATGCCTCCGACATGGACGAGTTTCTCCGGCTCGACGTACTTTTTCATGAGCACTTGCTGGAAGCCTCCGGCAACGAAATGTTTGCCCAGCTCAACTCGCTGGTGGCAGAAGTTCTCAAGGGTCGTATTGAGCACGGGCTGATGCCCCACATCCCCAACGCCAACGCCATGCAATTCCATGTCGATGTTGCCGGTGCCATTCAGCGGCGCGACGGCGAAGCCGCCCACGCCGCCATGACCCGGATCGTTGACCAATCCATGGTGGAGATGGCCGTCATCTGGGCCAAGGACCACGGGGTAGCCGAAGCGCTGCAATAGCGGGACCGATCGCGGCCCGGGTCCCTCGGCCGCTACCGCTTGCGCGCAACACAGCCGAAATGTGATCAAGCTACGCTTAGCTCATGCGCGAATTACAGTCACGGATCATTGCTGAACTCGGCGTCCAGCCGTCCATCGACCCGGCGGTGGAAATCACCCGGCGGGTCCAATTCCTGAAGGACTACCTTCAGGGCACAGGGACGCGCGGCTACGTGCTGGGCATCAGTGGCGGACTCGACTCCACACTGGCCGGGCGTCTGGCCCAACTCGCCGTCGAGGAACTGGCCGCCGAGGGAGTGGAGGCGAACTTCATCGCCGTGCGGCTGCCCTATGGCATCCAGCACGACGAGGACGACGCCCGTGCAGCCATGGAATTCATCAATGCGAAGACCGAATGGACGTTCAACGTTGCCCCTGCTGTGGACGGCTTCGAGGCGGAGTTCGCCAAGACCGCCGACCGCGGCATCTCCGACTTCAACAAGGGCAACGTCAAGGCCCGCTCCCGCATGATCGCCCAGTACGCCTTGGCTGGCGAGGAAAATCTGCTGGTCATCGGCACGGACCACGCCGCCGAATCGGTCACCGGATTCTTCACCAAGTTCGGCGATGGCGGTGCGGACATCCTGCCACTGTTCACCTTGAACAAGCGCCAAAACCGGGCACTGTTGAGGGAGCTCGGCGCCCCGGAACAGTTGTGGGCCAAGGTTCCCACGGCCGACCTGCTCGACGGAGTCCCCGGACGCACCGATGAGGACGAACTCGGCATTGGCTACGACCAAATTGACGACTACCTCGAGGGGAAGGATATCCCTGACGCCGCAGCTGAGACCATCGAACGCCGTTTCCTGCAGAGCCGCCACAAGCGAACCACTCCGGTTTCACTTCTCGACAGCTGGTGGCGCTGAGCCGCAACATTGCACCGGGCAGCTTGATCAGGCTGTTCGCCGCATAACGCGAACCGCCCACCACGGCGCTGCGCCAACGCTGCGGGCGTTCGGGCGTATATTCGAGGTACTTCAAATACCGGCAACGACGCCGAGAGGTGGACACCATGAACGTCACTGAGGAATTCCGCGCGGCCCGCAACAGGCTTCTGGACATGCGCCTGGATAACTCCCGAGCGCAGCGAGAGTTTGTTTGGCCGCGCTTCACTGAATTCAACTTTGCCCTCGACTGGATCGACAAGATCGCGGAGGACCCGGCCACCGGCAACAACCCCGCATTGGTCATTGTGGAGCAGGACGGCAGTTCCACCCGGCGCAGCTTCAAGGACCTGTCCCTGCGCTCAAACCAGGTTGCCAACTGGTTGCGTGGGCAGGGCATCCGGCGCGGGGACCACATGATCATCATGCTGGGCAATCAGGTGCAATTGTGGGAGCTGATGCTCGCCTGCATCAAACTGGGCGTCGTCATGATCCCCACAACCACCATGATGGGCCCTGCCGACCTGCGCGACAGGGTGGAGCGCGGCAAGGCGCAGTGGGTGTCTGCCCGGACTGAGGACCTGCCCAAGTTCACCGACGTCCCCGGTGACTACAAATTGGTGGGGGTTGGTCTCGAGCATGCCACAGCCGGAGCCGGAACTCAGGCGAGTGCCGCGGCCGGACGCCCCGTCCTGGACTACACGGATTCCGGCACCGCACCGGAGCAGTTTGCCCCGGACGGCCCCACCCTGGCCGATGACACCATGCTGCTGTACTTCACCTCGGGCACCACGTCCAAGGCCAAGCTGGTGGAGCACACCCACACTTCCTACCCCGTGGGCCACCTGTCCACCATGTTCTGGATCGGCCTGGAGCCCGGCGATGTGCACCTGAACGTCGCCTCCCCCGGCTGGGCCAAGCATGCCTGGTCCAATGTGTTCACGCCCTGGATTGCCGAGGCCTGCGTCTTCATTTACAACTATTCCCGCTTCGACGCTGCCGCCCTCATGGCACAGATGGACGCCGAGCACGTCACCAGTTTCTGCGCCCCGCCCACCGTCTGGCGCATGCTCATTCAGGCCGACCTCACCCTTCTGAAGACCCCGCCCACCAAGGTCGTTTCCGCCGGTGAGCCCCTGAATGCCGAGGTCATTGGCCAGGTCGAGCGGGCCTGGGGGCAGCTCATCCGAGACGGGTTCGGCCAGACGGAAACCACCGTGCAGGTCGCCAACACCCCCGGGCAACCCATCAAGATCGGTTCCATGGGTCGCCCGTTGCCGGGTTACGACGTCGTGCTTCTGGACCTGCTTTCCGGGGAGGAAACGGACGACGGCGAACTGTGCTTGCGCTTGAACCCCGCCCCTGTGGGGCTCACCAAGGGCTATTACGGGGATCCGGAAAAGACGGCCGACGCCTTCCGCGGCGGTTATTACCACACCGGTGATGTGGCCAGCAGGGATGAAAACGGCATCCTGACCTATGTGGGTCGCAGCGACGATGTGTTTAAATCCTCCGACTACCGGCTCTCCCCGTTCGAGCTCGAGAGTGTGCTGCTGGAGCATCCCGCTGTAGCGGAGGCCGCCGTCGTGCCGTCTCCAGATGCACTGCGCCTGAGCGTGCCCAAGGCGTATGTGGTGCTGACGGCCGCATACCAGCCGGGTGAGGACGCTGCGCGGGAGATCTTCACCTACTGCCGCGAGCACCTTCCGGCGTACAAGCGGATCCGCAGGCTGCAGTTCACGGACCTGCCCAAGACCATTTCCGGCAAGATCCGCCGCGTGGAATTGCGGGCCAATGAGGAAACCCGGCACGGTGCAGATCCCACCACGGACACAGACATGCTGGACAAGGAATATTTGGATTCAGACTTCACCTGAGTCCATATCCGCCTTAACCGACGGAGGCTCCCTCAATGACTGAGGGAGCCTCTGCGCGCGGTGGCCGGCTGCCGCCGGCGGCGGGAGTTACTTGGTCAGGGAGTCCACGTAGTCCTGGTTTTCGCCGATCCACTTTTCCACGATGGGAGCGTAGTCATCGGTGTCGACATCGTTGAACATGACGTTCTCCAGTGACGACAGCGTGTCGGAATCCATCTTGAAGTTCTTCAGCCAGCCGTCCAGCTTGGGGTAGTCCTTATCGAAGTCCAAACGTGAGAAGCTGTGGATGCCTTCAGCCGCGCCAAGCGTGCCCTTGGGATCCTTCAGGTCCTTGACGGGGAAGGCGTCGTAGGCCCAGTGCGGACGCCACAAGGTGACAACAATGTTCTCGCCCTTGGTGGTTGCCGTCTTCAACTCGGAGAGCATGGCCGGTGTGGATGAAGTGATGTAATCCATCTTCTCCAGCCCGTAACCCGGGATGACCTCATTGGAGGTGGCCTCCGTCAGACCTGCACCGGGCTCAATGCCGATGATCTTGTTGCCGAACTTGTCGGCGTTGGCAGCCAGCTCCTCCAGCGAGTCGATGGGTGCATCCTCGTTGACGGCGATCGTCAGCTTGGCATCGTCGTACCATGCGCCAAGGTCTTCCATCTTCTCGCCGTACTCCTCGATATAAGTCTTGTGCGTGACGGGCAGCCAGGTATCCAGCACAACGTCATAGTCGCCAGCGGAAAGACCCGAGTAAACGGGTGCCGCGTCGGCATTTTCCAACGTGACGTTGTAGCCCTTCTCGGTGAGGATCGCCTTCCACAACTCGGATGCGGCTACGCCTTCATCCCAGCCGTTGAACACGACAATCTTCAAATCCTGCTTGTCACCGTTGTCCACAGTGGCTACTTCATCTGAGCCGGAGCCACAGGAAGTCAGGCCCAGTGCAAGTGTCGCCGCGATGGCGAGCGTACCTAAAAACTTCTTCTTCATGATTCAGTCCTTTCATTGGCAGCGCCAAAAACGTTGCTGCCGCGATTGGTTTGTACAACTATTCGATCCACAGTTAGGAGTCCTTGTGGGCCTTGCGCGTGGAGTTGGTGCCGAAGCTGGCCGTCACACGGTCCAGGAAGATTGCCAGAATGACCACGGCAATGCCCGCTTCGAAGCCCAGCCCGGCGTCAATGCGGTTCAGGGCGGCGACAATGTCCCCACCCAGGCCACCAGCGCCGACCATGCCGGCAATGACCACCATGGACAGCGAGAGCATAATGACCTGGTTGATGCCGGCCATGATGGTGGGTCGTGCCAGAGGCAACTGGATTTGGCGCAGGATTCGTGACGGGCTGGAGCCGAAGGCATGTCCGGCCTCCACCACTTCCTTGTCCACGCCACGGATACCCAGCTCCGTGAAGCGGACGCCCGGGGCCATGGCGAAGATGATCGTGGCGATGATGCCAGGCACAACGCCCACTCGGAACATGACCAAGGCCGGGATCAGGTACACCATCGCGGGCATGGTCTGCATGAAGTCCAGCACGGGACGGATGATGGAGGAGGCCCTGTCCGAGCTTGCCGCCCATATTCCCAGCGGGACACTGATCACCACAGCCACAACCGTGGCAATGACTACCAACGACAGCGTGTCCATGGCGTTCTCCCATTGGTTCATGCCAACGATGAGGGTGAAACTGATTGCCGTGCCGACACCCAGTTTCCAGCCACTCGCCCACCAGGCAATCGCGGCAACCACCACAATAATGACCCAGAAGGGAGGCGTCGTGAGCAGCCAATCAAGGCCGTCATAGGCGCCAACAAAAATACTGCGAATGACGTCGAAAACACTGTCGAACGTGGTCGTCAGCCAGTCAAGGCCGACTTCGACCCAATCGCCCAGCGGGATCCTAAATTTCGGTTCCACTATGCGTCTCCTTCGGTCTTTGCCAGCGCGGCCGTGACAACTTGTTCGGGGATGGGCGCCACGGCCACATCCACCACAGGGAATTCACCCGTGGTTGACGGCACGTTGCCCAAGGCCGCCAACAGCGTCACTCGCGGCAAGGCGCCCACCAGCCGTCCGGCGTCGTCCACCACAGGCAGTGGGATGGGGCTCTCCACGGCGCGACCAAAGAGGTCATTCAAGGCAGTGTCGGGGCTGACCGGTTCCATGCCGTTGCGGACCACGGCGTTCAGGTCGGAGCTGTGCGCCTCAACCTGCTTCATGACGTCGCGGTCACGCACGGTGCCCAAGTAATTGCGGCGGCGGTCCACCACGAACGCGGCCGAAACCTGCAGGTCCCGCATGGTGCGCAACGCGTTCCGGGGCCCGCCGGACAGGTTGACCACGGCCAGCGGCGGCTCCATGACGCCACCGGCAGTGAGCACGCGCGTCCTGTCAACGTCCTGCACAAACTGGGCCACGTAGTCGTTGGCCGGGCTGGTGAGGATCTCATCCGGGGTGCCGATCTGGACGATCTCGCCATCACGCATGACGGCAATCCGATCGCCCAGGAACATGGCTTCGTTGAGGTCGTGGGTGATGAAGACGATGGTCTTGTCCAGCTCTGATTGGAGCAGAACCAGCTGCTCCTGCATTTCGCGGCGGATCAGCGGGTCAAGGGCGGAGAACGCCTCGTCCATGAGCAGGATGTCGGTCTCGGCGCACAAGGCGCGGGCCAGGCCCACACGCTGCTGCATGCCACCGGAAAGCTCGCCGGGGTACTTTGCACCCCAGCCTTCAAGTCCCACCAGATTGAGGATCTTCTCAGCCCGGGCCAGACGATCCGCCTTGGCCACGCCCTGAACCTCAAGTGCGTACGCGGCGTTTTCCAGCACGGTGCGGTGCGGCATCAAGGCAAAATGCTGGAACACCATGGAGATTTTCTCCTGGCGGACGCGGCGCAGTTCCTTGTCGCTGATCTTGGAAATATCGGTGCCGCCCACCACCACCGAGCCCTCGCTCGGGGCCCACAGCCCATTCAGGGTGCGGATCAGGGTGGACTTGCCGGAGCCGGAGAGGCCCATGACGACAAAGATTTCGCCTCGTTTGACGTCAAAGGAGGCGTCGATGACGGCGGCCGTGCCCAGCGCGGTCAGTTCATCGCGCTTCTTGCCGCCCTTGAGGCGTTTGATCACTTCGGCAGGTCGTTTGCCGAAGACCTTGTAAACATTGGAAACGCTCAACAAAGTTTCACCGGCAGCACGCTTGCTCCCCGATTCGGGCGGAACAGTCTGCTCTGGCGTCACATGTTTTTCGGATTGGTACACGTAGTATCCATCTACGCGAAAGTTGCGGACCCGCTTGTGGCAGGCTGCCGCAACAAGCGCGATTGGTGTTCTCGTGCTGCAGGCGTTGTTACGCGTCAAACTCTTCGCTTCCCCACACGCCCCGGCCGGGGCAGCAAGGAAAGACGGTCCTGCCCGCAAGGGCAAGAATCGGGAAGCTATCCCTACCGCCAGTTCGACGGCCTGTTTCTGGCTGGCTCGATTCGCACTGGCAATGATTTCTCATACTGAAGCGCGAATTCTGGCAGTTGCCCGCAGGCTTGTCGGTCTACTGGTTTCACCCTCCACGCTAACAGCCACGTGTTCACTACAGGCGTAATCTTGCACCCTTGCGGCGCTCCGCCATACTGGTCTGTTTGCTCAGACACCGCCGCCGTACGGCAGGAAGAGCGTTACAACTTTGTAACCCTGAGCAACTTAATGAAGGAACGCTACGTGTCTCTTCCCACATTGACCAACGCTGCGACAGGGCTCCAACAGGGCTTCAACTGGGAGGCGGACCGCCCGCGGAGGGCTTAACTTGATAGCTTGGAGGGGTGAAGATTGCTACCTGGAATGTGAATTCGCTCCGTGCCCGTGCCGACCGCGTGGAGGACTGGCTGCGCCGGACCGACGCTGACGTCCTGGCCATCCAAGAAACCAAATGCAAGGACGAGAACTTCCCGTGGGAGCTCTTTGAAAACAACGGCTATGAAGTGGCCCACTTTGGCTTCAGCCAGTGGAACGGCGTAGCCATCGCCTCCCGCGTGGGCCTGACTGACGTGGAGCGCACTTTCATTGGACAGCCCGAGTTCGGCAAGGGGGGCAAGGACCCCGTCCAAGAGGCCCGCGCCATCGGAGCCACCTGCAACGGCGTGCGCATCTGGAGCTTGTACGTGCCCAACGGCCGCGCACTGGACGATGAGCATATGCCCTACAAACTGCAGTGGCTCGATGAACTAAAGAATCAGGCCACAGGCTGGCTTGCCGAGGACCCCGCCGCCCAAATTGCCCTCGTGGGCGACTTCAACATTGCCCCGCAGGACGACGACGTCTGGGACATCGATTATTTCCGGACCCAAGGACTGACCCACGTCAGCGAACCCGAGCGGGCAGCGTTCCATGCGTTTGAAGCGGCAGGTTTTGCCGACGTCGTCCGACCCCTGCACCCGGGCCCCGGGGTGTACACATACTGGGACTATACACAGCTGCGATTCCCCAAGAAGGAGGGCATGCGGATTGATTTTGTGCTGGCCTCCCCCGCCCTGGCCGCGCGCGTATCCGGTGCTGAGATTGACCGCGAGGAACGCAAGGGCAAAGGCGCCTCGGACCATGCCCCGGTCATTGTGGAACTGGACTGAACCATGCTCTCCGGGCTGTATTTAGGCGGCGTGCAACTGCCGTTCGTCTCCAGCCTGCGTGTTTACCTGCCCCGCGAGGCATATTCGGCGTCGGAGTTTGCCGGCATTGAGCAACTGTTGGATCCGGAGCAGGACGCCGTCAGCGTGGACGTGGCAGAACTGTCCCATTCACTCAACCGGGCCAGCCGGGCTCCTCTCCGCCCGTTTCCAACGGCAGACGAGGCCAAGGTGCGGGTCCTCCCCCGGGACGAGGGAGAGCCGCCGCTCTATGCGCCCAACCAGGTGGTGGCCAGATCCATCGCGGGTGCCGCCGAGCTGCTGGCAGGGAATATGGGTCATCTGGCCACGATGATCCTTCCGCAGGAGCAATGGGCTGCGGAGATCGTGGATGCTTCCACGGCATCGGCCCTGGAATCACCAGTGCAGACCCGTTCATCCACCTGGGGAATCCCCTTTAGTTGGTTCGTGGCGGTATATGCCAACGACCGTATGGAAGTGGTGGAAACGAACGGGCGGGTCCTCACCGTTCGCATCCAGGTGCCGGTCACCGTGGCTGCCGGCCGGGCGGAACGGATGTTGAAAATGCTGGCTGTGATGGCTCCCGATCTGGACCTTTTCGCAGAGCTGGAGGATCTGGCCCACTGGTTGGGCGGCTTCGATCCGGGCGGTGTCATGGAGCTGGACTACGGACCGGTGGCGAACCGGGTGCACCCGGATGATTCACCGGCTGATGTGCACATGGGTCTGCAATGCCTGGCCGATGGGGACTTTACCGGCGCCGCAGCAGCCTATCGCCGCTTGGCCAACCGGTGGATGCCGGTGCGCCAGTTGGCCCGCGCCAACTAGAACCGGCTGTCCGGGGAAACGCCGCCGTCAGTGCGCCGGCGGTGCGGTCGATGTACGAACCACGAGCTCAAACGGCATCACCATATCCTTGATCCCTCCCTGTCTGCCCGCCAACTCCGCGAGGACCATTTGCGCCGCGGCCTGGCCATGGTCCCACGGGGACTGCGCAACAGTTGTCAGTCCGGCCGGGCCCGAAAAATCATGATCATCGATGCCGATGATGGAAAGGTCTTCGGGCACACGCAACCCGCGCCGCCGAGCTTCAAACATTGCACCGAGGGCCATCTCATCGGACCCGCAAAAAAGTGCTGTTGGCTGCTCTCCGGGGAAATCGAAAATTTGTGCTGCCGCCCTGACGCCATCACCCACCGTATATTTCCCGGCAATTGTCCACTCGGGCCGGCGCTCAAGCCCGTGCCCGTCCATACTGCTGATGAACGACTCGGTGCGCAGCGCGGGGACCCGAAAATTCATGAGGTCCTCGATTCCGCCATGAAGATAGCCGATCTTGCGGTGACCAAGTCCAATTAAATACTCGGTCGCCATTTTTGCTGCGGCGATGTCATCAATGTAAATGCCGTGGCAGCCGTCCACCGGTCCGCCCAAGGACACTACCGGCATTTGGGTGTGCTTCAGCTGCAGCAGTTCCTCGTCCGAGAGCCCCAGTGAGAGGACCAGCAGTGCATCAATTTGTTTTTGCACCATGCTCTCGGTGAAGTTTCGCCGCTGTCCTCTTGCATACCCACCCAAGCTGAACAGGAGCAGGTTGTAACCGTTGTCCCTCAGAACCTGATCGATTCCTTCGACGGCGTGGCCAAAGTACCAGCGGTCAACATAAGGCACCAGAACCCCGACAGTGCGCGTACGCCCACTGGCCAAACCGCTGGCTGAAGGCGACGGCACATAGGCAAGCTCGCGGGCAGCGGCCAGTACCCGTTCACGGGTGGCCGGGCTCACGCGTGGCAAGCCACGCAATGCGCGTGAAACGGTCGCCGTCGATACACCTGCCCGAGAGGCAACATCTTCAATGCTGGCACCCATGTCAACTCCTCGTACGGCCTGCCGTTGGGTTCTACCGTGGACGCCTGCTGCGTCTTTCGGGGAGTCTGCGGCGGAGCCGGATCATGAACCACAACCCCAAACAAACAAGCAATAAGCCTAATGCCCAAATCAAGGCTGGTTGCCCCGTCACCTCCAACCAGACTGTTACGCCGAACAGCAGCACAGCCCAGAAACCGAGGAAGCCAATGATGATGTCGAAGTCCTCGCCACTCTTCTGCCGCGTGGTGGGAATGTGCAGCCCTCCGGTGGCGGCATCCTGCGAATGATCCTCTGACTTTTTCTGGCGTTGTCCGGCCATGGGTTATTTCACCGCCCCGGCGGTCAGTCCAGCCACAATCTTGCGCTGGAAGAACAGCACCAGGATGACCAGTGGAATCGTGACAACCGTTCCAGCCGCCATGACGGCTGTATAGGGTTCCTGGTGTGGTTGGGAGCCAGCAAAGTTGGCAATGGCCACCGTCACCGTTTGGGTGGTGTCGTTGGAGAGGATGCTGGCAATCAGGTACTCATTCCAGGCTGCAATGAAGGCAAGAATCGCCGTTGTGAATACTGCCGGCGCGGCCAGCGGCATAATCACCTTGCGGAACGCCTGGGCAGCCGTACAGCCGTCAATCCGTGCGGCTTCTTCAAGCTCCCACGGCATTTCGCGGAAGAACGAGGTCAGCGTGTAGACCGTCAAAGGCAGGACAAAGGAAATATTGGGGATGATCAGTGCCTGATAACTGCCCGTCCAGTTGATGTTGGTGAACAGCTGAAACAGCGGTGTCACAATGGCCACGCCGGGGAACATGGAGGCACCCAGCACCACGCCCAGGACCAAAAACTTTCCACGGAAATTCAACCGGGCCAGAGCGTAGGCAGCAAATACACCAAACAACAAGGCCACCACGGTGGTGACGCCTGAGATTAACAGCGAATTCAGCAGCGCCCTGTCGAGATGGTTGCCCAATTCAGCAGAGAAGGCAGTGGCGAAGTTGTCCCACGTGACGTGGGTAAAAAACGGCGTTGGATCGAAGGTGTAGCCAACATCGCGGAACGCGGTGACGATCATCCAGTAGAACGGCAGCAGGCACCAAATCACAATGAGGGCCGCACTGACGTAGGTACGGGTGCTGGACCACCGTTCACGTCGGCGCGCAACAGTTTTCGCGGCGGCCGAATGGGCCGCACTGGTCGAGGTGGTTGAGGTGACGGCACTCATTTCAGTTTTCCTTTCGCTTCACCACTGGCTGATTCCACGGCATTGGCCCCGAGGAATCTGACAAAGATGAACGCCACAATGAAGATGATCAGGAATGTGATGGTGGACAGGGCAGCTGCAGAATTGAAACCAATCCTGATCTGGTTGACCACCAAAATCGAGAGCGTCGTTGTTCCATTGGCACCGCCGGTCATGATGGCTGGCAGGTCGTACATGCGCAACGCGTCGAGAACACGGAACAAGATGGCCACCATGAGTGCCGGCTTGACCAGTGGCAGGGTGATCAATCGGAAACGCTGCCATGTCGAGGCTCCATCAACCTTGGCTGCCTCATAGATGTCCGAGGGGATCATTTGCAGCCCGGCAAGAATCAACAACGCCATAAATGGCGTCGTCTTCCACACATCGGCAATGATGATGGCGGCTCGCGCCGGACCTTCGCTGCCCGTCCACAAAATGGATGTATTAAACAGCGTGTTGGCGATGCCGTCGAAGGCAAAAATGAAGAACCACAGTTTGGCAGTGACTGCTGTGGGAATGGCCCACGGAACAAGAACAGCTGCACGGAGGACGCTGCGACCGCGGAAGGCACGGGCCATGATGATGGCCATCCAGAAGCCCAACAGGGTTTCAAAAAAGACCGTCACCACGGTGAAGAAGAAGGTCACACCGGTGGCCGACCAGAATTGTGCCCCCAACGTTCCCGGCGGACAGGTGATCGCCTCACCAGTGGGCGAGTTGCATTGCTGGAACAGCCAGTGAATGTAATTTCCAAGGCCGGCGAAGCCACCTGCAACGAAGGTTCCCGTCACGGGGTCCAGGCCTGCGTCCTTCTCCAACGACATGATGATGGCGTTGACTACCGGATACAGGATCACAATTGCCAGAACAATCATGGTGGGCGTGATCAGCATCGCCGCCAATCTGCCCTGCGTTTTTGCCTTGCGGTCGGCGCCCACTTCCTTGCCGTCACCAGGACGCGCCGGCATCTTGCTGGGCCTGGCCTTGGGGTCCACTTCTGCGGACATGCCCGCTCCTTCCACTACGTTGACTTCATACATCACGACGACTGACTCAGCCGCCAATACCCCTGGGTATCAGCGGCCACAGGGCTGCTGTGCCGGTGACGGGCCGAAACGATACGGCATGCCACCGGCGCAACAGCCGGGCGAGATCCGCGACAGGAACAGCGTGTGTGCTGGCGATCAGACGGCCAGCAACAGTGGAAACGCGGTTACTGGGCCCCAGCGGTGGAGATGGCCGCTTCCATGTCCTTCATGGCCTGCTCCACAGTCTTGCTGCCCTGCAGTGCGGCAAAACTGTTTTGCTGAATGGCTTGAGTCACGGCCGGGTAGAACGGCGTGACTGGACGCGGCACGGCATTCTCAATTGAGGTCTTCAGCGTCGGCAGGTACGGGAGCGCCTTGATCAGTTCGGGATCGTCATACAGCGATGACAACACCGGAGCCAGCGAACCCTGCGTAGCGTAGAACTTCTGCGTCTCCTCCGTGGTCATAAACGCGAGGAAGTCCTTGGCCGTGGCCTTGTTCTTCGAGTAAACACTCACACCGAGGTTGTGGCCGCCCAGGGTGGAAGCACCGGGGCCGTCCTTGCCGGGCAGCGGGGCAACACCAAAGGTGTCCTTGACGGTTGACGAACCATCCGTCTTGGCCAGGTTGTAAACGTAAGGCCAGTTCCGCAGGAACATCAGCTTGCCAGCTTCAAACGACTGGCGCCCCTGCTCTTCCTGATAGGTCTGCGCCTGCTTGGGAATGTTGCCGTCCTTGAAGGCGTCAACCAGGTTCTGCAGTCCCGCCTGGGCTTCGGGTGAGTTCACCGTGGCCTTGCCGTCCTTGTCAACGATCTCGCCGCCTTCGCTGTTGATGGCTTCGGAAACGTTGACCGTCAGCCCCTCATACTGTGCGAACTGGCCGGCATAGCAGTCAATGCCCTTGTCCTTGGCAATGGAGCACATCCCCATCATTTCCTCCCATGTCTTCGGAGGAGTGGGAACCAGATCTGTGCGGTAGTACAGAATGCCGCCATCAGAGGTCTGGGGAAGCGTGTACAGCACGTCCTTGTACGTACCAGTCTTCACCGTGGCCGGCAGCATGCCTTCCGTTGACGCTTCCATCTTGTCTTTCAAGGGCTGCAACCAGCCCTTTGCGGCAAATTCCGCCGTCCAGATGACGTCCACACTGGCCACGTCATAATCAACGTTCTTGGCTTGGAAGTTTTTCACCAGGTCATCGTGCTGTTGATCGGCGTTGTCGGATTGTTCCTTGAAGGTGACCTTCTCATCCTTGTGAGCCGCATTCCACTTTTCAATCAGCGGGCGAACAACGTCAGAGTTGTCCTTGCCCTGCACGTACGTGATGGGTCCGCGCCCGTCCAGGTTTTCACTTGCGGCTCCTCCCCCGCCGCCGCCATCGCCTCCGCCGCCTCCGCAGGCGGAAAGTGTCAGCGCCAGAACTGCAGCACTTGCCAGTGAAAGATACGTCTTTGACATCTTGTTAGCCATGTTCATGCTCCTTGAAACGAAGTCTCTCCACTTGTAACGCACACGGTTCTCACGCGCTTCTCGTGGGTGGTGTAGCTCACACTAATGAAATGTGGTGGAATAGTGCAAGCGCTTACATCAATTCGTTACTTATTTGTTTCAGGAGGAGCCTTTGACGACTTTTCAGCCCCCCACCACCGCACCCTGGTGGAGTAGTGCCGTGATCTACCAGATTTATCCGCGCTCCTTTGCCGATGGCAACGGGGATGGAATGGGTGATCTGTCCGGTGTTACGGCCAAACTTGGGTATCTGGCAGGCTTGGGCGTCAACGCCATCTGGCTCTCACCGTTCTACCTTTCGCCCCAGGCGGATGCCGGTTATGACGTGGCAGATTACCGTCAGGTGGATCCACGCTTTGGCGACCTGGTCCACTTTGACAAGATGCTGTTGCGCGCCCATGAACTCGGTCTGCGCGTCATCGTGGACCTGGTGCCAAACCACACCTCCGATGAGCATGTCTGGTTCCAGGAGGCACTTGCCAGCCCCGCCGGCTCTCCGGCGCGCGAGCGGTACATGTTCCGCGACGGCACGGGCCCCAACGGTGACGAGCCGCCGAACAACTGGAACTCCATTTTTGGCGGCCGGGCTTGGACAAGGGTCACGGAAAACACCGGACCGGGCCAGTGGTACCTGCATCTGTTCGACACGAAGCAGCCGGATTTGAACTGGGAGAATCCCGAGGTCCATGAAGAGATGGAATCGGTGCTGCGCTTCTGGCTTGACCGCGGTGTGGACGGTTTCCGCGTCGACGTTGCCCATGGGATGGTCAAGACGGCGGGCCTGCCCGACTGGGCGGGCAGTACCGCAATGGTCTCCGGTGATGAAAGCGCCACTGCTGAAGTAGCCAGTGCCGAACCCGTTGCGCATCAGCAGAAGCCGGCCATGGATCCGCCGTCGCCGTACTTTGATCAGGACGGCGTGCATGAAATTTATCGGGCTTGGAACCGCGTCCTGAAGGAGTACGACGGCGATCGCATGTTGGTTGCCGAAGCCTGGGTTGAGGATCCCGAGCGTTTGGCGAAGTACGTTCGCGTCGATGAAATGCAGCAGGCGTTTAACTTCGAGTTCCTTGTGGCTGGCTGGGATGCCACGCGCATGAGTAACTCCATTGAAAAATCCTTGGCCGCCAACGCCACTGTGGGGGCTCCTACCACTTGGGTGTTGTCGAATCATGACACCGTCCGTCATCCCACCCGGTTCGGCCTCATCGATCCGACCACTTTCCCCAAGGGCATCAGCGCAGAAGATGAGCAGCCCAACGAGGAGCTGGGACTGGCTCGCGCCCGCGCGGCAACGCTCGTCATGCTGGCGCTGCCGGGCTCCGCATACCTCTATCAGGGCGAGGAATTGGGACTTCCGGAACATACCACCCTCGACGCGGCAGACAGGGAGGATCCAGCCTTCGTCCGCACCGGTGGTGTTGAGCGTGGGCGTGACGGTTGCCGGGTGCTTCTCCCGTGGAAAGCCAGCGGAGCCAGCCTCGGCTTCGGCTTGGGGGATGCCGCTCCTTGGCTGCCCCAGCCAGCTGCCTTCGCCAACTATGCGGCAGAGCGGCAAAGCGGCGTCGACGGTTCTACGCTGGAGTTGTACCGGGAAGCGTTGCGGCGCCGTGCTGCGCATGCACTCGGCGATGGGAACCACCGTTGGGACAGCCTTCATGATCCATCCGCAGGAGTGCTCGCGTTCCGAAATCAAGACGTGAGCGTGGTGGCCAATATGAGCCAATCCCCCTTGGCGCTGCCGGAGGGTGCGCGGGTGCTGCTGGCCAGCATGGAAACAGCCGTCCAAAGCGCGATGTTGGCACCCAACGCAGCCGTCTGGCTGGCTGCTTAGCCGGCCTGGCCCAGCTCACAAACGCCGCTGGCGACCACTCCTGTTCAGGGGCGGTCGCCAGCGGCGTTTAACGCAGATAGTTACTTGTCGTGCTTGAAGATTCCGGCAATTTTGGCGCCGAGACCCTTGACGTTTTCGACGGCTTCTTCGGCGAATTCCTTCACGTTCCCGGCCGCGTCACCGGTAAATTCCTTCACGTTCTCAGCCGCGTCGCCAGCAAATTCCTTGATATTCTCCCCGGCATCGCCTGCGAATTCCTTCACGTTCTCGGCAGCGTCGCCGGCAAAATCCTTCGCCTTCGCTGCGGCGTCACCAGCAAAATCCTTCGCGTTCTCCATTGCGTCCGCCATGGGCTTACCTTCGTTATTTTCAGTCATGGTCCACTCCTCGAAGCAATATTTGCGGCCCGTGGGCATGAAGCACCCAAGGGTGTTGCTAAAAATGAGACTAGCGGACTCTGTCGGCTTTCGTGAAGCGTGAGCGGGCCGCCGCGCCGATGCTCAGCAGAACCGGCACCTCAACACCCAGCAAGTCATCCAAAGCCGTCACCAACTCACTGATCTCCGCGGCGACATGGTGGGGAGCCACACCTTGCCGCGGCAGTACCCGAACCTTTAGCGCCGTGGCTCCGCCAAAGTCGTAACTGGATACGGAAGCACTGATCAAGTCTGCACGTTCCAGCAAAGCGCTTTTCAACGCCTGCTCGGCCACGGCGCAACTGAGCTTGACCGCTCCGGCGGCACCGTCGTCGTCCACGTTTCCGGGATAGGACAGCAAAATATTGGCACGCCCCTTCCCCTGGTTGGCGATCCAGCCGATCATCACAATGATGACCAGAAGGAAGAAGGCCGCCGCGGCGAACCAAATCCAACTCTGCGAAGTGACGATCAGCCGCGTGTTGGCCTCGTAGTTCCGCAGCCAATCCACCTGCGCGCCAGCATAGTTCTGCCACCAGCGGGCCGCCGCCGGCATCGTCACCAGCACTACCAGGCCTATCCCTGCAACAGTCAGGATCAAGCCGAGCAGGATCAAAATGAAGCGATTGAGCCATCGCGGTGTGCCGTTCATACCCCGATCACCCCGCTGTCGGCCAATTTCACCGTGACAGTTGGGCTGGGGTTCAAATCCATGGCGGCAAGCTCGGACTCGACGGCTGCCTTGATATTTGCCTCGGAGAGCCGAATCCCTGAAGTGGGCCGAATATTGACCTGCACCGCCTTGGCCGAAACCACCACCATGACCTGCTCCCGGGTGACGGCTGCGGCCATGCGTGCACTTCGGGCCAGCGCGGAGGCAACAACTTCATCGTCGACGACAACGGCGACGCGTGGATGCGCGATCGTGTGCCGGGCCCTGCGTCCCGGCGCCAGCCCCTGACCGAGAAAGATCAGCCCCACGAGAGCGATCAGCACTCCGGCGGCTCCCATGAGCAGTCTGGAGTAGGGGCCGGGCAGATCTGCCACCCACTGTGCCGCAGAAATGGGATCCACCAGCCACGTGGGCTGACCCAGGCCGGCCAACAACATCTCCAGCAGACAGTAGATGGAGACCGCAGTGACCAGGATGGCAGTCACAACGGCCAGCGCCGATCGTGGCGAGCGGGTTTCCCTGCGCAGGACGCTCTGCATGAACGTACTCACAGGACACGTCCGTCGTCACGGGTCAGAATGCCTGAAATACGGACGTCCACACTGCTCAAGGTGGATCCCGTCAGCCTTTCCACCTGGTCAAGAATAAGGGCCTTGGCGGCTGTGGCGCGGGCCAGAATGCTGCCGCCAGTCTGCGCCACCCGCGCCGGATTTTGCCGGACCTGGGACAAGGAGGGCGCCCCCATGGCTGATGAAACGTGCAAAGCCAACGCACCCGCTTCATCGGACCAACTGATCCGAACCTGCCCGGGCGCCACCGCAAGAACCTCTGCCGCGGCAACTTTGGCCACAGAGGTAAGCGCCTGGGTGTTGATCCGATTGTGGCCGGCGTACACGGCGGACTTGCGCACTGTGCCGCCCGGCGGGACGCCAGGAACTGCAATGGAGTGGACGGGGGTCTGTGTCACGACGATGAGCGCCGTCCAGTCAGGGCGTCCAAAGCCCCTCGCCAGTCAAGCTTGCCGCTGGCTGCCCGGCCAACGAACGCCCCGATTGCGATGAAAATTACAGAAATGATAAAGCCCCAAAACCCGAAGGCGAAGCCCATGAAGGCCAGGAACGCACCGAACGCTGCACACACCACGCTGAGATTCACGGCTGCTCCCCTACTTCCTTCGGCCCGACGTACTTGTCGGTTCTTATCACCGGTGTTCGCGGCTGCTCCGGGCTGGCGGCGGCAGGGCCGGCGGCTGCAGCCGCCGCGGCTCCGGCGGCACCGCCAAAGCTGCCCAACCGGGGACGGGTGGCTGGCTTCTCTGTATCCGGTGAGGGGATGAAGACGTCGCTGATTTCAATGTTCACTTCAATGACGTTGCGCCCCACCATGTCTTCCACGGCGTCGTAAACGGCCACACGCACTGTGTTGGCCAGCGCCTGCAACGGGTAGCCGTACTCGGCGCTCAAGATGATGTCCACGGCGACTTGGGACTCGCCCACCTCGACGCGTACACCTTGGGTGAGATCGGTGGCTCCAACAACTTCACGGATGGCGCCGATGGATCGGGACGCTCCGGATCCCAGGCTATGAACACCGGCAACTCCTCGCACCGCAATGCCAACTACTTTGGCCACAGCCGTGTCAGCAATGACAGTACGGCCCTGGGTGCCGTCCTGCCCTACGGCGACCGGTTGTACCTGGTTGTTCGAATCCATGAACGCGCCCTTTCTATTTCTCCTACGGTAAGCCTATGTACAGCGTAGTTGAGGGGCAACGCCCTGGACGGATGCACCGCGCGAGCAAACAGTACAGTGCTGCGGGTACCCGGCAACCCCAGACAACGGCCGCGGGTTGTTAAATAAGAAAGACCCCTTATTTCTAAGGGGTCTTACTGGTGGCTCCGACCGGCGTCGATCCGGTGACTTTTCTATTTTCAGTCTACCGATCTACCAACTGCGCTACATCGCCTTGTTTATCTTAAACCATCATAACCATATCTTCTTGGCCAAAACAAGTAAAACAAACGCGACCCTGACG
>JBBPZC010000030.1:0-9981 GCA_038199275.1 Actinomycetales bacterium
GTTGAAGATGCTGGAAAGCCGGGACTGGGTTGGCACAAAATCACGGCCCTGCAGCGATTCAACCCATCGGATGACGTCCTCCGTGGACGCAGTGAGATCGTAGACGGGTTCGTCGCGGCCATCGGCATAGAATTTACGCAGCCACGCCTTGGCCGGTTCCGCCCAGTCGTCCAGGTATTCGCCGGCCGATCGCGGAAACCGGTCCTCACCCAGGGAATCCCGCAGGCTGAACAGGACATCATCCAGGACGTCAATAAGGTCCTGCCGGCCCAAATTGCGCTGGTTGGGCTCGGTAAATGCGGTCATGAAAAATGTCACGGCCAGCGGCGCATGCTGGGCTCGCAACAGGGACCAACCGGCGTGGTTCTCACGCAGCGAGTTGATTGAAAAATAGTCCATGTCCGTAGCTCCCAACAGGGCAATTGCTTTACTGTCCATCGTAGGCGCAGGGTCTGACATTCGTTCATTGGCGGTGGCCTGTACGACGGCGGACACCTCGCCTGGGGCGGCGGCCCCACCTTGCCGGGGCCGTTGCGGCCTTTTAGGAGATCGCCGCCGTCGCTGCCCCATCGGATTGCCATGCGGAGAGCAGCCGTGCGTCACCCGATATGAGAACTGCGGAGGGGTCTTGCGCAATGAGCAGCCCTGCCGCGCAGTGCACGGCGTCATAGTCGCGCAATCCATGGCGGCCTGCCGCCTCGGCCCCGAGGTGCATCAGCGGTCCGGTGAGTTCAACGACGTCGAACCCCTCCCAGTATTCGTCCAGACCCGCCAGACAGCTCTCGAGCTGTGCCCGGTCGATCCGTCCGAGGCGGTGGGCCTGGTGCAGTGCCGCGGCAGCTTCGACGAACAGTAGCCGGGTGGACACTACTGCCGAGGAACCATCCCAAAGCTCCCGGCACAGCACCGAGCCCTGCTCTGCGACGAGCAGGGGAATGAACGCCGAGGTATCCCAGTACGTGATCACCTACGCTGTCCGGCCACCAGATCACTGACCGCGGCTCCCATGTCCAAGGGGGTCCGGGAGGGCATCTTGGCTTCGGCGGCTCGCGTGACCTTGCCCTGGGCAATGAGTCGTTCAAGGGCATCTTCGTCCCCTATGGGCACCACTTGGGCCACAGGTTTGCCGCGGTCGGTGATCGTGATGGTTTCACCCGAGCGAACGCGGGACAGATGCAGACTCAGGTGAGCCTTGAAGTCCCGGATGCCAACGCCCATTTCCGCCACCTCTCAAATGTAGTCATCTTATGAAGCCAATTGTAGTCTCAGTGGCTTCGAACGGAAAGCGGTGGTCCGCCGATGATGGCTCATGGCTGCGACGTGTGGAAGCATTGCGCCATGGCCAAGAACTCCAAGAAATCCAAGACCCGCTCCACGCAGACCCGCAGCTCCACCTCCGTCAGCACCCTGCGTGCCGAGCGCGCCGTGGCGGCAGTCACCAAACCATTCGTGGACTGGTGTGAACGGGAAACCGACGTCGACGCCGAGGAGGCGCTGGAGATGCTTGCCGATGTCACCGAACTGGCCAAGATTTATTTCGAGATCACCCCGGCCTCCGATGTTACAAGTTTTGAGCCGGGGGCCTTTGACGATTCCTTGGCCCGGCTGATGGGCGGCATGGACCCGGAGACTGACGAAAACGCTGCGCTCCTGTGGGAATCCATCCACCTGTTTGTGGATTTCCTGCGCGGAACCGATGCGTGGACCGGAGCGGCTGCAGACCTGGGAACCATTCATGCCACGCTCCACGACGCTGCCGACGACGAGCTGCCTGACATTGACGTCCCCAACCTGACGGATGCCGAAGAACTTATCGGGCTCGCGGGCACCGTGTTGGTGCAGCGTATGGAGGCGCTGTTGCGGTGGATTGGCAAGAGTAAGGAGGTCACGTCCACCGGTGCCCTGAGGCTGAAGGACATTGAAGGTGCGGCCGCTGCCATCGGGCTTTCCGTGAGGGGAGCAACCCGAGCGGCCAAGAGCGGTCAGGTCACGTTGTTTGCTGACACCGCCAGCGCTTCGGTCCGGACCGTCAAGGCCATGCTTGACGAGCCGAAACTGGCCATGTTTTGGGACGTCATGCAGACGGCCTGCCTGACTGAGGTCGGTGCATCAACCGCCAAGCCCACACTCCTGGCACGGGATTTTCTCGACGGGAAACGCGGAGCCCGGCTGGCCGTGCTGCGTGACTTCACCACCTGCTTCCTCGAATCGTCTGTCAGCGAGGGGGACATCAGGGACCCGGTTGTCTACCAGTCCTCCATGGCCAAGATTGCCCTGCTTCTGGCGGCCAGTTCAGCGGAGCCGCCAGAACTCGCACAAGTGCACGCCTTGGCCAGTCCGGACGGCGGTACGTTGCTGGAGACAATCGTTGGCGAGGCGGTTCGTGACTGGCTCGACTACATGAGTGAACTGGGGCTGATCAGCACGGACAAGCACGTTGTGGTACAGCCCGTCATCAGGGCCCGCGTGGCAGCACTCATGGAACGGACTGAGATTGCTGACGACTCCGACGACTTCGACTCCGACTCCGACTCCGACGAATTCGACGACTTCAACGACGGCGACGACGTCACGATTGAAATCATCCGTCCGGCGGAGAGTGAAGCCAAGCGCTTGGCAGCAAACATTTACCAGCTGAAGATATCGCTCAACCATGCCTCACCACCCATCTGGCGCCGGCTGCTGGTGCGCTCGAATATGGACCTGGGGACGCTGCACGAGGTCCTGCAGGACGCCTTTGACTGGGATGGCAGCCACCTGCACGGCTTCCAGGTTGGCGGGCGCGGGGGAGATGTCTATGGTGCGCTGGAAGCCAAGTCCTATGGGGACCCGGATCTGGACGAAGATGACTTCACGCTGGGTCAGGTTCTGCCGGCGGAAGGCACATCGATGGTCTACACCTATGACTTTGGGGACGACTGGGAGCACAAGATCGTGGTGGAAAAGATCCTGCCGGCCGATCCGAACGCCCCGACCGTCCGTTGCACGGCAGGACGGGGCATGGCTCCCCTCGAGGATTCCGGCGGCGTGTGGGGCTGGGCCAATTTGGTCAAGGCCGCCAATGATCCCACTCACCCGGACCATGGGCATTACCGTGACTGGCTCAGGTTGCCTGACGGCGAGGCTGTTGATCCAAAGGCGTTTAGCTGGAAGGACCTCAACGAGGGTCTCTCAGACGCCTTTTGACCCCCGGCCTGTTATTCAATCATCCCAGCGCCCTGAAGTATGGACACGCCCAGTGACAAGGCCTAACGTGGCAATCGGGGAGCGGTCCTGCTGCTGCACGGCAGCGACACCCGCGCCGAACAGTGAGGTGGAGACATGTCAGAACTCAAAGCCGTTTTCGCAACATTGGATCGAGAGCTCGAATGGCAGCGTGAGTTTTACAAGCACTTGCACCAGCATCCGGAACTGAGCGGGCAGGAGAAGGCCACCGCCGCTTCCATCGAAGAAAAGCTCGCAGGCTGGGGGTACGCGGTCCAGCGGATCGGGGGCACCGGCGTCGTCGGTGTCTTGGAAAACGGTGAGGGCGCGTGCGTGCTGGCTCGCGCCGACATTGACGCCCTGCCAGTGACTGAGGCGACCGGCCTGGCCTACGCCTCCACGGATACGGGCACCGACACTGACGGCGCCATTGTGGGCGTCATGCACGCCTGCGGCCACGACGTGCATGTCACCGCGTTGCTCGGCGCAGCCAAGATCATGTCGGATGGGCGCGGCTCCTGGTCGGGAACCTACATTGCATTGTTCCAGCCGGCAGAGGAGACCGCCGCCGGTGCCCGTGCCATGGTCGACGACGGATTGGTCGCCAAGGTGCCCCGGCCCGACGTCGCGCTTTCCCAGCACGTGATGGCGACCGAGGCCGGCACCATTGGCACGACGGCCGGGCCCATCCTCTCCGCCGGCGACTCCGTGAAGATCACCGTCCACGGCCGCGGCGCGCACGGCTCCATGCCGCACAATTCCGTGGATCCGGTGGTGCTGGCGGCCTCCATTGTGATGAAGCTGCAGACCATCGTCTCGCGCGAGACCATGCCCGGCCAGTTTGCCGTGGTCACGGTGGGTGCTTCCAACGCCGGCACCAAGTCCAACATCATTGCGGACCGTGCCGTGCTCCTGCTCAACATTCGCACCTACGACACCGGGCTGCGCGGGCGCGTCATTGCCTCGATTGAGCGGATTGTGCGCGGCGAATGTGCCGCGTCCGGGTCTCCCAAGGAGCCCGAGTTTGAGTATTACGACCAGTACCCGCTGACCACCAACGACGCTGACGTGAACGCGAAGGTCACGGCAGCCTTCACCGCCCACTTCGAACCCGGGATGGTCTACCAAACCGCACCGGCGACGGCGTCGGAGGACTTTAGCCGTCTGCCGGACGCATTCGGTGTTCCCTATACCTACTGGACGGTGGGGTCGGTGCCCTCGGATATCTACCGCGCCGCGGTGGAGAACGGCACCGTGGCGCAGGACATCCCGGCGAACCACTCGCCGTTCTTCGCCCCAGCGATCGACCCCACGCTCGGGGTGGCCACGCAGACTCACGTTGTTGCAGCATTCGCCTACCTCGCCACGGAGAGCTGACCCGCCAACAGTGCAGCATCGGCAGGGAACGCCTGAGTGCTGGCCTCAGCCATGCTGCTGGGCGGGCGCGTAATCCAGGGCCGGTCGGCCGCGTGCATCAACTCCTCCACCATGGCCATGATCAAGTCCTACTATCAAGGCAAGGACCGGCAGCGGGCGTTGTCCTTCTGGTCCATCGGCTTCTGGGGCGGTTCGGGGTTCTGTTCGTTTTTCGGCGGCGAGGTGTCCCCACCCGCATTCGGCAACGCGGTGCCGTAGTTTATGTGGGGAGCAGCGCTGCCAACGCGTTCAGCGCTGGTCCAGCGGCAGTGAACCGACCACGGCTGCGGCTTCCCGGCGAAGAAACCGCGGCAAAGCCGGCAGCGGCGCCGGCTTCACCCCGTCACGAACCGCTGCGGCGAAGATTTCCAGCGTTTCTGCGATGGCTTCGGCGCCTCCGGTACCCGGGGCAAGATCCGTTGAAATTTCCGCGGTCCCCTCACCGGGCGTCCCGCCGTCGTGCTGTTCCAGAAGCCAGCATGCGGACAAAAGGGCATAAGCCAGAGTCTGCGCTGTGGACACAGCAGGCCAGCTCTGCTCGGCAGCCCGGCGCTGAGAGGTGGACCCGCCCATCGCCGTGGACGACGATTCCCGCAACGCAAAGACGGCAGTCTGCAGCCTGAATCTGGCCTCATGCGCCGCCTCGGTGCCGGTTTGGTTCGCGGCAAGGAAGTCCGCCACAGGGCGGGCGGCCGTGAACAGCGCCAACATGGCCGCGGGAATCCGGGTGGGCGTGGCACGCGGGGTGATGAGAATAAAGACGAGCAAGGCGATGAGGCAGCCAATCGTGGTGTCCACACCGCGCGCCAGCAACATGGCGGGTACGTCCGGGACCTTTTGTGCGCCGGCGGCAATGGTGAGTGCCACGGTGGTGATGAACACAGCGGCGAGTGCATAGTTGCGCATCACCGTCACTTCGATGGTGAATTGCAAGATCATGACGATCAGCACAAGCCACAGGCCGCCCGGGTGCACGGCGAGGACCAGGCCGGCCAGCAGAAGCCCCACCCAGGTGCCCGCCATGCGTTCGAAACCGCGCTGGAGCGTGCGGACCCTGTCCATGCCGGCGTGCAGGATCAGCACGGACGCGGCCACGGCCCAATAAGCCCGTTCGAGGTCCAAGGGACCGGCAGCAATGCCGGCCACCAGGGCTGCGATGCCCACCCGCAAGACCACCAGCTGCGAGACGGATCCGGGACGCAGGCCCTCTCGCAGGGCTCGCCAAGGGCCGGGGGCGCCCAGTGGGATGGACCCGCCCTGCCACGTTTCGGAAGGGTTGTCTGCTGCTGCGAAGCTCAAGCGAACGGCGAGGTCGGCGGTCTTCGGCGAGACAGGCTTTCCATGTGCAGCCTCCCGCACGGTCACTGCAAACAGGCGATGGAGCCGCCGGTTGATCCCGCGCAACCGGTTCAGTGAGGCATCCGGTGCAAGATGCCTGGGCTGGTAAGTCACCAAGGTGTCCCACGCGGCGTTCAGCGCCACGGCGGCCTGGTGCTGGGCACCCAAATGCCGCGGCGTACCGACCGCCCGGGAGTATGCTGCAACGGCACGGCCGGCGGCTGCCACCGCGTGCTTTTCGGGCCCTCGGGGACGGAAAAACGCTGGCACCATGTGCACCACCCACGCCACGGTCCCGCCGAAGAGTACCAGCAGTCCGGCATGCAGGGGCGTCATCCCGGCCGTGGGCATCGAGGTGCCCGCCGCACATGTCAACGTGATCATGTAGGCCCCGGGGCCGCCCACGCGCAGCACACTGCACACGTAAGTGGACACCATGGCGATGACCGTCACTGTTGGCACCACCAGCAGCGGCACGGATTCAACGCTCATTCCGAGCGCCACGGAACAGGCGAAGGAGAGGGCCAACAGGGCGAGGAAACGGGCCCTGTTGAGGTAGGGTCGGCCACTGCCGTAGAGGGAAGTGAAGGCTCCGAGGCTGGCCATCAAGCCTACCGACATGTCCCCGGTGAGCCATCCCACCAGCAGCGGCACCCCCATGCAGATGGCCGCGCGAAGCCCCACCGGCCAGCGGTTCGGACCGTCCTTAAAGCTCAACAGGGCGCGCACACCAAACGCCGGAGGGAGCGGGGGTGCCGGGAATGTTGCGGCCGGACCGGTGGGCTCATTCATGAATCCCATCATGCCACCGGCAACGGCCCTGTGGTCGAGTTTTTTGGCGCTCGCAGGGTGCGTCGGCGTAGTTGAGAGTTCGGAGACTCCACTCCATCGGGACTGATGGTTCGCATCCTATTAATCTGCCGTTCAACCGAATTCCGTCATCCTGTCACTCGGGCCTGCCACAGTGGCTGAGTCGCATCCACGTTAGGAAGAACCGCCATGAACGATCTGAAGAAGCTTTTGCCCATGCTCGGCCACACCCGCGGCAAGCGCAGTGCTGTCACCTGCCAGCTCAAGTGTGACAACGCCTGTTCCAAGGCGGTCTGCAACACCTCCACGAACAACTACTTCCGCGACATCGTCTCGACGGAATTTTCCCGCCGCTCGGCGATGGGCATTGGTTTGGCCGGAGTGCTCAGCACCGCGGTGATGGCCCAGGGCAACAACGGCAAGGGCAACCAGGGCAATGGAAACGGCCACGGCCAGGGCCACGGCAATAACGGCAACGGCCACGGCCAGGGCAACGGCAAGAACGGCAAGCTCGTGTTCGCGCCGATCAAGCCGGTGGACGCCGCCGTCGACGCCTTGAACGTACCGGAAGGCTACACGTGGGCGCCTGTCATCCGCTGGGGGGATCCGCTGTTCAATAACTCGCAGGATTTTGAGTTCGCCAACCAAACCCCGCAGTCACAGGCCGGGCAGTTTGGCTACAACAACGATTACCTGGAGATTCTGCGCCAGCCCAATGGTAAAAAGGGGCTGCTGGTCTGCAACCACGAATACGTGAACCCACAAATCATGTTCCCGGCCGCACCGGCCAACGAGGCCGAGAAGACGCAACGCCGCAACATCTTCCGCAACGCCGTCGGCATGAGCGTCGTCGAGTTGGAGCGCCAGAAGAAGGGCCAGCCGTGGAATTACGTCCGCGGCGGCAAGCTGAACCGCCGCATCACCCTCGACACCACATTTGAACTGACCGGCCCGGTCGCGGGCACCGATTTCGTGAAGACCGCAGCGGACAAAGAGGGCCGTTTCGTCCTTGGCACCTTGGGCAACTGCGCCGGCGGGACCACTCCTTGGGGCACCATCCTCTCCGGTGAGGAAAACTTCAACGGCTTCTTCCGCACCGAAGGCACCAGCGACACAGACCGCCGCTACGGCCTGGGCAACTCGGCCACCGGCATGGCGTGGGAACTGGATGATCCGCGCTTCGATGCCCGCGGCGAGGACTTCCGCAACGAGCCGAACCGCTTCGGCTACATTGTGGAAATTGACCCGGAAGACCCCAACTCGATCCCCAAAAAGCACACCAGCATGGGCCGCTTCAAGCACGAAGGCGCCAATGTCATCGTTGCAGACAATGGCAAGGTTGTGGCGTACTCCGGCGATGACGAGCGTTTCGATTACCTGTACAAGTTCGTCTCCAAGAACAAGTACAAGAAGAACAACAAGACCCACAACATGACCCTGTTGACTGAAGGCGACCTCTACGTCGCCGCGTTCACCGGCAACTCGGCCGCGGAAATTGACGGCTCCGGCACGCTCCCCTCAGATGGCGCATTTGATGGCTCCGGCAAGTGGCTGCCGCTGGTCGTCAACGGCAAGAGCGCCATCGCCGGCATGAGTGTGCAGGAAGTTCTGGTCTACACCCGCCTGGCGGCCGACAAGGCCGGGGCCACGAAGATGGACCGCTGCGAAGACGTGGAGCCCAACCTCGCAACGGGGAAGGTCTACGTGGCCTGCACCAACAACACCAAACGCGGCGTGGGCGCCAGCGCCTTGGCCGACGAGGTGAACCCGCGCACCGAAAACCGTGACGGCCACGTTGTGGAGATCACCGAGCGCCGCAACGACGCCACCGCCACCACGTTCAGCTGGAACCTGCTGATGCTCTGTGGCGACCCGGCCAAGAACACGGAGACCTACTTCAGCGGCTTCCCGGCGGATCAGGTCAGCCCCATCTCGTGCCCGGACAACTTGGCGTTCGATTCGCAGGGCAACCTGTGGATCTCCACCGACGGTGCGCCGGGCGTGATCGGCTACAACGATGGCCTGTTCAAGGTGGGCCTTGAGGGCAGCAACCGCGGCAATGTGGAGCAGTTTGCCTCCATGCCGCGCGACGCAGAGACCTGTGGGCCCCTCATCCACGACGACGAGTCCATGGTCTTTGTCGCCGTCCAGCACCCCGGTGAGGACGGCACGTACGGGGCCCACACCTCGTACTTTCCCGATTACGTCGCCGAGGGTGCCACCCCGAAGCGCGGGGAGGTGCGCGCTCCCCGCCCGTCCGTTGTCCAGATGTACCCGGAGGGCTCGGACAAGGGCAAGCGCTGACTGCTTTCCTTCTTTATGTACGACGGCGGGACCTGGCTGTTGCGGCCGGGTCCCGTTTTGTCTGGCCCGGTCTGGGCGGAGGTGGTCGCCGGCGTCGGAGCAGGTTGCCAGTGTGCGGGTGACCGGAGCGCCCGTCATTGACGTTCCTAACCGCTAAAATGTACAATTTGCACATGAAATCGATCCCAGCAACGAAGGCTCGGCAACAGTGGGCCGTGACCATGGATATGGCTCGCCTCAGCCCGGCTATCATCACGGAGCACGGTCGGGAGTCGATGATGCTTCTGGATGTGGAGCTGGGGAAGCGGGCGCTTCAGGCACTGGAAGACGCGGAGGACGCGCAGGCGGCCGAGGAGGCGCAGGCGGCAATCACCGGCGGTGAGCCGACGGTCTCCCTCGAGGAGTTGTCGCAAGAGCTGGGTATTCCCCTTGGCTGAAGAGCCCATCTATTCCGTTGAGCTGAGCCAGCGGGCAGCCAAAGAATTGAGGAAGTTGGATCGAACCGCGCAGGTCCGCATTATTGCCGCGCTTGGCTTGCTGGCGGCGCATCCAAAGCCAGCGAGCATGAAACCCCTGACCGGATTCCCGGGGTATCTCCGGGTCAGGGTCGGTGACTACCGGATCATCTATACGCTCGACAACGGCAAGCTTAGGGTTCTGGTTCTATCCGTGGCTCATCGAAGCAGTGTTTACAAGGCGCTGCCATAGCACTCGCGGAACGCGTTCAGCAATCAATATTCTGATGTTGACCTGTGTTTGTCGACAATACGACGAGACTCAGCTAAAGTGCTCGCGAAATGGGGTGCGTGCCTCATTTGAGAAATGCTCGCGAAATCTCTGGTGCAGGTTCGAGTGCTTTGGTGTGCTGGAGGGTATGGACTATGGGATGTCGTTGTCTGCGCGCAGGGA